>NZ_BTHK01000007.1:0-162097 GCF_033242365.1 Lachnoanaerobaculum sanguinis
TTCATCCATTGATAAAATAACCTTTCTGATAAGTCAGTCCCTCCTAGTGTTAGAATATACAAAATAGTATTCTACCATAAGTGGGACATTTTTATTTGTGGTATAATGGGACTTTATCATATATGGCTTATATAACATACAATCCTTTTTTATTTCTTCACAGATTTGTCAAATTATGGTATTATAAAAGTTATTGAAAGTTATATTCATAACGGCTTTGAGGTTGAAAAAGCCCTAGCGAAAGTGAGGACGAACAATGAAGGGTATTATATTAGCAGGAGGTAGCGGCACAAGATTATATCCGCTTACAAAGGTTACATCAAAACAGCTATTGCCTATTTATGACAAGCCAATGATTTATTATCCTATTTCCGTATTGATGGAGGCAGGCATTAGAGAGATACTTATAATTTCCACACCGGATGACACTCCGAGATTTAAAGAATTACTTGGAGACGGTGCACAATTCGGACTTAAACTGGAATATGCAGTTCAGCCAAGCCCTGATGGACTGGCACAGGCATTTATTATCGGAGAGAAGTTCATAGGTAATGAGCCGGTGGCGATGATACTTGGAGACAATATTTTCCATGGACATGGACTTAAGAATCATTTGAAATCGGCAGCTTCAAAGACAAAGGGAGCTACAGTATTCGGATACTATGTAGACGATCCTGAAAGATTCGGTATTGTAGAGTTTGATAAAAACGGAAAGGCAGTTTCCATAGAGGAAAAACCTGAAAAACCGAAGAGCAATTACTGTGTTACAGGACTTTACTTCTATGATAATGATGTGGTTGAGTACGCTAAGAACTTAAAGCCTTCTGCCAGAGGGGAGCTTGAGATTACAGATCTTAACAGAATCTATCTTGAAAAAGGTGAACTTGAGGTGAAAGTACTCGGACAGGGATTTACATGGCTGGATACAGGAACACATGAGAGCCTTGTTGAGGCTACCAACTTTGTATATACAATGGAGACACATCAGCACAGAAAGATTGCCTGCTTGGAAGAGATTGCGTATTTAAACGGCTGGATAAATGATGAAGAACTTTTGAAAGCTTATGAAATATTCAAGAAAAATCAGTATGGCAAATATCTGAAAGATGTATATGACGGTAAATACATAGACCATATACATCAGTCATAATTTATGATTTATTAGGGCCGGGAATCTTTAAAGACTCAGTCCGGTTTATAAAATTAAAACTATAAAAGAGGTTAATTATGAAAATTATTGTTACTGGCGGTGCAGGATTTATCGGCGGAAATTTTGTCCACTATATGGTAAATCAATATCCTGAGGATATGATTATAAATCTTGATCTTCTTACATACGCAGGAAATCTTGAGACTTTGAAGCCGGTGGAAAATGCACCTAATTACAAGTTTGTAAAGGGTGATATCGCAGACAGAGAATTTATCTTCAAGCTCTTTGAAGAAGAAAAGCCTGATGTTGTAATCAACTTTGCAGCAGAGAGCCATGTAGACAGATCAATAACAGATCCTGAGAGTTTTGTAAGAACAAATGTAATGGGAACTACAACTCTACTTGATGCCTGCAGAACCTATGGAATCAAGAGATATCATCAGGTATCCACAGATGAGGTATACGGAGATCTTCCGCTTGACAGACCGGATTTATTCTTTACAGAAGAAACACCGCTTCATACATCAAGCCCGTACTCATCATCAAAGGCAAGTGCCGACCTTTTCGTACTTGCATACCACAGAACCTATGGTCTTCCTGTGACAGTGTCAAGATGTTCAAATAACTACGGACCTTACCACTTCCCTGAGAAGCTTATACCGCTTATCATAAGCAGAGCGCTCAATGACGAGGAGCTTCCTGTATACGGCAAGGGAGAGAATGTAAGAGACTGGCTCTATGTTACAGACCACTGTAAGGCAATTGACCTTGTGGTAAGAAAGGGTAAAATCGGTGAGGTCTACAATATCGGCGGACACAATGAGAGAACCAATCTTGAGGTGGTAAAGACAATACTTAAGGCGCTTAACAAGCCTGAGAGTCTTATCAAGTTTGTAACGGACAGACCGGGACATGACAGAAGATATGCCATAGACCCGACCAAGATAGAAACCGAGCTTGGATGGAAGCCGGAGTATACATTTGATACAGGTATTGTAAAGACTATTGAATGGTATCTTAACAATAAAGACTGGTGGGAGCATATCATCAGTGGAGAATACACAAAGTATTTTGAGAATATGTACGGAGAAAGACTTTAATGAGAGTATTGGTAACAGGTGCAAAGGGTCAGCTTGGAAGCGATCTTCTTTGCGAGTTGTCAAATAGAAATATTGATGCGATAGGCATAGACATTGATGATTTGGATATTACGGATTCCGAGGCGACAAAGGAAGTAATAGAAAAAATCAATGGTGAAAAAAAGCTTGATGCAATCATCCACTGTGCGGCATATACGGCAGTGGATGCGGCGGAAGATAATGAAGCCCTTGTAACAAAGATAAATGCGGAAGGTACTAAAAATATTGCGAAGGTGGCAAAGGCACTTGACCTTTCCATGATGTATATTTCTACAGACTATGTATTTGACGGAGAGGGCGAAAGACCTTGGGAACCGGATGATAATAGAGCACCTCTCAATGTATACGGTATGGCAAAATATAAGGGAGAGCTATATGTAGAAGAATTACTTGAGAAATATTTTATAGTAAGAATTTCTTGGGTATTCGGACTTCATGGAAATAACTTTATAAAAACAATGATAAGACTCGGAAAAGAAAGAGGAGCTGTAAGTGTGGTAAACGACCAAATCGGATCACCTACATATACTCCCGATCTTTCAAGACTTTTGGTGGATATGATTTTAACCGACAAATACGGCAGATATCATGCTACAAATGAGGGACTTTGCTCATGGTACGAATTTGCCTGTGAGATATTTAAACAGGCAAATCTTGATGTAGCAGTCACACCTGTGAACTCCGATGCTTTCCCGGTGAAGGCAAAGAGACCACACAACTCAAGAATGGATAAATCAAAGCTGACAAAAAACGGATTTGAACTTTTGCCTTCGTGGCAGGACGCTCTAAAGAGATATTTGTCAGAACTGGAGAATGGCTAATGGGAAAATATTTCGGTACAGACGGATTTAGAGGAGAAGCAAATATAGACCTTACAGTTGAACATGCATATAAGGTCGGAAGATTTTTGGGGAGCTTCTACTCTAAAGACGGAAAAAAATGCAGAGTTGTTATAGGTAAGGATACAAGAAGATCAAGCTATATGTTTGAGTATTCTTTGGTAGCGGGACTTACAGCATCCGGAGCTGATGTATATCTGCTTCATGTTACTACAACACCAAGTGTATCCTATGTTGTAAGAAGTGATGATTTTGACTGCGGTATAATGATTTCCGCAAGCCATAATCCATACTATGACAACGGTATAAAGGTAATCAACGGTAAAGGTGAAAAGCTTGAAGAGGAAGTTATAGAAAAGATAGAAAGCTATATTGACGGAACTGCAGATGCCATTCCTTTTGCAACAAAGGAAGATATCGGAAGAACGATAGACTATGCCGCAGGCAGAAACAGATATATAGGATATCTGATTTCTATAGCTACCAGATCCTTTAAGGGAAAGAAGGTGGCACTGGATCTTGCAAACGGTTCGGCTTCAAGCATTGCAAAGAATGTATTTGATGCTTTGGGAGCGGATACTTATGTAATTCATAACAATCCTGACGGTATAAATATAAATACAGATTGCGGCTCAACACATATGGAGAGCCTTCAAAAATGTGTTTTGGAAAACGGTTGTGACATAGGTTTTGCCTATGACGGAGATGCCGACAGATGTCTTTGTGTTGATGAAAACGGTAATGTGGTGGACGGAGACCTGATCCTTTATATTTGCGGCAAGTATATGAAGGAGAGAGGAGAGCTTTTCAATAACACAGTGGTAACTACAATAATGTCAAACTTCGGACTATATAAAGCCTTTGAAAGAGAAAATATAAATTTTGAAAAGACTGCTGTAGGTGATAAATATGTATATGAAAATATGCAAAATAACGGTCACTGCCTTGGCGGTGAGCAGTCGGGACATATTATATTTGCAAAACATGCCACAACGGGTGACGGAATACTTACATCACTTAAGGTAATGGAGGTGGTGCTTGAAACCAAGCAGACTCTATCAAAACTTGCAAGTGAAGTGGATATCTTCCCACAGGTTTTAAAGAATGTGAGAGTTGTGGATAAGCAAAAAGCCGGAGAAAACAAGGCGGTGCTTGAGGCGGTAGATGCCGTAAGCAAAGCACTTGGAGATGACGGAAGAATACTTCTTCGTCCAAGCGGTACGGAGCCTCTTATCAGAGTAATGGTAGAAGCAAAGAGCATGGAAGAATGCGAAAAATATACAGATGAAGTAATAAAAGTTATGGAAAAAGAAGGACTTTTAATATAGGGGGACAAAAATCAGAGAATGGGACAAAGCTTAAACTTAGATTAGAAAAGAGGAGAGATTAAATGTATCATATTGAAAGATATAAGAGAAATCCTGTAGTGGATTTTAAAGAGAGAACATGGCCGAATAAGCAAATAGAGAAAGCACCTATATGGTGTTCATCAGATCTAAGAGACGGCAATCAGGCATTGGTCGAGCCAATGGTGGTAGAAGAAAAGATAGAGATGTTTAATCTGCTTGTAAAGTTGGGCTTTAAGGAAATAGAGATAGGTTTTCCGGCAGCATCCCAGATAGAATTTGACTTCCTTCGTCAGCTTGTGGACAGAAAACTTATACCGGATGATGTTGTAGTACAGATACTTTGCCAGTGTAGAGAGCATCTTATAAAAAGAAGTTTTGAAGCTATAAAGGGAATTAAAAAATGTATAATGCATATCTATAATTCCACGGATACATTACAAAGAGATGTAGTATACGCTCTTGATAGAGAAGGAATAAAAAATATTGCACTTGAAGGTGTGGATCTTGTAAAGAAGTATATGAAAGACCATGACGGTGAAATTATATTGGAATATTCACCTGAGAGCTTTATGGGAACAGAACTTGATTTTGCACTTGATGTATGTGACGCCGTTGTAGATGCATGGGGCGCTACAAAAGATAAGAAGATAATAATCAATCTTCCGAACACTGTTGAGATGACAACACCTAATGTATTTGCAGACAGAATAGAGTGGATGAGTACACACCTAAAAAACAGAGAGGCGATTATACTTTCCACACATCCTCATAATGACAGAGGTACAGGTACAGCTGTTGCGGAACTTGCGCTTTTGGCAGGAGCCGACAGAATGGAGGGTACACTTTTCGGAAACGGTGAGAGAACAGGAAATGTGGATATACTTAATATTGCCTACAATATGTTTTCACAGGGTATTGATCCGAATCTTAATATCAGCAATATTAAAGAAATCATAGATGTATATGAGAGAACCACAAAGATGAGCATCAACCCGAGACATCCATATGCAGGAAAGCTTGTATTTACAGCTTTTTCAGGTTCTCATCAGGATGCTATAAATAAGGGCGTTCAGGCGATGAGACAGAGAAACAACCCATACTGGGAAGTTCCATATCTGCCTATAGATCCTGCAGATATAGGTCGTGAGTATGAGCCTGTAGTAAGAATAAACTCACAGTCCGGAAAGGGCGGAGTTGCATTTGTTATGGATACATTCTATGGCTTCAAATTGCCGAAGGGTATGCACAAGGAATTCGCAGATATTATTCAGAAGATCTCAGAAGTACAGGGTGAAGTTTCACCGGAAGAAATCTACAAGGAATTTGAAAAGAATTACATTGAGAAGAAAGAACCTCTGCATTTCAACAAATGTATTATCACTGATGCCGATGAGGACGGAGATTTCTCTACATATGTTAAGGTTACATACACATTTAACGGTGAAGAGAAAGTGTTTGAGAGTACCGGAAACGGTCCTATCGATGCTGTTAAGAGAGGCCTTGAAAATGTTGTCGGTAAGGGAATTAAGGTTCTTGATTATAATGAGCATGCTCTTACATCAGGTTCAAATGCAAAGGCGGCTTCATATATCCATATGCTTGATGTGGAAAGCGGAAAGACCACTTATGGTGTGGGTATTTCAGGTAATATCACAAGATCGTCTATCAGAGCTTTATTCTCTGCAGTAAATAGATTGTTCTATTAAAAGTACTTTTATTAAAGGAATACATGCGTATTAAAGTGTGTATTCCTTTATGTTCATATAATAATAAATGAGGTAAGTATGAATATAGTTTATATAGCAAATGAAAAATTTGCAGTGCACCTGGGTGTCAGCTTATATTCGCTATATGAGAGAAACAGATACGAAAAAGATATCAGAGTCTTCATCATTTCCACAGGAATTGGTGAGGACTCTTTGGACAAATTGAAAAGTATAGCAAAAAGATTTGGCAGAGATGTAGAAATAATAGAACTTAAAGATACATCAAAATATTTTGATACAGGTTTGCAGGATTCAACATTTGATATCAGTAAGATGGGTAGACTGCTGGTAGGTGAGATTTTGCCTGAAGATGTTGATAGAATACTTTATCTGGATTGTGATATGGTTATATTGCATTCTATAAGGGAATTATACAATACAGAGCTTGGAGAAAATATAATAGCTGCGGTGGAAGAGCCTACAGTACTTGAAAGAGTAAGGTATGAAATAGGACTTGACTTTGAGGCGTCTTATGTAAATGCCGGACTCCTGCTCATAGATTTAAAAAAGTGGAGAGAGAATAATCTTGGAGAAAAGACTATAAGCTACAGTAAAAGTATATGGGATAAGAGTCTTTTCGGTGAGCAGGATGCCATAAACGGTGTACTCAGATGGAAGATAAAAAAGCTTTTGCCTAAGTATAATTTCTTTTCAAATTATAAATATTTTTCATACAATTCATTTATTAAAGTTTACAGTGCAAGCCTTTCCTACACAAAGAAGGATTTAAAAGAAGCAAAGAGAAGACCGGTAATAATACATTTTGCAGGGGATGAAAGGCCTTGGATTGCGGGAAGCTTTAATCCGTATAAGAAAGCATATGATTACTTTAAGAAAAAGACTCCTTTTAGAGATGTTCCTATAGAAAAGGGAAAGAATCTGTATATGCTCATATATCATATGATGGATTTGATTACATTTATTTGTCCTACATTAAGAAAAAGAATATCCGAGTATTACATAGATAAAGCATACAAGAAGCATTCTGAAAGAAAATAAGGAGAGCAAATGAAATTAGCTTTAGTAGTATTAAATTATAATGATGCGGATAACACATTAAAAGTCCTTGGGAATACGGCAAATTATGATGTATTTGATAAAGTAATTGTGGTAGACAATGCTTCAAATGATGATTCAAGAATCAGATTAAAAAGCTACTGCGAAGATAATGAAAAAATATACTTTGTAGAAAACCATGAAAATAAAGGATATGGTGCCGGAAATAATATCGGTATTTTTGTAGCGAAAAAACTTGGAATGGATTTGGCTTTGATTGCAAATCCGGATACAGACTTTGAAGAACGAGTGATTAAAGTATTAAAGTCAGCTATGGAAAAAAATGAAAATATCGGCATATGTGCTCCTTTGGTAGAAACAAATGATGTATATGGCGGCAGAGAAAATGTATTAAAAGGCGCGTCATGTTGGCCGATGAGAGATTTTCTTCATTCATTGGCGGAGAACGGTCCTATATGCAGACGAATCTTTACAAAGGCACTTCATTATGACAGAAACTTTTATAATGCCAAGATAAGAAAAGTAGGCGCTGTACTTGGGGCACTACTTATGGTAAGAGTTGACGCATTTATAAAGGTCGGTGGCTATGACGAAAAGATGTTTTTATACGGTGAGGAGGATTTGCTTTCAAAAAAGATGGAAGGTATCGGATTAAAAACGGCCGTTATTACAGGATATAAGTATAAGCATATACATTCCGCAAGCATCAAAAAAAGTTTAAAGAGCCTTTATTCACGCCAGAAAATCAGAGAAGAGTCCACAATGTATTTTTATAAAAATTATCTGAATATAAACCCTCTTCAGCAGATATTTGCAAAAGTTTTCTTTGCATTTGTAAGACTTGAAGTGATTATTTTCGGGTTAGTGTAGGAAAGTTTATGATAGAGATTTTACTTGCGACCTATAACGGTGAAAGATTTTTGTCTGAGCAGATAGAAAGTATAATAAATCAAAGCTTTACGGACTACAGGATACTTGCAAGTGACGATAATTCAAGCGATTGTACACTTGAAATATTAAGAGGCTATGAGAGCGTATTGGGCGAAAAGATAAATGTTGTTCAGAGCAATACTCACAGCGCGAAAGAAAACTTTTACAATCTGCTTGATATGGCTGATGCCGAATATATTGCACTATGCGATCAGGATGACTTTTGGGAAAGAGACAGACTCAAAAAAAGCTTGAAGGCTGTACAAAGGCTTGAAAGAAGGTATGGCAAAGAAACACCGATACTTGTGCATTCGGATTTGGAGATAGTGGATGAAAACCTGAATTCACAAAACAAAAAAATGTCTGAGCTTACAGGTATGAGTGAAGCCATAACGCATGCAAAAAAAGAGTCAAAATACCTTTATACAATAAGTACTAAAGAAAGTTTTTCAAGATATCTTGTTGAAAACAATATTACAGGAAATACGGTGATTATAAATAAAGCATTACTTGATATATATAAAAGACCTAAAGTTTCTTTTATGCACGACTGGTGGCTTGGAATAATCGCTTTTACATTCGGTAAGGTGGGATATCTTAATGAGTGCTTGGTAAAATATCGCCAACACGAAAGCAATGAACTTGGTGCAAAGAATCCTCTGGAACTTCGCAATATAAGAAAGAGAAACAAACAAAGGATAAGAGAAAACTATGACTGTATGTTTGCACAGGTAGATGAGTTTTTAAGATTATATAAAGATGAACTTGGAAAAAGCAGGTCGGCCGATACATATTTTGCACGCAAATATTTAAATGCCTTTGCAAATATGAAATCTAAAAACAGAGTATCAAAGATAAGAGATATCTTGAAATATTCATTTTTTAAAAGTTCAAAAATACTTACAATAGGAGAGATGTTGAATATCTGATGAATAAAAAAAATAAAAGTGAGATTTCCACATCTCTTTTTTGGAAAATACTTGAAAACGGGGGTTCACAGGGAGTCCAGTTTATAGTATCCGTACTCCTTGCAAGGCTTTTAAGTCCCTCAGAGTATGGAATAGTTGCAATAGTTTTGATATTTACAACAATAGCAAATGTTTTGGTACAAAACGGTTTTGCTTCAGCACTGATACAAAAGTTTCATGCAGATGATTTGGACTTTTCATCTGTGCTGATTTTTAATGTATTTTTATCGGTGGCGATATATATACTGTTATTTTTGGGCTCTCCCGTCATAGCCGATATATATAAAAATCCGGAGCTTACAGGCATACTTAGAGTTATGGGCATAATAATACTGCCCGGAAGTATTATATCAATAGAAAATTCATATGTTGCCAGAAATATGAAGTTTAAAACACTTTTCATAGCAACATTTCTTTCGTCTGTGATTTCAGGCAGCGTGAGTGTAATTATGGCACTTGAGGGAGCAAAGGTCTGGTCTTTAGTGTTTCAGCAGATAGTCTATTATTTTGCACTCCTTATAATACTCGGTATAGGTATAAAATATTTTCCGGGGCTTAAGTTCAGCTTGGAGAGATTAAAAACGATGTTTGCCTATGGCTCGAAGCTCTTGGCGGCATCACTTATAGATACGATTTTTACAAATATACACGGACTTGTCATAGGTAAGGCATACAGTGAGGATATGCTTGGCTCATTCAACAGAGGTGAGCAATTTCCAAAACTTGTAGTAAGCAATCTTTCATCAGCCATACAGTCCGTACTTCTTCCTGCCATGTCAAAGAAACAGGAAAGTAAGGAGGATGTAAAATCACTTTTAAAGTCATCGGTAAGACTTTCCACATTTGTGGTGGCACCTATGATGTGCGGTCTGGCGGCGGTCAGTGACAATCTGATACTTTTACTGCTTGGAGAAAAGTGGAGGATTGCAATACCGTTTTTGCAGATGATGTGTTTTTCATATGTATTTTGGCCGATTCATGTATCAAACCTTGAGGCATTAAATGCTATGGGCAGAAGTGATATATTTTTAAAGCTTGAAATTATAAAAAAGATCCTTGGAATTGCCATATTGCTGATAGGAATAAGGTATAATGTATTTGTGTTTGTAGGGCTTAAGGCTTTTTCAGATTTGATTTGTGCATATATAAATGCGGCACCGAATGAAAGGCTTTTGGGTTACACACTAAAAGAACAGAGTATGGATGCTTTAAATAACTTCATACCTGCTATAATTATGGGAATTATTATTTACATTGCAGGTAAGCATATAGGAATCGGTATTTTAAGTCTTCTGATACAGATAGTGCTTGGTGTAATTATTTATATAGCATTGGCTGTAGTTATGAAAAATGAGAACTTTAAGATGATAGTGAGTAAGGTGAGATAATAATGAATATACTTTTGACCAGTGTGGGTAGAAGAGCATATATAATCGATTATTTAAGGGATATATATAAGGACCTCGGATTAGAGGGGAAGATAATAGCAACAAATTCGGATATGAATACAACAGCTATGAGTGTAGCTGATAAGGCTTTTGAGTCACCGCTTATATATGATGAAGAATATATTCCGTTTCTACTGGAAATATGCAAAAATGAAAAAATAGATATTTTAATTTCACTCTTTGACATTGACCTTATGATACTTGCAAAGAATAAAAGCAGACTTGAGGCTTTGGGTGTAAAGGTCATTGTTTCAAATGAGGATGTTATAAATATTTGTAATGATAAATTTGAAATGCTTAAATATCTTGAGAAGATAAATTTGCCTGTGCCGGAGACCTATTTGGATCTTGATAAGGCACTTGAATATGCTGATTTTCATAAAAAAACTTATATTTTAAAACCAAGATGGGGAGTGGGATCTCTAAGCATATTTGAGGCTGAGAATAAAAAAGAACTTGAAGTTCTCTATGAAAAGGCAAAGAGAAGTATTCAAAAATCCTATTTAAGATTTGAGTCAAATGCCGATATGAACAGAGCAATACTTATACAGGAAAAAATCAAAGGAGATGAGTTTGGACTGGATATTTTCAATGATCTTAAAGGCGAGAACTTAAGTGTTACGGTAAAGAGAAAATATGCCATGAGATCGGGTGAAACCGATATTGCAGAGGTTACCAAAAACAGCGATCTTAAAACTGTAGGAAAGAAGATAGCAAAAAGTCTTTCTCATATAGGTAATCTTGATATGGATATACTCTTATCAGACGGGAAAGCCTATATAATAGATATGAATGCAAGGTTTGGCGGAGGCTATCCTTTTACTCACAATGCCGGAGTGAACGAGCTGGAAGCAATTATAAGACTTTGTGGCGGCATGGAACTTAATGATTTAAGTGTTAAAAAATACGGCTGCTTTGCAAAAGAAATAACCATGGTGGAATTAAAATAGATTTGGATATATTATGGACAGTAAAGAAAGAAGTGCATATTTTTGGAATATGCTGGGAAGCCTTGTATATGCTGTTACCAGCATGCTGCTGGGGGTGGCTGTAACAAAGATTGCAGGTGCATATGCAGGAGGAATATTTTTCTTCGGATTTTCTACATTAGGCCAGCAACTTTATATAGTTTCATACTTTGGAATGAGACCGATACAGGTTACCGATGTTTCAAATGAATACAGTTTCGGAGATTATCTGAGGCTTAGAGTTATTACCTCGGCTCTGGCTGTTTTGGCAGGCTTTGTATATACAATTATTATGACTAAGGACAGCTATGTCTTTGAAGTATATATGATTTTGTCACTGTATAAGATTTTAGACGGATTTTGTGATATATTTGAGTCTGAAATGCAAAGGCAGGACAGGCTTGATATGACAGGAAAGGCAACACTTTTCAGAACAATATTTTGTGTCGGCATATTCCTTGTTACACTTGGAGTTACAAAGGATTTAAAATTAAGTTCATTGGCGCTTTTACCGAGTATAGTGATAGCCGCAATAATTTTTGATATACTGCCTTTAAGAAGATTAGGTCCTGATAAAGTTGTAAAAAAGAATTCTTATATAAGCTTAATAAATAAGAGCAAATGGCTTTTTTTAGGAGCTTTTATAGATCTTTATATCTTTGCGGCGGCAAAGTACGCTGTAAATTACAGACTTGGAGAGGAACTAAACGGCTACTTCAGCATAATATTTATCCCGACATCCATTATAAATCTGATGGCAGGCTTTATAATAAGGCCGATACTTACAAAACTTTCATTGCTGTATAAGACAGGTAACAGAAAAAAGTTTATTTCGACAATATCAAAGATTGCGGTATTTATATTTGTGGCCACTTTATTTGGAATGCTTGCGGCTTATATTCTCGGAATACCTGCACTCAAGCTGGTGCTTGGTGATGTGGGAAATGCAATAGAGCCTTACAAACCTGCCTTGGTTTTGGTAATACTTGGTGGCGGACTTTATGCAATAGTAAATCTAGGATATTACTGTTTGGTTATCTTTGAAATGACAGGAGTTATATTTTCAATATATGCTGTAGGGGCAGTGTTTGCATACTTTATCAGTGATTTCATGGTAAGGAGTTTCGGAATGAACGGAGCGGCTTTTGCATATATGATAACCATGCTGTTACTTTCAATATCCTTCCTTGTTGCAGTGATTTTTGGACTCAGAAAGGTTAAAAAATGAATTTAGTAGATGTAATAATACCTACATATAAACCTGACAATAAATTTTTGGTATCAATAAAAAGACTTTTGGCTCAGACAGTAGCACCGGGTAAGATAATTATTATAAATACAGACAAAGCTGTATGGGATAAGACCGGAATAGAAGAGAAATTAAAAGAGCTTTTTGAAGAAAGCGATACTGAACTTATATTGGAGCATATAGAAAAGCAGGATTTTGACCATGGGGCGACAAGAAACTTTGGAGTGTCAAAGTCAAAGGCCGAGTATTTTGTTTGCATGACTCAGGACGCAGTCTGTTTTGACAAGAAGACTATTGAATATTTGCTTAGAGGTATGGATAAGTCCATCAAGATGACTTATGCAAGACAGGTACCGGATAAAAATGCAAATAAAATAGAGAAGTTTACAAGAGAATTTAATTATCCTGCAGAGTCAATGATAAAGTCATTTAACGAAAGACAGACACTTGGAATTAAGACATATTTTGCTTCAAATGTCTGTGCGGCATATGAAAGAGAAACTTTTGATGCTTTGGGAAGATTTGATACCGGTCAGATTTTGAATGAAGATATGCTTTTTGCCTACAAGCTTATAGAAAACGGATATTTTGTAAAATATGAGGCATGGGCAATGGTGGTACATTCTCACAATTATACCGGAGTTACTCAGTTTAAAAGAAACTTTGATATCGGGGCGTCACAGGCAAGCAATCCTCATATCTTTAAGAATATAAAAAGTGAGAGCGAAGGTAAAAAAATGGTATTTAAAACTATGGAACACCTTCTTGCCACTCACTCATATATCAGTGCAATCAGGCTTATTTATATCAGTGCCTGCAAGTATGCGGGATTTTTGGCAGGAAAAAATTACAAGAAATTGCCAAAGGGTGTTGTGAGAGCCTTTAGTATGAACAGAGAGTTTTGGAGATAGATATGGCTGATACATTGGTAATAATACCGGCGTTTAATGAAGAAAAGAATATTGCAAATGTAATAGATCGACTGACAAATACATTAAATGATGTGGACTATGTGATTGTAAATGACGGTTCCATTGACTCTACATCCAAGATCTGCAGAGAAAGAGGATTTAATATTATAGATTTGCCGGTAAACCTGGGGCTTGCAGGTGCTTTTCAAACCGGTATGAAGTATGCACACAAGCATGGCTATAAATATGCTGTGCAATTTGACGGTGACGGACAGCACAGACCCGAATACATTCCTGAAATGAGGAAAAAATGTGAGGAATGTGATATAGTAATTGTTTCAAGGTTTGTCACTAAGAAAAAGCCGTTTACTCCGAGAATGCTAGGCTCCCGACTTATTGCTCTTGCAATAAAGTTAAGTACAGGTGCTACTATTCATGATCCTACCTCGGGTATGAGAATGTATAATGAAAAGCTGATTACAGAGTTTGCACTTAGACTTAACTACGCACCTGAGCCGGATACAATATCCTATCTGATAAAGCAAGGCGTGAAAGTATGTGAAATACAGGGTGAAATGGATGAAAGAGTGGCGGGAATAAGTTATCTTACTCCTATAAATGCCGCCAAATACATGTTTAGAATGCTTTGCTCCATTATATTTATTCAAAGTTTTAGAGAGAAGAAGAAATAATATGACTGCTATACTAAGAATAGGTTTGATTTTGATATCAATAATGTCATTTTTTGTCATTATAAGAAAAATAAGAAAATCAAAGATAAGAATAGAGGATGGACTCTTCTGGGTGGTCTTTGCCATCATACTGATAATCTTTGCCATATTCCCAAGAATAATTTATTTTATATCCGATCTGGTCGGTGCAAAATCCCCGGCAAATATAGTCTATCTGATAATAATAGGCATGCTCCTTATAAAGCTCTTCTTTATGAGTATACAGATGTCACTCCTTGAGAACAAGGTGGTGAATCTGGCTCAGGAGATGGCGCTGAAGGAGAAGGAGGATAGGGATAGTAGAGAATAAGAATCTATATAGTAATTAAAGAGGTATCATGGATGAAAGTGATACCTCTATTTTAGTTTTGTATAAGCAGGTTATAAATTCTATTACTAATGACAAGTTGTGTCGAAAGTTAATAAAGTGCAAAGTTATAGAGAAACAATTTTATTAAACGATGTATTATCGTTTTCAATATAAGTGAAATGCTTTACAAACAAGTGCAAATAGAATACAATAAAGTTAAAGGAAGGAGGATGATTATGGCACAAATTAGTTTGAGAATTGATGATGATGTAAAGGTAAATGCAGAGAAAGTATGCAAAGATATTGGAATGTCAATGTCTACAGCAGTAAATATCTATTTGAAAAGGCTTGGGTCAGAGAGACGAATACCGTTCGAAGTGTCGGCGGATCCTTTTTACAGTAAAGAGAATATGGATGAATTGGAGAGGAGAGTTGCCAATATTCGCACAGGAAAAAGTGTGTTAAAAGAACATGACTTAATAGGAGTTGAATGATGCGAAAACTATGGGATGATAATGCATGGAAAGAATATCTGTATTGGCAAACACATGATAAGAAGATTTTAAAGAAAATCCATAGGTTATTGGTAGATATTGATAGAAATGGATATGAATGTACCGGATAGCCTGAACCGCTTAGTGGAAATCTTTCGGGATATTGGAGCGTTCGTATTGATGAGAAAAATCGAATCGTATTCAGATTATTTTAGAACAGTATTGAAATAATACAGTGTGGTTCTCACTACGGTGATAAATAAGAGTACTGTGAAAATATATAAAGAGATTGTTGGGAATTGATATCAATAAGAAAGGGGCGGTGTGACTTATTTTGAGTCACACCACCCCTAAATTTATACGTGAAAAAGAGTGTGATATCAAAGTAATGTTTTGACTACAATGTTGATGAAAATAGGAGAAAGCTTTGATAATGTGGCGGTACTATATTATCTGAACTGATGGGAGTTTTTACAAAAGATGATTGTTACAGTGACAATTTTCCTGTAACATCTAAAATGAAATATGATTTTAAGTATGTTAAGGAGGGTAATAAGATGACAGATGCAATGAAGGAGTTATACGACATATTTAAAGAAGAATCTAAAGACAAGTGGATAAAAGAGGGTAAAAGAGAGGGTATAAAAGAAGGTAGAGAAGAGGGTATAAAAGAAGGTGTTATAAATACATTACTTATGCTTGTAAAAGATGGAATAATTTCAGTAGAAGATGCTGCAAAAAGAGCAAACTTAAGCGTAAGTAAGTTTCAAAAATATTTGAATGAAAAAATGTAAATGCTTTATTAAGGCTCAAAACAATGAGGACACTGTAGAAGGTGTCCTTTTTTGTATGGCTTTAATTAGGTTGAGACTATGTAAGATAAAGAGGGTAATAAAGAGGGTAATAATGAGTGTAATAAGTGGGGTAATAAAGTTGTAATTTATCAAGATTCAGATGAAACACAGAAGACTATTTTCCAATAAATAAAAAATAAATTAAGTAAATATAAGGGGCACAATGAAAAATGTTCTTTTTTGTAAGAAAAATGATTAAATATTAATTTTACTAATGAAAAATATTAATAAATTTGTTATAATTAGCTGGTGTTATTATATGAGGGTAAATATAAATTTTTATATATAAATAATTTTTACAATGACAATATATGTCTATGTTAAATAGTATATTAGGCATATAGGAGATGAGATATGAATGTTTTTGGGGCAGATAGGTCATCACGATTGCTTAAGATATATTCCAAGCTGGTGAAAGGCTATATTGTAAATAAAAGAGAAGAAGCTGATAACTTCAATGTGGATGAAAGAACGATTCAAAGGGATATCGCTTCCATAAAAGATTATATGTGTTCCGATATGGCGAGTAACGGTATTATAAACTCCATAGTCTACGACAAAGAGGCAGGTGGTTATAAGATGGAATCATCATATCAAGGAACTTTGTCAAACAGTGAGACACTTGCAGTATGTAAAATATTGTTGGACAGCAGGGCATTTCCAAAAGATGAAATGCAAGGGATACTTGATAAACTTATAAGTTGCTGTGTACCGAAAGAGAACAGACAGCCGGTCAAGGAGTTGATAGGAAATGAAGAACATCATTATATAGAGCTGAGGCATAAAACAAACTTCCTTGATACATTATGGGATCTTGGTCAGGCGATTAGAAGCTGTAAATATGTGGAACTTGAGTACAGGAGAACCAAAGATAAGACAATCGTAAAAAGAAAAGTAAAGCCTGTAGGAATAATGTTTTCCGAGTACTACTTTTATATCACTGCATTTATAGATGACAAAGAAGTTTGTGAGAACTTTGATGTAATAAATGATGCGTTCCCTACAATATACCGTGTAGATAGAATCGTCAGCTATAAAGTACTAGAAGATAGATTTAAAATGCCTTATAAAGACAGATTCGAAGAAGGAGAGTTTAGAAAGCGAGTTCAATTTATGTATGGCGGAAAAATAAACAGAATCCGTTTTGAATACAACGGCTCTGACGTTGACGCAATACTTGACCGCCTACCAACTGCAAAGATAGAAAGCGAAAAGGATGGCAAGTATATCATTAGGGCAGAGGTATTTGGTAAGGGTATTGATATGTGGATTAGAAGTCAGGGGGAGAATGTGAAGGTGATAAAGGAATGAAAGATAATAATATTTTAATTAATATCGAGCGCGATATGGATAATTGCAAAATAAATGTTGAGCGTAAATTTAATGAAGAAAAAGACTACATAACCAGAACACTAAAAAAATTTAGTGATGAGCAATGCGAAAAGATATGTGCATGTACGAATCCATCTTTGTGGGATTATAAGTCTGTTAGGATAAGTTCAACCATAGCTAATATAAATAATCATTTCACATATACTTTAAATAGTATTTATGCAAAATACAAAGAAAGAGTTATTTTTTACAAGCATAGGCTAAAAACAGATTTTGGTATTTCACCAAAAGTTTTAAACAGCCTTTCGGTAAGAGATGTAAAGTATAATCAGGAAGATGCAGAAAAGATTGATAGTAAAAGCTATCTTATTTTAAGAGATTGTACGAGAACAATATATGAATATATTCAATCATATATAGGTAATTATGATGTATTCATTGAGTATGTATCAGAACAATTATCAAGATGTATAAATTCAATATTTAAGGATGTGTTAGAAGAAAATATTGAATATTATAAATTAGAGTTAATAAGCCTAATATTGAATACAAAAAGTGACTTTACAAATATAGTAAATGGCACAATGACTGTAGGAGAATTGAATTCAAGTGAGGATAATGTAAACGATAATTTAAATTTGATTAATAATGAGAAGGAGCTAGATAGAATAGTAGAAGAAAAAAAATCTGCTGATATGCATATAAAGGAAGAAGAGAAAAAAACAGCATATAATGGTAATATACGTAGTACTAATTATAATTTCTGTGATTTATATAGTAGTTGTAATATATTATATAAATTTAAACTTCCATATTTTAAGTTTATTAATTCGGTTAATAAAATTTTGCCATATTTAGATGTGGAGCAACGTATATATATAGAAAAAGAACTGGGAAGTCTGACGAGTAGGTTGGAGGATAATAGCTTATATTTGGGGACAGTTGGATCTTTTTCAAGTGGAAAGTCTACTTTTTTAAACTCTATATTACATAAAAACTTACTACCGACTGATGCAATTCAGGGTACAACTGTAACTACAAGTATTTTAAAAAGATCAAGTGTGGATGATTTGGATATAGTTTACACAGATGGAAGTAGAAAACTATTCTCACAAAATAAGAGTGAATTGATAAAAGAATACTTTAGAGGTTCAGAAGCGTTATCATATTATAATGATTTTGAATTACAGGTAGACTTATTCAAAAAACTTATTTCAGTTGAAGAAATAGGAAAAAGAGTGAATTATGTCACTTTCTACTATAAAAATGAGCATATGCCACAGGGAATAGCTTTGGTAGACACTCCGGGTACAGAGTCGTTAAACAGTCGGCACAATGAAGTCACTAAGAATGCGATAGACAATATATGTGATGCTATTGTTGTTATTATACCTCAAGAAAAGCCGGTATCAGAGGATTTAATAGACTATATAAATACAAATTTGGAAAAGCAAAAGCAAGAAATTATTTTTGTTGTTACTAAGGTTGAGATGCTTGGGGACAAGGATGAATTACCAATGCTTATGAAAAACATTAAGAAAAGACTGGAAAAATATATTCATATAGAGGTGAAAAATGTAATTCCTATGCCTACTTTTGTTTACCTTAAGGAAGTCGACATGGATATGAAAACAAATATAAAAGCAATAAGCGGTATGCCGGAAGACGAGAGAAGTGAAATGGTAAAGCTTTATGAGGATGGTATTGAGAAAATAAAGAATATTCTTGAGAACAACAGAACAACTTATATTAATAATAGGGCTATGAATATAAGTGATAATATAGTGAGTAGTATTGATAGCATAGTCTCACAAAAGGTAAAAAAGGAAGAGGAGGAAAAGAAAAAGTATACAAAGAGCATTATGTCTGTAGAAAAATTTCAGAAACGAGTTGTAGAGAGATTTAAGCAGTTTAGACATGATATGGAAAGATGTATTAATGATGAAATAGATAACCTAAACAGAGATGTAGAAAGAAAAAAGCTTGAAATGCAGACAACATCAAAGACTTGTAAAAAATTAAGTGATCTTACAAATGTGTTTGATTTTGAAAAAATATTTGATGAGTATAGGGTTGAAAAGTATGAAGATATTACTAAAGAGCTTTTAGCCGAAATGGAGTCTGAATATACTGATTTAGTTGTTGATATCAAAGAGGAATTATTGAATGAATACGGTTGTTGTAATATAAAAAATATTGATACAGATGAACTTGTAGATAGCTCATGGAAAATTTCTGATAGTGAATTTGAAAAAGTAAAAAACATATGTAAGGAAGCTCAAAAACAAGCACTACGAGAGTTAGATGTTTTTGCAGATAAGGCTGGTAAAGGGCTTAGTTCTTGGGGATTAACATTCAAATATATATTGAGTAAGTCAAATACAGTAAAGAGTATATCTAGAGATTTTGAACAAATAACTACTAAGATGATTGACGCAATATCACTTACAATGAGAGAATTTTTAGTAACTGAAATATCAGACATTATAGATTCAAATATGGATATTGGAAAAGAAAATATTATATATCTCTTGAAGTACAATAAATCAGATATAGAAAAATATATTGAGGATAGAAAGCAAATACTTAGGAATACTAATTCTGATATTCAGATGATGGAAAAGGTAATGGTTAGTATAAATAAGTATAAGAATATTATAAAGGAGATTAATTAGATGGTAGATTTTGAAAAATTACAGAAGATTTCAAACCTACTGGGGGAGTGTAATAATAAGGAGTTAGCAGGATTATTAGCTAATTTTATTGAAAGTCATAGTAAAGGTGGTACTAAAACGGTAGGATTTGTAGGTGATGATTTGGTGGGAAAGAGTACAATTATCAACTATATTTTGGGTGAAAATGTGCTTCCGACGACAATTATTCCTACAACACCTGAGATTACTATAAAGTATGGAGATAAATATTCGATATATGATGAACAAGGGGTTATGGTACCTGATAGTGACTTGGTGCAGCTGGAAGAAATATCATCAAATGTAACAATAGTTGCAAACAATAGCTATTTGAAGGATAAGTCATTAGAATTTAAGGAGTTCCATGGATTATTCAGTAAAAAGAAGCTTGATGACATAAGTCTAATGATTGATATTTATAAATGTGATGCAGTAGTATTGGTCATGACAGCTGAACATCTGCTTAGTGAAACAGAAACTATGTTTATAAGTAATTATATAAAGTATGGTGGAGCAAAGAATATTCTATTGGTTATAAACAAACTTTCATTAGTTGCAGATAGTGATGCAGATAATGTTATAGATTATGTTGAAAAACAAATACAGCTGAAATTTAGTGAAGTAGAATGGAGTATTTTTGATGACACCGGAAAGTATGAAAAGATACTGAATAAGTATAATAAGACTGATGTTAAGAAGGAGTTTGAAAAGTTATTAGGACCGGAAAAAATAAATGATGAGTATGTACTTTTAAAAGGGGTATTAGAGTATATAAAAACACATATAGAATCTCAAAAACTTGAAGTTGAAAAATTGGAAAAAGAAAATATAGATGAAATAAAAAATAATAGGGAAAAACTGTTGCAACAAAAAGAACTTGAGGCTATGTCAATTGAAAGTACAATGCTGGAATTTCAACAAAGACAACATGACAGCATAGAGGAGATTGATACCTTCATAAAGAGAGAATTTGATAAGTTGTCAGTAGATATAAATGATAGATTCAGTGATGCAGTTGATAAATTTCTTTGGTATAACTCTGAGTTTGAAGATGTATGGGAAAACGGTATAACAGCAGTGGCTTCAAGAGTCGATGAATATGTTACATCAAGAATTAATGATGATACTACTTGGCTTAATAGTTTTTTTCATACCAATCTTTCGACTGAATATACAAATATCGATATAAAATATAAAGGTCAGGCTAATGAAGAGTGTGGTATAGATTATGGAAAATATAGGAAATACCTTCCTATAGGAATTGCAGGCGGAGTTGGAATAGGCTTTTTCTTATTCAGAATTATTGGTGCGGTAATATCTATTGGTGGTGGTTTTTTGGCTTATACATATCTGAAACTGAAGGATATTGCTCAGAGTGATGAATTAAAAAATAAAATCAATTCAAAAATCAGGGATATATCATATGAGACAAGGAAGGCTTCAAATAAAGAGATTACTAAGATTTATGAAGATATACTTAGAGAGTTTAAAAGAGAAGCTTCTGAGTTTATTGAAATGAAATATAAAATAAATGATATAGAAGTAAATTCTCATAAGGAAGAAATAGATACTTTAACAAAAATAATAAGAAAGATTGAGGAGATATAATTATGCCAATTAGTAGCTATGAGGATATGAAGGAGAAAAAGGGTAAGATAGTACATTCATTGATAGAAGTGGCAGAAGTTGTGGATGAGCTAATTGATATAGGGGTAAATATTAATGATTCGGATTTGGTGGCTCTATTGAATTTAAAGAAAAAGGTTGAAGATGATGACTTTAAGGTGCTTGTTATAGGTGAGTTTAAGAATGGAAAGAGTACATTTATAAATTCAATGATGGGATCCAAAATTCTACCGGCATACTCAACACCATGCACAGCTGTGATTAATGAAGTAAAATATGGTGAAAGGGAGAGTGCTACTCTGTATTTCAAGAATCCGCTACCGAATAAAATATCTTCTGATATTTCAATTAAGGCAAAGCAACATATTGAAAAGTTTGCAGGTAAAACTATTCCACCAATAGAATTGGATGTAGATGAATTAAAGGAATATGTAGTTATACCGGATCCTACAAAAGATCAGGCGGATTCTATTCAGGAATTACCATATGATAAAGTGATATTGAGATATCCTATAGAATTATGTCATGACGGTATCACTATTATAGATTCTCCGGGGCTAAATGAAAATGGTACTAGGACCAAAGTTACAGGGGAATATCTAAAACAGGCGGATGCTATAATTTTTGTATTTAGATGTCCTAAGATTGCAGGAGAATCTGAGATGAATTATATAACTGATCAGATTCGCAATAATGAATATAAAGACATATTCTTTATTTGTAATGCAATTAATCAAGTGCCTGATGATGAGCAGGATAGACTTATAAAGTTTGGAAATAAAAAACTATCATCGCTGACTGATTTGGGCGAAAAAGGGATATTTTATGTTGATGCTTTAGGTGCACTGAAAGCGAGAATGAATAAAGATAAGTCTGCGTTAGCAGATACAGGAATGCTTGAATTTGAAACCGCACTCTCAGAGTACCTTAGAGAGAACAAGGGTAAAGCAAAGCTTATGCAAGTTATAAGTCCAGCAATAAATCACATTGATATAAAACTAAGGAAGGAGTATATAGAAAATTATATTAAATCTCTTGATAAGGAAGTGGATGAGCGTGAAGAAAGAATAAAAGCTGCTATGCCTAACTTAGATAAGGCCAGACAAAGAAAGAAAGACACAATAAGTATAATAGCTCTCAGGATGAGAGAATTGGAAGATGATATAGAGAACTCTATGAATGATGAGTTTGATACTATAATTAATAGAGTTCCCAAAGTCGTAGAGGATATGAAACTTGAAAACAGTATGACAGTCAATCCTTTTAAGCAGAAATCTAAGAAAGATGCACTCGAAAAAGAGGTTGTATCTAATCTTGAACAATTTGTACAAAAAGAAATGGCAGTTTGGGGTAGGGATAAGTTAAAGGTGCTTGTAGATCGGAAAATCAATGAACTGGAGAAGGAAATCGGAAAAAATATAGATGAGTTCTATGATTATTTGGATGAATTCAGATATGTGGTAAGTGGAGTAGAAAAGCCACAGAATATATCTGGGCTAAGCAGAGTTTCCGCTACTATCTTAGGTACAATTGTAGGTGGACCTGTATATGGAGCTGTAGGGGCAAGCTTAGGCTTGGGAGAAGTTGCAAAAAGGTCTGCGATAACAATGGGCTTAACCTTTGCAGGAGGTACAATACTGGCTTTTACACCAATTGGATTAGCGGCAGCTACAACAGCGACTACAATCGCTCTTCTTGGAGCCGGAATATTACAGCTGGCAACAGGTGGTAAGGCTTTAACAGATAAATATAAAAACAAGTTAAAAGAAAGTTTTATTAAGAGCTTAAAAGAAACAAGAGAGAAAAGTTGTAAAGACTATGCCAATACAGTTACTAATGATGTTAGAGAAAAATTTAAATATGTAGAACAGGTATTAGATGGTGAGATAGAGCAGATATTAGGTTATATTGCTGCCTTAGACAGGGATAAAAATGATAGTAAAGAAGATAGAGACATAAAAGTTGTCAGACTAAAAGAATGCGAGGGAAGATTGCTTGATATAAGAAATTCCTTAAAAAATATTGGGGATTCTCTTGATTAGGAGGGAAAATGAGTTTAAGAGAACAGATGAGCAGTAATAATGATAATGTTGTGCAAAAGGTTAGAGTAAAAGATTTAATGGAGAATAAACCTTTAATATCAGATACTGCTGCAAGCTTATTATTTGCTGAGAAAATTGTTAAGAAGCTGTATTTAAATGATTTGGAAAGATATAAAGTATCAAAGCCAAGCAGAAGTGTTTTAGAGTTATCTACAGATAGAAATATTAAGATGTTTAAGATATCAGGTCTGGTGTTTGACAAGGATGAAAAGATATTGGACAGACTTAATAATGTATACAGTTCTATGCATGGTTTGGGATTGTCTATTGTATTTATGTTGAAAAGTGACGGAACAAGCATTGACCTCTATATGGGTACAAAAAGTATAGAAGAAGATTTTACTGAAAATCCTGAGCTTGGAAAAGCATTTGAGAAATCATTTACAGGTAATTTCCCAGGCAGTCAAATAACAGATGTAGATATATTGGAATATAATGACTTGTTGGAGAATATATTGCCTAAAAATGGAAAGAATACAGTTACTGCATTAACCAGCATACCATCTATAAAAGATAAAGATGCTCATAATGAACAGTTTATACAGGGAATAGAGAAGTTTGTGGATGCAATGCAGGGTGAAGTTTTTACAGTGCTTATTATTTCTGATCCTATTTCAGATTGGAGAATGGAGCAGGTTAAACAGGGGTATGGAGAAATATACTCTCAGATGTCATCTTTAGCTGAGTATAGTTTGACAGTGGGTACAAATGAAGGAATTTCCATATCTGAGTCTGAGATGAAGGGGTATACGGATACAATCGGTAATAGTATATCTAAGACCCAGAGTTTTACAAAGGGTTCAAGCAAAACTAAAAGTGAGAGCATAACAAATACAATCGGTATTAGCGCAGGGCTTAATGGAAGTGGTTCAGTAGCACAAGGAACAAGTAGTTCGACTTCATTAAGTGCAAATGCTGGAGCTACAATTCCGATTGTACCGGTTGTATCAGCCGGTATAGGTATTGCAAAAACTTTTGCTTCAAGTCTGACTAATACTATAACAGGTGGAGCTAATGTTGGTGTAAGTGCATCAAGGGCATATCAACATGGTGAGTCGGTAGGGACTAATGAGAGTGAAAGTGAAGGAACACAAAAATCTTCACAAAAATCTACTTCAACCACAACTCAGAGTACAAGTCAAAAAGGGATGAATACAGGGACATCAACATCTTCAATGATCAAGTTTGAGAATAAACAAATTAAAGTATTTTTAGAATGTGTTGATGAGCACTTAAAAAGAATAAAAGAATGTGAGAACTATGGAATGTGGGCAAGTGCTGCGTATTTTATAAGTAATTCAAAAGAAACGTCTATTATTTCTGCAAGTGCTTATAGAGGAATAATTAATGGAGAAGGTACTTCATTAGAATCAGCGAACATGAATACTTGGTTTAGAGATGATTCAACAAAGATGATAAATGAATACTTACGTCATTTTACACATCCAAGTTTTCATGATCCTGACTATTTAATTAACCTCGAAGCTATTACAGATGTAACTCCGGCTACAATGTTAAGCACAAAGGAGTTATCTGTACAATGTGGTATACCGTATAATGGAGTTCCAGGTATATTTGTAAGAGAGATGGCAAGGTTTGGGAGAGATGTGCAGAGTACGAAGAATGTCGATTTACCGATTAGATTAGGTAATATTTATCATATGGGAAAAGAGTACAACAATCATGTAGTAAATGTTGATTTAAAAAGATTAGGTGAGCATACATTTATTACAGGTTCAACCGGCTCAGGTAAGTCTAATACAGTATACTCTCTGGTTGCCAGACTAAATAAACTGTTACCTAATGATTATCCTTATGTAGGACAGTACATAGATAAACAGATACCAACTTTGATTATTGAGCCTGCAAAGGGTGAGTACAAGCAAGTGTTTGGAGATAAATTTAATGTTTATGGAACTAATCCTGCTATTACAGAATTACTCAGAATAAATCCGTTTAAGTTTGAAAACGGTATTCATGTATTAGAACATATTGATAGACTGGTAGATATTTTTAACGTATGTTGGCCAATGTATGCGGCGATGCCGGCAGTATTGAAAGAAGCAATAGAGAAAGCATATATCTCAAGCGGATGGGATCTTAAATGTTCCATAAATACAAACGGTATTGATATATATCCAAGCTTCATGGATTTATTACAGGCTTTAAGAGAAGTGGTAAGCAGCTCAGAATATTCAGAGGAAGTTAAGGATAATTATACAGGATCATTGGTAACGAGGGTAAGGTCTTTAACTAACGGATTGAATGGACAAATTTTTACAGCTGATGAGATTGATAGTAATAAGTTGTTTAATGAAAGTACAATAATTGACCTGAGTAGAGTGGGTTCCAGCGAAACAAAGTCAATGATTATGGGAATCATTATTATGAGATTACAAGAAAGAAGAATGTGTGAAGGCGGTATAAATTTACCTCTAAAGCATGTTACTGTAATTGAAGAAGCTCATAATCTTTTAAGGAGAGTTTCTACAGAACAAACGTCAGAGAGTTCAAACTTGCTTGGGAAGTCGGTTGAGATGATGGCAAATGCCATAGCTGAGATGAGAACGTATGGTGAAGGTTTTGTTATAGTCGACCAATCACCGACATTGCTTGATATGTCAGTAATAAGAAACACTAATACAAAAGTAATTATGCATTTACCTGATTTGACTGATAGAGAACTTGTAGGCAGAGCGGCAGGATTAACAGACAGTCAGATTGTTGAGCTCGCAAAAATTCCTACAGGCGTAGCAGCAGTATATCAGAACAAATGGGTAGAAGCGGTATTATGCAAAATTGATAAATATAATATTGAACCAAAGGAATATAAACATCAGTATAAAGCGGGTGGTAATGGTCAGTTATGTACTACAAAAGTTATTGAATATCTACTCTCAAGTTTAAAAAATGCAGAAGTTAGAAGTGATATTGAAAAGTTAAAGAGATTTTTGGTTGGAGCTGATATTTCATCTTCAGTTAAATGTGAGATAATAAGTTCAATTAAT
Organism: Lachnoanaerobaculum sanguinis; assembly: GCF_033242365.1. NCBI lineage: Bacteria > Bacillati > Bacillota > Clostridia > Lachnospirales > Lachnospiraceae > Lachnoanaerobaculum > Lachnoanaerobaculum sanguinis. Next base: position 26,885 of record NZ_BTHK01000007.1, read on the forward strand.
CTAAATAAAAAATTAGAGAGAAATAAAATCGAAAGAATTATTTCTCATATAGTTGATAGGGACAATGATATATTTTCAAAGGTAAAATACACAGATAATATAGAAGAGTGGAACAGTAGGTTGATTCAAGAGTTAAATATATCTACAGAGCAATTGTCGATAGAATCACTGAATAGTATTCTTGAATGCCTAATTCATTTTAGAAGTTTAGAGAACTCTGCAAGTGATGAGAACTTCAACAAGTGGATGCAGGAAATGGAAAGGAGGATTGTTTAGTTTGGGATTTTCTGAGATAGCAAAAGAAGCCGTAAATGTGGTAAAAGATACAGTTAAAGATATCGCAGAGAAAAAGGAAGAATTAAATAAAGATATTGCTAAAAATAAAGAATCGATTTTTCCTGATTTTTTCAAGGATATTAAATTAGTATCTAACACTGAGACAAACTGTGAAAATGCTGATAAAGTAAAGAGTAATTTGGACGATAAAGATGATGTTTTTCCTGACTTTTTTAAGGAAATAAAACTTGTAGGCGTTGATTTTACGGGAGAATCTGTCCAAAGTGATACAAATGAGTTGAAAAAATATTACGATGATAATGATAAGTTGTATCGTATTGGTGATGACCTGTTGCCAAATAATAAATATGAAATAAATGGATATAGTTATGAAACCGATGATAAGGGAAGAATTATATTGGTTGAGGGTATATTATACATTAAAGATAGGGAAGGTCGATTAATAATTGGCGACTCTATAGAAACTATTGGTAAAGGTGACCAAAAAGATGGTGATGATAGAGGTCATTTGATAGGAGACCGATTTAATGGTTCAAACGGACTTGAAAATATGATTCCACAGGATGCCGATATAAATAGAAAAGACTATAGGAATTTTGAAAATGAATTAGCAAAGGAAGTAAAAGACGGAAAAGAAGTACAAATTAAGATTGAGGTAATATACTCTGAAGATTCTAGGCGTCCTGAAGCTTTAGTTGTTAATTATAGTATTGATGGAAAGGAGAACATTAGGATTTTTCCAAATGATCAGGATTATGGATAATAAAATTTTTCAAGAGGTATTTGATATTTTACAGTCGGTTTTACCAACAAAATGGGAAAGGGTTTGCTTTTTTGCAGGTTATACTGAGGGAAGCTATACTATGAAGTATTATACGTATTATAATGGAATGTATGTAGATTGTTTCAGCCAGGAAGAAATAAGTAGAACACAGTTAATTAAATTATTTATGAGTATTGATAAACTTCTTTCACCGGAGAGAAAAAAGTTAGATGAAGAACATAGGTGGACTGTGATGACGATGATAGTTGGTGCTGATGGAAGTATGAAATCAGAGTTTGACTATAAGGACATTAGTGAAATCGCTATACAGTATGAAAGAGAATGGGAGAGCAAGTATTTGTGTTAGTTCTAGAGTAAGAACTATATCGAGATTATCTACAAATTAAAATGTAAGGGTCAATCCAATCACACAGGTTGAGAGAAAAGCTACAGAATTAGAGAGTGCTGATGTGATTCAAATAAGTTCGACTTTATAGCGAAGTGGCGTTTTGCTACTTCGCTATTTCTATGCTACACAGCTATGCAGCCTGTATACAACAGGTATCATATTTTAAGTATTCACCTACTGTATACATTGAAGTAATATCAATCCGATGATTTTCTTGACTCTGCTATTTCTACATTTATCTCATCCTGTGACATATCGGAAATATTATATTTATTTGCAATCTTACTTGCTTTCTTTAAAGCACTGATTCCGGGTGTGTCGGTGTCATCTGAATTTATATTAAATTGAATAGTTTTATTTTGCATCTTAAACCTCCGGAATCAAAAAACTTATAAGTTAATTATAGCATAGTATATTGTATTTCTATCAAGTATATTGATTTAATCAATACCATTTATTATAATAATTAAAAGTGCAGTTCATTATATCTAATAATTTTATATCTACATTTCTTATAGTTTCTGATTTTAAAAGGTTCTATTTATAAAGGAGGTTTATGTCTGACAGGTCTATACAAAAATTCAAAGAATATGTACAAAAGTTAAATCCCATTGACGATATTATATTTAGAAAGATGGCAGAGAATAAGGAGTTTTGTGAAGAAATATTAAGGATATTTTTGCAAGATTATCAGCTGAAAGTCTTAAATAATAAGTCGCAATATGCTATAACTAATATAGAAAGACGCTCCGTTATACTTGATGCTTATTGTGAGTTAAAAGACGGAAGTCGAGTGAATATTGAGGTTCAAAATGCCGATAATGTAAATCATCAAAAAAGAGTGAGATATTACAGTAGCGTTTTGACTACGAGCTTGATGAAAAAAGGCGAAAGCTTTGAGAATGTGCCGGAAGTGTGCATGATATATATTTGCAATTTTGATATATTCAAAGAAAACAAGAGCTCATATTTAATAAAAAGGGTGATAGCCGGAAGTAATACGGAAGTTGACAATGGGCTCAAAGAAATATATATCAGTGCCAATATAAATGACGGTACTATACTATCTGAACTGATGGGAGTTTTTACAAAAGATGATTGTTACAGTGACAATTTTCCTGTAACATCTAAAATGAAATATGATTTTAAGTATGTTAAGGAGGGTAATAAAATGACGGATGCAATGAAGGAGTTATACGACATATTTAAAGAGGATTTTGATCAGGAAGTATTAGAAAAGTCTAAAAGCAAGTGGATAAAAGAGGGTGTAATAAATACATTGATTATGCTTGTAAAAGACGGAATAATTTCAGTAGAAGATGCTGCAAAAAGAGCAAACCTAAGCGTAAGCAAGTTCCAAAAATATTTAAATGAAAAGATGTAAATACTATGATATGACTTAAAACAATGAGGACACTGTAAAAGGTGTCCTTTTTGTAAGAAAACTGATTAAATATTAATTTTGCTAACGAAAATATTAATAAATTTGTTGTAATTAGTCGGTGTTATTATATGAGGAGGAAATAAAAAAATATGTATAAATAACTTTTACGATGACAATATATGTCCATGTTAAATAGTATATTAGGCATATAGGAGATGAGATATGAATGTTTTTGGAGTAGATAAGTCAACACAATTGCTTAAGATATATTTTAAGTTGGTGAAAGGCTATATTGTAAATAAAAGAGAATAAGCAGATAACTTCAATGTGGATGAAAGAACGATTCAAAGTTATATCGTTTCCATAAAAGATTATATGTGTTCCGATATGGTGAGTAACGGTATTATAAACTTCATAGTCTATGACAAAGAGGCAGGTGGTTATAGGATGGAATCATCATATCAAGGAACTTTGTCAAACAGTGAGACATTTGCAGTATGTAAAATATTGTTGGACAGCAGGGTATTTCTCAAAGATGAACTGCAAAGATAAAAAATGAAAAGGATTTTAAGTGTATTATTATGGCAAATGAAGTGTCTCATTTTATTTTGTACTAACTATTTTATGATACGATAAGGAGAAATAATAAAAAATATGCTTAATATAATTAGAATAATAAAGAAATTATGGGATAGATATCTTGTGAATATAGATGTAAGAATTTTTGTATTTGCATTTTTGAGCATTTATTATATTTACACATTACTGAGGTATTCTTTATACGCTTTACCATATTGGATAAAGGTTTTTCACGTATTATTACAACATTAATATTTGGAAAATTATGTCAATATATGGGAAACCATAAAGGAATTTATTTACTTGAAGTGCATGGAATAAGGTTTAAAAATAAAGGAGGGTAATAAGATGACAGATGCAATGAAGGAGTTATACGACATATTTAAAGAGGATATTGTTCAGGAAGTATTAGAAAAGTCTAAAAGTAAGTGGATAAAAGAGGGTAGAAGAGAGGGCAAAAAAGAAGGTAGAAGAGAGGGCAGAAAAGAAGGGGTTATAAATACATTACTTATGTTTGTAAAAGACGGAATAGTATCAGTAGAAGATGCGGCCAAAAGAGCAAACCTAAGCGTAAGCAAGTTCCAAAAATATTTGAATGAAAAAATGTAAGTACTTTAGTACGAATTAAAACAACTAGGACACTGTAAAAGGTGTCCTTTTTTGTTCGAAAATTTTTATGCACAAAACCTTGATTTTATTCATAAAAAGTGTATAATTATGAAAAAATAAAAGTAATTATAAAATCGAAGGAAAGGATGAGAGGTCTTTTTATGATAAAGGTAGGCATTGTGGGAGCTACGGGATATGCAGGAGCTGAGCTTATAAGACTCTTATTACAAAGAGATGATGTAAAAATAGTGGGATTCGGCTCGAAGAGCTTTGCGGGTGAGAGCTACTCGAAGGTCTTTAGAAGCATGTATAAATATGCAGATGATATCTGTGAAAACGACAATGTTTTGGAACTGTCAAAGAAAGCGGACATTATATTTACAGCTACACCTCAAGGCTTTCTGTCTGAGAATATAAATGATGAGGTACTTGCAAATGCCAAGGTGATAGACCTTTCAGCAGACTTCAGAATAAAGGATGTGGATGTATATGAAAAGTGGTATAAGCTTGAGCACAAGTCAAAAAATCTTATAAAAGAGGCAGTATACGGTCTACCTGAGCTTTACCGTGAAGATATAAAGAAGGCGAGACTGATTGCAAATCCGGGATGTTACCCTACCTGTTCAATACTTTCACTGCAGCCGCTTTTAAAGCATAAGCTGATAGATAAAAACAGCATCATAATAGATGCGAAGTCTGGAACTTCGGGAGCAGGTAGAAGTGCCAAGGTTGACAATCTTTTTTGTGAAGTAAATGAAAATATGAAGGCTTACGGAATCGGAAGCCACAGACATACACCTGAGATAGAAGCTCAGCTTTCAAAGGCGGCAGGAGAGGATATTGTAATAAGTTTTACACCTCATCTTGTTCCTATGATGAGAGGAATTTTGGTGACTGCATATGCCACACTGAAGCCGAATATCAGTGAAGAAGATATAAAAAATGCCTATGAGAGCGAGTATGCAAATGAGAAGTTTATAAGGCTTCTTAGGAAAAACGAAAATGCGGAAACGAGATTTGTAAAGGGAAGCAATTTTGTGGATATAGGCTATGTAACAGATAAGAGGACAAACAGGATAGTAGTGACCGGTGCCATTGACAACCTGATAAAGGGAGCGGCAGGTCAGGCCGTCCAGAATATGAATTTAATGTTTGGGATAGATGAAGAATATGGATTAAAAAGTTTACCGATGTCAATATGATGAAAAAGGATATAGAAATAAGGACAATGAAAATAGAGGACTATACTGAGGTGATGGCTCTTTGGAAAAGTATAAAGGGCTTCAGGATCAGGGCGGTTGATGATGATTTTGAACATATAAAAAGATTTCTTGACAGAAATGTCGGGCTTAGTGTTGTGGCTGTAAAGAATAATCAAATAGTCGGAACCATACTTTCAGGTCATGACGGCAGACAGGCGACATTTTACCATGTATGTGTGGATTCAAGGTGCAGAGGAGAAAATATAGCCGGTAAGATGGTAAAGGAAGCTATAGAGAGGGTAAATGCCGAAGGTATAAGTAAGATAACTCTTATAGCATTCAAGCAAAATCTTGCAGGAAATATTTTTTGGAAGAGTCAAAACTGGAAGCAAAATAAGGATATAAACAGCTATGAACTTGTACTGAATGAGGAAAATATATCAAGTATTGTAGCATAATCGTCTATACAGGGATTAAAGCTTTGAGCAGATGCTACAGTTAATCATAAAAGCAATATAAGGAGAATGTATGAAGACAATAAATGGCGGAATATGTGCACCGAATGGATTTTTGGCAAGTGCAACCGAGGCAAATATAAAATATAAAAACAGAACCGATATGGCTATGATTTTTTCTAAAGTTCCTGCAATATCTGCAGGAGTCTACACCACAAATCTTGTAAAGGCGGCGCCTGTACTTTGGGACAGAAAAATAACGGATAGCGAAGTTGATGTAAATGCAATAGTTATAAATTCAGGTATTGCCAATGCCTGCACCAAGGATGAGGGAATGGAGTACTGTAAACAGAGCGCAAAAAAGGCGGCATCTGAACTGGGAGCGGAAGAGAATTCAATACTTGTGGCTTCCACAGGTGTTATAGGTATGCAGCTTCCTATAGAAAAGATTTGCGCAGGAATAGAATCGCTTTCAAACTCTTTAGAGCAGAGTGAAAAGGCTGCAAATGAAGCTGCCAAGGCTATAATGACTACAGATACCGTTTCAAAGGAAATCGCTATAGAGTTTGAAATATCGGGAAAGACGGTAAAGATGGGAGCTATGTGTAAAGGTTCGGGGATGATACATCCGAATATGTGCACAATGCTCGGATTTATCACAACAGATGTAAATATCTCAAAGGAGCTTTTATTAAAGGCTTTGAGAGAAGATGTGGTGGATACCTTCAATATGGTGAGTGTGGACGGAGATACGTCCACAAACGATTCTCTTATAATACTTGCAAACGGACTTGCTGATAATGAAAAGATAGTTAATGAAAGCAGTGAGGAATATAAGGTATTTAAGAGCAATCTAAATTTCGTTACAACAGCTCTTTCAAAGATGATTGCAGGAGACGGTGAGGGAGCCACCGCGCTTTTTGAAGTTGTGGTAGAGGGTGCAAAGACTAAGGAGACCGCAAGAACTTTGGCAAAATCTGTAGTTACCTCATCACTAACAAAGGCGGCCATATTCGGACATGATGCCAACTGGGGAAGAATACTTTGTGCTCTCGGTTACAGCGGTGAAAAGTTTGATCCCGACAATATGGAGCTTTACTTTGAGAGTGAAAACGGAAAGATTTTGATATATAAGGACGGAGTATCTGTAGGCTTTGATGAAGAAAAAGCAAGCAAGATATTGTCTGCCAAGGAAGTCAGAGCCTTGGTAAAGTTAAATATGGGAGATTTTGCTGCAACGGCGTGGGGATGTGATTTGACATTTGACTATGTAAAAATCAATGCGGACTACAGAAGCTAGAGAGGTGTTTTATGGATAAATTACTTGAAAAGGTGGGGACTCTTATAGAGGCTTTGCCTTATATACAGGCGTTTAATAAAAAGATTGTGGTTGTAAAGTATGGCGGTTCGGCAATGCTTGATGAGAACTTAAAGAAAAAGGTAATACAGGATATCGTACTTTTAAAGCTTGTAGGTATGCAGCCTGTTATCGTTCACGGAGGAGGAAAGGAGATTTCCAAGTGGCTTGAAAAGGTGAATATTGAGCCTCATTTTGTAAACGGCTTAAGGTTTACAGATGATGCAACAATGGAAGTTGTTGAAATGGTGTTAAACAAAGTGAATAAAGAGTTGGTACAGATGATAGGAGAGCTTGGAATGAAAGCTGTAGGTATCAGCGGAAAGGACGGTTCCCTGCTACATTGCCATAAAAAGGAAGTTGACGGTGAGGATATAGGTATGGTCGGAGAAGTGAGTGAGGTAAACCCCGACATAATCTTTGATCTTTTGGAAAAAGATTTTTTACCTGTCATATGTCCTGTAGGTTTTGATAAAGAGTATACAAGCTACAATGTAAATGCGGACGATGCGGCATGTGCAATTGCAAAGGCACTGAAGGCGGAAAAGCTGGCATTTCTTACAGATGTTGAAGGTGTATACAAGGACTTTAACGATAAGAGCAGCCTGATAGAAAAGATAAGTATAAGTGAAATTGAAAAGCTTATAGAAAACGGACAGATGGGAGAAGGTATGCTGCCGAAGCTTTCAAACTGTGTGGATGCGGTAAAAAACGGAGTAAACAGGGTGACGATTGCCGACGGCAGGGTTGCACATTGCCTTTTGCTTGAGATGTTTACAAACAAAGGTATAGGTACCATGATAGTAGGAGATCAGTTATGAAGATGAAGGATTCAATAGATTGCGCCGAGCAATTGTTATTAAAGACGTATAACAGGTATCAGGTGGTATTTGATCACGGTGACGGGATAAAGCTTTTTGATACTGACGGAAATGAATATCTGGATTTTTTTGCCGGCATTGCGGTACAGGGACTAGGATATAATTATAGGGGAATAAATGAGGCATTAAAATCACAGGCGGATAAGCTTTGGCATATATCAAACTATTTTTATAATGAGCCTGTTATAGAGGCCGGAGAAAAACTTCTTGAAATCAGCAAAATGGAAAAGGTGTTTTTTACAAACTCGGGTACGGAAGCTATAGAGGGTGCGATAAAGATTGCAAAAAAGTACGGTAAAAAAACCGGTGGAAGATTTGAAATAATCGCAATGGAAGGAAGTTTTCACGGCAGAAGCTTAGGAGCACTTTCGGTAACAGGAAATGAGCATTATAGAGAGGATTTCTATCCGCTGATTCCGGGAGTAAAATTTGCAAAATATAATGATATAGAGTCTGTAAAAAATCTTGTTAGTGACAAAACCTGTGCTATAATACTTGAGACGGTACAGGGTGAGGGTGGAATTCATCCTGCAACGAAAGAGTTCCTTGAAGGTATCAAAAAGCTTACGGATGAACATTATTTGATACTGATTTTGGATGAAATTCAATGTGGAATGGGAAGAACAGGCAGGTATTTTGCCTGGCAGGAATACGGCATCAAGCCTGATGTTATGACGGTGGCAAAGGCACTTGGTAACGGAGTGCCGATAGGTGCATTTTTGACATCGGGTAAGGCAAGCGATGTATTAAAGCCGGGAGATCACGGTTCCACATATGGAGGGAATCCTTTGGTATGTGCGGTGGCATCCAAGGTACTGGATATCTTTAAGGAGGACGACATAACAGGAAATGTAAAAGCAGTGGGAGATTATCTCAAAGAAAAGCTTGAGGGTATGGCAAAGGAATATCCTTTTATAAAGGAAGTCAGAGGAAAGGGACTGCTTCTGGGTATGGAGTTTGACATACCTGTGGCCGATATTATAAAGTCGGCGCTCCTTGATGAGAAAATGGTACTTATAAATGCCGGAAGCAATATTTTGAGATTTATTCCGCCGCTTATTATTTCAAAAGAAGATGTTGATGATGCACTCGAAAGGTTAAAAAGGGTGCTTAATAAGTTTTAAAGAAAAGGTGAGCAATGACGAAGGAAGAGATTTTTGCCATAGTTGAAGAGGAAGATGTAGAATTTATCAGATTACAGTTTACCGATATTTTCGGAACTTTGAAAAATATCGCAATAACTGCAAGTCAGCTTGAGGATGCCATGGAAAACAGGATCCTTTTTGACGGTTCAAGTGTAAAGGGATTTGCGCCTATAGAAGATTCGGATTTGTATTTACATCCGGATCTTTCTACCTTTTGTATATTTCCTTGGAGACCTCAGCAGGGAAAGGTTGCAAGATTTATCTGCAATATTCACAGAACTGACGGAAGTGTTTTTGAAGCCGACCCGAGGGCGGTATTACTTGATGCATATGATAAAGCAAGGAAGTTAGGACTTAATATATTTATTGAAGCCGAGTGTGAATTCTTTTTGCTCAACACTGATGATAAAGGTGAGGTAAGTCTGAATGTGAAGGAAAAGGCCAGTTATTTTGATATCGGCCCTCTTGACATGTCTGAAAATATCAGAAGAGATATTGTACTGACTTTGGAAGAGATGGGTATAAAGATAAAGTCTTCACATCATGAGATAGCAAAGGCACAGCATGAGATAGATTTTACGGATCAGGATGCGCTAAAATGTGCCGACGCCATTCAGACATTCAGAATGGCGGTAAAAACTTTGGCAAAAAGGCATGGTCTCAGTGCTTCCTTTATGCCGAAACTTTTTGAGAATGAAAACGGAAGCGGAATGCATTTTAAAATATCCGCTTTTGACGATAACGGAAAGAATATATTTGAAGATAATGCTAAGCTCAGTGACAGGGCAAAGTCAACAATTGCGGGAATTCTTCATCACGCAAGGGAATTATCGCTTATAAATAATCCTTTGGTAAATTCTTATAAGAGATTGAAGCCGAATTTTGATGCACCGGTTTATGTGTCATGGAGTTCAAATTCCAACAGAAGTGCTCTTCTTAGAATACCGACAGAAAGAAACAATCAGATAAAACTTGAGCTTAGAAGTCCCGATTCCGCTACAAATCCGTATCTTTGTATTGCGATGCTTATATATTCAATATTGGACGGACTGGAAAACAGTATGGAGCTTGAAGATGCTATTAATGAAAATATGTACTCAGGAAAAAATTATAATATTAAAAAGCTTCCGGATACATTAAGTGAGGCGATTGATGAATTTGAAAGTTCAAATTTTGTTAAGGAAAAGCTTGGAACTCAAATATTTAATGAGTACATAGAGGCAAAGAAAATCGAATGGAACGAGTTTAACAATGCTATAACAGACTGGGAGATTAAGAAATATCTGGAAAGATTCTAGTAAAGAACTTTTGAGTTTTTAATCAAGGAGAAAGGACAGTAATGTCAGATATAATCATTGCATTTCCAAATCCGGGTGACAGCAAGGTTTTGAGGTCGATTTTGATAAAAAACGGATATTCTATTGTCGGGGTGGTGGCATCAGGTGCCCAGGCAATAAATCTGTCTGACGATATTGATTATGGCATTGTGGTCTGTGCTTATCAGCTTAATGATATGCAATATATGGAGCTTAAGGAGAATATGAATGAAACCTGCGAGCTTTTGCTGGTATGTTCACCGGGCAAGCTTAATGAGGCGCCTGATGATGATATAAACTTTTTACCGATGCCTTTTAAAGTAATAGAACTGGTAAAAAAGGTGAGTGAAATATCGGATAAACTTTATTATGAGAGAAAAAGAAAGAAAAAGCAGGAAGAGCGAGGCGGCAAAAATTTTATGGCTATACAAAAAGCCAAGGAACTTTTGATAAAGCACAAAAATATGACTGAGCCTGAGGCACATAAATATTTGCAGATTAGCAGTATGAAAAACGGAGAAACCATTATCAATACGGCAAAAAAGATTTGTTTGTTGTATGGTGGTAAGGAATAAATATAGATGGAGATTTTTATGAAGTTTGTAAAAATGCAGGGAGCGGGAAACGACTATGTATATGTGGACTGTTTCAAGGAAAAGGTGGAAAATCCAAGTGAGGTTGCTATAAAGGTAAGTGACAGACATTTCGGTATCGGAAGTGACGGTCTGATACTTATATGCCCTTCAGATATAGCGGATGTAAAGATGGATATGTACAATGCCGACGGAAGTAGAGGGCTTATGTGTGGAAACGGATCAAGATGTGTGGCTAAATATGTATACGACCATGGCTATGTGAAGTCTGAAAAGTTTACCATGGAAACAGGCGCAGGTATTAAGTATATTGAAGTGGAGCCAAAAGACGGTGTTGCAGAATATATTAATGTAAATATGGGAAAGGCAACCATTACATCCGATTTTCCTGAGAAGATATTGATAAACGGTGAAGAGAAAGAGTTTATAGGAGTGGATATAGGAAATCCACATGCCGTATATTATGTAAATTCTTTGAAAGAACTTAAAGAGATGAATCTTGAAAATGTAGGCGAGTACTATGAGAAACATGAGAGATTTCCTCAAAAGGTAAATTCCGAATTTATTTATATAGAAGACAGAAAGAATATTCATATGAGAGTATGGGAGAGAGGCTCGGGAGAAACTCTTGCCTGCGGCACGGGAGCATGTGCAAGTGCGTTTGCTACAATGAAAAGAGGATTATGTGAAACTACGGTAAGAGTTCACCTGCTTGGAGGAGACCTTGATATCAGTCTTGTAGATGATGAGATATATATGAGAGGTAAAGCCGAGTATGTATTTACCGGTGAAATAAACTTTTAAAGTTTTCATATAAAATACACAATAAGTGAAAACAGCACATGGCGTTCTTTATAGATATGGTAAATTTTTAATAGAACACCTGCGTACTCTGTTATGTATAGGCAAAATTACATAAACAAATAAAAAAAAATCGTATTTCCTATTGATTTACTTGTGATAATGCATTATTATTTATGTGAAACTTGTTAATATCTGCTATCAGGTATTTAGAGCAGATCGAATTCGAAAATTAATTGTTGTCAAATATGACGGCTGATTAATGACTGTCTCATTCTGATTTTTGTATGAGATGGTAGAGAAAAGTAATAGAGTAAAGGAGATAGTTATATGATCTCAAACCAGATTCTTCAAAATACCATAGATGGTTTAAAGAGTATTACGAGAACAGAACTTTGTGTTTGTGACATTGAGGGTAAGGTTTTAGCAACAACTTTTGCCGAGGCCGATACTTACGGATTACAGGTAAGTACATTTGCGAGTTCTTTGGCAGACTCTCAGGCAATAGGTGGATTCCAGTTTTTTAAGATTTTTGATGAGCACCAGCTTGAGTATGTTCTTATGGTTGAGGGAACAACCGATGACACCTATATGGTGGGAAGAATGGCATCATTCCAGGTAGAGAACCTTCTTATAGCGTACAAGGAGAGATTTGATAAAGACAACTTTATAAAGAATCTCTTGCTTGACAATTTACTGCTTGTAGATATCTACAACAGAGCAAAGAAATTACATATCGAGACTACTGTAAGAAGAGTGGTATATATTATTGAAACAAAGAATGAGAGAGATGTATCAAGTCTTGAAGCTGTAAAAGCTCTTTTTGCATCAAGAAATAAGGACTTTGTTACAGCTGTTGATGAGAGAGATATCATTCTTGTAAAAGAGATGAAGGAAGGATCTGCATACGAGGATCTGGACAGAGTAGCAAGATCTGTTATTGATGAGCTTAATTCTATCGGAATTTTGAACGTTACAGTCGCTTACGGAACTATAGTAAATGAGATTAAAGAAGTGTCAAAGTCTTATAAAGAGGCTAAGATGGCACTTGATGTAGGTAAGATATTCTATGCTGCAGAGAACATTGTTGCATATTCAAGACTTGGAATAGGAAGACTTATATATCAGTTACCTATACCACTTTGCAAGATGTTTATCAAGGAGATATTTGACGGAAAGAATCCTGAGGATCTTGACGAGGAGACACTTACTACAATCAATAAATTCTTTGAAAACAGTTTAAACGTATCTGAGACATCCAGACAGCTCTTTATTCACAGAAATACTTTGGTATATCGTTTGGATAAGCTTCAAAAGAGTACAGGACTTGATCTTAGAATGTTTGAGGATGCAATCACTTTTAAGATTGCATTGATGGTTGTAAAGTATATGTCATACATGGATAAACTCGGCTATTAAGTTTGAAAGTAAAATTTGATAAATTAGGATATGGGGAGATTTATATCTCCCCTTTATTTTTAATGTGTGATATAGTAGGGGATAGAGAAAATGGAGGTGTTATATGTTTGAACATCGTGAAATAGATGACTATGAGAAATATATTAATGAAAGGCAACAAGGAAGAACGGGTACAAACGGTTCCGGTCTAAGAGATGATAGAAATCGGGAAAGAAATCAAAAAAGAAAAGGAAGAATGAGCGGGGTTATAGGATTTATTCTGGGAATTATGACATCGTTTGTTTTAGTATATGTAGGATTTGCTTTTGCATTCAATAACGGAAATGTACTGTCTCTGTTTTTAAAGAGAAATAATAAGCTTGACTATAAAAAAATAGAAGAAAAGACATCGGTTTTACAAAACATTATAGACAGATATTTTCTGTTTGATGAAGATATGACAAAGGTGGAAGACGGTATTTACGCCGGAATGATGAACGGACTTGGGGATCCTTATACGGTATATTATACAAAGGAGGAATACAAGGCGCTCAATGAAGATACCGAGGGAAAGTACTCAGGTATAGGTGCCGTGGTTTCACAAAATCCGAATACCAAGATTATCACCATTGTAAAGATATTTGATAACAGTCCGGCAAATGATGCGGGGCTTCAGGTCGGAGATATTATCGATAAAATAGACGGTGAAGAAGTTGCCGGAACGGATATGGATATACTTGTAAAGACCAAAATCAGAGGTGAAGAGGGCACAAGTTTTAAAATGACAGTCCTTAGAGGTGATGACAGAAAAGAAGTTGAACTTGATCTTACAAGAAGATCTATAGAGGTGGAGACCGTAGCAGGTAAAATGCTTGATAACAATATCGGCTATATAGCTGTAAGTCAGTTTGATGCGGTTACCTCGGAACAGTTTAAATCAAATATAGAGTCGTTGCAGTCACAGGGAATGACAAAGTTGATAGTGGACCTTCGTGGAAACCCGGGAGGATTGCTTGATCAGGTGGTGGATATGCTTGATTATATACTGCCTGACGGATTGGTTTTATATACGGAAGATAAGTACGGAGAAAGAGAGGAATATTATTCTGACGGAAGTCATGAGTTGAAGATTCCTATGGTTGTACTTGTAAATGAGAACTCGGCATCCGCATCGGAAGTTTTTACAGCCACATTCAGAGACTTTGAGTGGGGTACAGTGGTAGGAAAAACCACATTCGGTAAGGGTATAGTACAAAATGTACTTCCGCTTGGAGACGGTACGGCAGTTAAAATTACTACACAGCATTACTATCCTCCGTCAGGTTATGACTTACATAAGGTAGGAATAAAGCCTGATTTAGAGGTGGATTTAAATGAAGGTGCAAAGATAGGAACTGATTCCGACAACCAGCTTAGTGCCGCTATTGATATATTAAAGAATGAGGAATAAAAATGGATTTTCGTTTTCTTGACGGCGTGAAAACAGCCGCTGATTTAAAAAAAGAAAAAGAAGATATGGAAAATATAAAGGCGGATATGATATCCGCTTCGGATACGGAAGAGAAAAAGGCTATTTATAAATACTTCGACGGAGAGGCTATTATAGATAGCCTTTCTATGTCTGCCGATACTGCAAAGAAGGCTAAAGAACTGATAAAAAACAATCAGGTACGTCTGACTGAAGTAAGCGACGGTATAATATCATATGGAAATGCATACGGATATTATACTCAGGATCCTAATGTTTGCGGAATAGCGGTTGCAAAAGTTGAATCATCTGAAAATTGCAAAGTGGATATAGAGTTTGGCAAAGACAGATTAAAAAGAGCATATTGTAGTTGTTCGAAATGCTCTGATAAAAACAGAATCAGAGGGTACCTTAATGATACAAGGAACTGTGAACATGTGGTTGCAACAGTATTTCTTTTAAATGCGTATTTAGACAGCCATGAGCTGGGGGATGAAACAAATTACTTCGGTGAGGCATTTCTTTCGTATTTTGATGAAGAAACAGACATTAATGAAGAACCTGTACATATAGTACCTAAGCTTATAATGTCGTATAAGAGCGAGTATGATACAAGCTTATATATACAGTTTAAAATCGGCAGAAAAAAGCTTGTGCAGATAAAAAGTTACAGGAATTTTGTTGATGCACTAAGAGATAATGAAATTTATCCTCTTGGTAAAAACGACAGTGTTAAGCTTGGATATGGGGCATTTGACGATAAGAGTATAAAGTATGTAAAGTTTATTGAAGAGCTTGTGGATACAGAGGCCTCTATAAGCTATAAACTGCTTGATTATGTAAAGACGGGCCTCAATGTATCGAAAATACCGGTAGACGGAGCAAATATAGATGATATTTACAACTTACTTGTCGGAGAAAAAGTAGAGCTGACAACAGAGTACTTCTCAAAGAAAACCGTTACGGATATTGAACTTAGAGATTTTAATGAAAAGATTACTATCGGGATAAATCCTATTTATGACAGAGATTTGTTTGCAGGTATAAACCTGGAAGTGGATTTTCCTCTGTCGTTTATATCAAACAATTATGTCTACTGCATTAAAGATAATTATCTTAACAGATGTGATGAAAATCTTTTGAAGATATTTAAAGCAATGAATGATTCAGGGTACGGATATCGGGAGATAAAGATAGGAAGAAAAAATATAGGCAGGTTTTATTCCAATGTATTGCCAAGTATAAAAGATTATGCGAATATAGTAGATAATGCTCCCGAGGCAATAAGTTTTGTGCCTGAAAAGCCGGAGATTACATATTATCTTGATATGGAAGATAACATTGTAACGGGAAGAGCGGAAGCGACTTATACCGGCGGCAGAGTGGACATTTTGTCGGGGAAAATATTTGAAAGAAATGATAATGAGCTTTTAAGAAATCAAAAACATGAAGAAAAGGCTATAGAGGCTTTAAAGATATATCTTCCCTATGAGAATAAGCAAAATTTCCTTAGTGCAGAGACAGAAGAGGAACTTTATGAGCTGAAGGTTTCGGGTATTGATAAATTAAATAA
Organism: Lachnoanaerobaculum sanguinis; assembly: GCF_033242365.1. NCBI lineage: Bacteria > Bacillati > Bacillota > Clostridia > Lachnospirales > Lachnospiraceae > Lachnoanaerobaculum > Lachnoanaerobaculum sanguinis. The sequence goes on from NZ_BTHK01000007.1 coordinate 43,115, forward strand.
ATACGGGAAGGTACTTGGAAGTGAGGCTTTCAATAATATCAGAGTATACAAAAAGCCTGCTGCAGGAGTTGGAGTATCTGTAAATTCAAATCTTTTGCAACTGGAATTCTTATCAGATGATATGAGTGTAGAGGAACTTGCAAATATTGTTACAAGTTACAGAAAAAAGAAAAAATATTATCGTTTAAAGAGCGGAGCTTTTATAAATATGGATTCCGATTACATGAAGAATTTCAATGAGATGCTGAATGTACTGGAAATTTCTCCTAAAGATTTGAGAGTCGGTGCACTTACAGTGCCTTTGTATCGTTCACTCTATATTGATGAAATGATGGAAGTGCATAATGAACTGGTAGAAAGAAGAGATGAGAGTTTTGTCAAACTGATTGAGAAATTTGACAATATAAAATCCATGGACTTTGTTCCGCCGGCTGAAGTGTCAAATGTTTTAAGGAAATATCAAAAAGAAGGCTTTAAATGGTTGCGTTCCGTGGAAGAACTTGGATTTGGCGGAATTTTGGCAGATGATATGGGACTTGGAAAGACCCTGCAGATTATCTCTCTTTTGATAGATGCAAAAAAGAACGGAAGGCTTAAAAAAGCTCTTATAGTATGTCCGGCATCTTTAGTATATAATTGGAGTGAGGAAATATCAAAATTTGATACAAAGGGTGAACTTAGAGTATGTGTACTTGCAGCCGCCAAAGAAGAAAGGCAAAAAAGTATTGAAGAGCATGAAGATTTTGATATCTATATAAGTTCTTATGATACCTTAAGGAGAGATATTTCACTGTATCACGATATGAGATTTTCTCATCAGATAATTGATGAGGCTCAGTTTATAAAAAATCAAAATACCGGAGTTGCAAAGGCGGTAAAAACTGTGAAAGCTGATGTAAAGTATGCTTTGACCGGAACGCCGATAGAGAACAGATTAAGTGAGCTTTGGAGTATTTTTGATTATATAATGCCGGGATTTTTGTACAGTTATAATTCATTCAAATCAAAGTATGAAAATACGATAGTAAAAGACGGTAATGATGAAAGCGCAAAGCTTCTTTCAAAGATGATCAGTCCTTTTGTACTTAGAAGGCTTAAGTCCGAGGTGGCAACGGATTTGCCGGATAAGATAGAAGAAGTCAGAGTATCAAGGTTTGATAAAAAGCAGCAGTTGGCATATGATACCGAGCTTACCAAACTGAAAAATGTATTAAACGGCAATGAAGAATATAACAGTTCAAAGATGATAATATTGTCGGAGATTACAAAGTTAAGACAAATCTGCTGCGATCCGGGGCTTATTTTTGAAGATTATACCGGAGATTCAGCAAAACTTGAAACCTGTATCGATCTTGTAAAAAGCGGTATAGAAGCAGGACATAAAATTCTTTTATTTTCACAATTTACTTCAATGCTTGATATAATAAAGAAGAGATTTGAAGAAGAAAATATAAGCAGCTATGTTATTACAGGTTCTACAAGTAAAGAAAAAAGAATCAAGCTTGTAAATGATTTTAATAATGACGATACAAATGTATTCCTTATTTCATTGAAAGCGGGAGGCACAGGTCTTAATCTTGTAGGTGCCGACATAGTTATTCACTATGATCCGTGGTGGAATTTTGCTGCACAAAATCAGGCCACAGACAGAGCCCACAGAATAGGGCAAAAAAATAAAGTAACGGTTTACAGACTTATTGCAAAGGGAACTATAGAAGAGAAGATAGTTAAGCTTCAAGAGTCAAAGAAGGATTTGGCTGACAGAGTATTAAACTTTGAAGAGGGCATATCCTTGGCAAATATTTCAAAAGAAGAATTGCTTGAGCTTTTGGGATAAGTCTTAAGATAGGGGGAATCATGATAGGAGGTACTATGGGAGAAAACGTAACAATCAAGGAACTAATAAAGGATTTGAATCTGGAAAACTTCACACCGGATATAGATACGGAATCTATAATATTGAAGCATCCTGATATAAACAGACCGGCATTACAGCTGGCAGGTTTCTTTGATCATTTTGACAGTGAAAGAGTACAGATAATAGGTAATGTGGAGAACGCATTTATTCAGACATTGAATGACGAAAAGAGAAAGGAAACCTATGATAAGCTGCTTTCATATAAGGTTCCATGTATATTATATGCAAGAGGAATAAAGCCGGATGAGGATATGATTTCTTACTGTGTACATTATGGTGTACCATGTCTCGGCATTGAACAGTCTACAACTTATATTACCGCAGAGCTTGTAAGATGGCTTAATGTACAATTGGCTCCTGTTATTTCCATACATGGTGTTTTGGTGGATGTATACGGTGAAGGAGTACTTATAACCGGAGACAGCGGTATCGGAAAGAGTGAGGCGGCTCTTGAACTTGTAAAGAGAGGTCACAGACTTGTATCCGATGACGTTGTTGAAATCAGAAAGGTGTCACAGCAGACTTTGGTAGGAACGGCACCTGATATAACCAAGCATTTTATTGAGCTTAGGGGAATAGGAATTATAGATGTAAAGGCGTTATTCGGTGTACTCAGCGTTAAGGATACCCAGTCCATCGATCTGGTAATACAGCTTGAAGATTGGGTACAAAATAAGGACTATGACAGACTCGGACTTGAGGATAATTATATAGAGTACTTGGGAAATAAGGTTGTATGTCATGTTTTACCTGTAAGACCCGGAAGAAACCTTGCAATCATTGTAGAAACCGCGGCTGTAAATCACAGACAGAAGCAGATGGGATACAATGCGGCAAAGGAACTCTACAACAGAGTACAGGCAAATATAGCCGGAAAAGATTGATATTAAAATAGTAGCGGAGACAAAATGCAGATGGATTTTAAAAGTATCCTTGGTGAAAATTGCAAAACAGGTGAATTGTTAAAAAAGCATACTACTTTTAAAGTAGGAGGGGAGTGTGATTATTTTCTGACTCCCGTCACTGAGGAAGAACTGAGCCGATGTATGGATATAATAGAAAAAGGAAACTTAAAATATTATATTTTTGGAAAAGGCAGTAATATACTGGCTGATGACAAAGGATATGACGGGGTGATTATCTCCACGGTTTGTTTGAATAACAGTATTACACATGAGGGCAATATTATAGAAGCAGGTGCCGGAGTGGGACTTGATAAGATAAGTGACTATGCTATGGAAAATTCACTTACAGGATTTGAATTTGCCTGCGGTATACCGGGAAGCCTTGGCGGTGCGATAGTAATGAATGCAGGTGCATATGGCGGAGAGATGTCAAATGTACTGACGAAAGTAAAGGTGCTTTGTGCTGACGGAAGCACCAAGTGGAAAGATGTTTCAGAACTTGATTTGGGTTATAGAAAAAGTAATATTTTAGCAAATAAAGAGATTGTACTGGCTGCAAAGCTTAAACTTGAGCATGGCAACAAGGATGAAATAAGAGCACAAATAGAGGATTTAAACAACAGGAGAAGTGAAAAACAGCCGCTGGAGTATCCCAGTGCAGGTTCCACATTTAAGAGACCGGAAGGATATTTTGCAGGTAAACTTATAGATGATGCCGGACTTAGAGGCTTCAGGCTCGGAGGTGCCGCAGTATCTCAAAAACACTGCGGTTTTGTAATAAATTATGACAATGCCTCATCTGATGATATAAAGAAGCTGATAGAACATATAAAGAAAGAAGTATGTGAAAAGTTCGGTGTAAAACTTGAATGTGAAGTAAGGATGATTTGATATGAAGATGATAATTGTAACAGGAATGTCCGGTTCAGGTAAGACTGTTGCATTAAAGATGTTTGAGGATTTCGGATATTACTGTGTCGACAATTTGCCGGTAGAACTTTTGTTAAACTTTGTAGATCTTACAATCGAATCCGAAAGAGGTATGAAGGGCATAGCTTTAGGTATCGATATCAGAAGCGGACTTAACGGATTACAGGAAGTATTTGATGAACTCAGCCATAAAAAAATCAATATGGAAATTCTCTTTCTTGAAGCGGATGATGAAACATTGATAAAAAGATACAAAGAGACAAGAAGAAATCATCCTTTAGCCGCAGAGGGCAGACTTATAGACGGAATAAATCTTGAGAGAGAAAGATTGACATTTTTAAGAGAGAGAGCGGACAGAATACTTGATACAGGCAGATTTTTGACTAAAGAGTTGAAACAGGAACTTAAAAAAATCTATGTTGACGGAAAGTCTTTTAATAATCTTTTTGTTACAGTGCTTTCATTCGGATATATGTACGGTATACCTGATGATCCCGATTTGTTATTTGATGTAAGATTTTTACCGAATCCTTTTTACGATCAAAAGCTCAGGCTGAAAACCGGTGAAGAAAAGGAAGTTTCGGATTATGTTTTCTCAAATAATGATGCGGATATTTTTCTTGATAAGCTGGATGATATGATTAAATTTCTGATACCCAGATATATTGATGAGGGTAAGAGCGCTTTGGTAATAGGCATAGGTTGCACAGGCGGACAACACCGTTCGGTAGCTATTGCGGCGGCTCTTAAAGAAAGACTTGATAATATAGAGGGTATCGGTGTCAGGCTGGAACACAGAGATATGGGCAAAAATATTTCAAGAATTTCACAAAGATAGGAGAGCGGATGACATTTTCTTCAGAAGTGAAAAATGAAATCGCAAGGATAAATCCTACGGTTAGGCATTGCATACTTGCAGAAATTTTGGCAATTGTTTACTTCATTGGTACTGTTTCTTTATCACAAAGTGGTGAATTGTCTTTAAAAATAAACACCGAATTTTCAGGACTTGCCAGAAAGTACTTTACATTAATAAAAAAAACATTTAATATAAATACAGATGTAGTGATAAGCAATAGTACATTGGTTAGGCGTAAACGTCTATATTCTGTAAGCATTGTAGACAGCGCAGGAGCCAAAGAAGTGCTTAAAGCTATAAAGCTTCTTAAAAATCAAGAGTTGATTGATAATTTGCCGCTTGGCAGTAATACAGTCTTACTGAATTCATGTTGTAAAAAGGCCTTTTTCAGAGGAGCATTTCTTTCCTCGGGCTCTATAACAGATCCTGAGAAGGGATATCATCTTGAGATAGTATGTTCGACTATGGAGAATGCACTCATTTTAAAGGAATTGATGGAAGACCTGTCACTCTTACCAAAGATTACTGTAAGGAAAAAAGCTTATGTAGTATACATAAAGGACAGTGAGCAAATATCATTGGCACTTGGTCTGATGGAAGCACCTACATCGCTTATGAGTTTCGAAAATATTCGAATCTTAAAAGGAATGCGAAACGATGTAAATCGAAAAGTGAATTGCGAGACTGCAAATATTAATAAAACGGTTTCAGCATCACTTTCTCAACTTGAGGATATACAACTTATTAAAGAGATGATGGGACTTGATAAATTGACATCAAATCTGGAGGCGGTAGCCAATGCCAGATTGGAAAATCCTGATGCTTCATTGGTGGAACTTGGAAAAATGATTAGTCCACAGCTCGGGAAAAGTGGGGTTAATCATAGGTTGCGTAAACTCTCAAACATCGCAAGCCAGTTAAGAGAACAAGTAAGGAGAGAAAATGGTTAGGAAGTCAGTTAAGGTTGCAATTGATGCAAAAACTGAAGCCAGACCGGTAGCTATGCTAGTACAGGTGGCCAGCCAGTTTGAAAGCAGGATTTATGTGGAAAGTGGTACTAAAAAAGTAAATGCAAAAAGTATCATGGGCATGATGACATTGAAGTTTGGTGATGGCAAAGAGGTATACATATCAGCAGACGGTAATGATGAAGAACATGCCGTGAACGAGATGGAAAAATATTTGACTTCAGCAGCAATATAAGCTGAGAAAATATATTGCATTTATGGGGTATGAAACGCTGGGATTTAGGACTCTAATTTTGTATGGACTATTATGGTTAGGATTATAACCTTATAAAAATACAGAGTTGGAGTCTTTTCATATGTTTATTTTTAAAAATACTCTTGCATTCTTATAAAAAAGAGTGTATTATTATGCAATAGTGATTGATAAATATACAAATGGAGGATATTATGAAGAAGAAAATATTAGCATTGGTTATATCGGGATTGATGGCAACAAGTTTAGTAGCATGTGGCGGTTCAAAGACTGCCGAAACAAAAGCTGCAAATGAGAGTGCGGCAGATACAGCTTCAGGAGAAGTAAAAACTATACAGTCAGGAAAACTTATAGTAGCAACAAATGCGGAGTTTCCACCATATGAGTACCACGACGGTGATAAAATTGTAGGTATTGATATGGAGATAGCGGAAGAAGTTGCAAAGAAGCTCGGATTTGAAGTTGAAGTGGAGGATATAGCATTTGATTCCGTTATCCTTGAGGTAACATCGGGTAAAGCTGATGTAGGTATTGCAGGTATTTCAGCTACAGAGGAGAGAAAGCAGAGTGTTGATTTTTCAGACACATATACAACATCAAAGCAGCTTATCATAGTAAAAGATGATTCGACTATAGCTTCAGGTGCGGATCTTGAAGGCAAGACACTCGGTGTACAGACAGGTACTACAGGAGATATCCTGGTTAGTGATATAAAGGGTGCAACTGTTGAGAGATATGCAAAGGGTATGGATGCGGTTCAGGCACTCAGCCAGGGAAAGATAGACGCGGTAGTTATCGACAGTGAGGTGGCAAAGAAGTTTGTTGAAGAGACAAGCGGACTTAAGACTTTAGATGAAGCATATGCAGAAGAAGAATATGCTATTGCAATCAAAAAAGGTAATACAGCACTTTTAGATGCGGTTAATAAGGCACTTTCAGAGTTAAAGGCTGACGGAACAGTGGACAGTATTATTGCAAAATATATCAAGGCTAATTAATATGTTTGAAGAGTTAAAATCACAATTTATTTTAAATTTTATAACGGATAACAGATGGCTTTTACTCATAAACGGACTTGCCGTCACATTAAAGATTACATTTTTTGCCGTAATCCTTGGTTTTATACTGGGGTTTGGAGTGGCTGTTGTAAGAAATATATACGACAATACAAAGAAGTTGAAGTTTTTAAACTTCCTTTGCAATATTTATATTACAGTAATAAGAGGAACACCTGTAGTAGTTCAGCTCCTTATAATATACTTTGTTATATTCAGTTCTGTAAGAATAGATAAAAGCTTTGCCGCAATACTTGCATTCGGTATAAACTCGGGAGCATATCAGGCTGAAATATTCCGTTCGGGTATAAACTCAGTACCGAAAGGACAAATGGAAGCCGGAAGAAGTTTGGGATTTAGTTATCCTCAAACAATGATAAATATAATAATGCCACAGGTTATAAAGAATATATTGCCTACTCTTGCAAACGAGTTTATAGTTTTGATGAAGGAGACCTCGGTAGCAAGTTATATTGCTTTGGATGATCTTACAAAGGCGGGAGATGTTATAAGAAGCAAAACATATTCGGCAATGATGCCTTTCCTTGCGGTTGCTCTACTCTATCTTATCATGGTAATGCTTTTCAGCTATTTGGTAAAATTACTTGAGAGGAGGTTGGCTAGAAGTGGAAGGTAAAAAACTTATTGAAGTAAGAAATTTAAGCAAGCATTTTCATAAAAAGCAGGTACTTAAAGATATATCTCTGGATATAAATAAAGGAGATGTAGTATGTCTTATCGGCCCTTCCGGTTCGGGTAAGTCAACATTTCTCAGATGCTTAAACAGACTTGAGGAAGCAAGCAGCGGTGAGATATTGTTTGAAGGCACGGACATATGTAAAAAAGATGTAAATATAGATTTACATCGTCAGAAAATGGGAATGGTTTTTCAGCAGTTTAACCTTTTTCCACATATGACAGTGCTTAAAAACTTGATTATAGCACCTATGAAGCTTCAGGGTGTTGACGAAGAGTCTGCAACGGCGTATGCCATGAGCCTTTTGGAAAAAGTAGGACTTGCGGACAGAGCAAATGAATATCCTTCAAAGCTTTCAGGCGGACAGCAGCAAAGAGTTGCTATAGTCAGAGCACTTTGCATGAAACCTGATGTAATGCTTTTTGATGAGCCTACCTCAGCACTTGATCCCGAGATGGTAGGAGAAGTGCTTACAGTTATGAAGGATCTTGCACAGCAGAAGATGACCATGGTAGTGGTAACACATGAGATGGGCTTTGCCAGAGAGGTGGCAAACAGAGTGGTTTTCCTTGATGAAGGTGAGTTTGTGGAAGAGAATGCACCTGAGGAATTCTTCACAAATCCCAAAAATGAAAGACTTAAGACCTTCCTCAGTAAGGTTTTATAAAACAAAAAGGACCGAAAAAGGTCCTTTTTTTAATAAAAATATTTAGAGAATTTTTAATAGACTTTTATAAAATTTAGTTGTATAATACCATTCGTTATGCTGCAAAGGATTTCAAATCTTTTGTAGATTAGTTATACTTTAGAGAATATTGGAGGTAATAATGAAAAAGTATTTAGCAGAGTTTATAGGTACATTTGTACTCACACTGTTCGGATGTGGCAGTGCTGTAGCGGCAAACACACTTTTGGCTCAGAGTAATGTGGTGGTTCCGCTTGGATTTTCTACATTGCTTATCGCATTTGCATTCGGACTTTCTATAGTTGCTATGGCATATTCTATAGGAAATATTTCAGGATGTCATATCAATCCGGCCGTTTCACTCGGCATGTTGGTATCAGGCAGAATGGATGTAAAGGATTTCGTAGGATATGTAATATCACAGCTTCTAGGAGGTATCTTAGGTGCAGGATTACTTTGTGTGATACTCGGCTCAAATGCATCACTTGGAACAAACGGTTTCGGTGAGGCAAGTGCAATGGGTATATCAATGGGAATTGCGTTCCTCGTAGAGGTTATACTTACATTTGTATTTGTATTGGCAATACTCGGTGTTACTTCAAAGGCTGAGAACGGAAGAGTTGCCGGACTTGTTATAGGCTTTACACTTACTTTGATTCATATATTCGGAATTCCTTTCACAGGAACATCGGTTAACCCTGCAAGAAGCTTCGGACCTGCACTTGTAAGCGGTCTTGGCTCGGTAGCATTTGCACAGGTATGGGTATTTATACTTGCTCCGCTTGTAGGTGGTGCACTTGCGGCAGTATGCTATAACTTCTTATCAAAGGAAGACTAAAACTTAATATAAACATAAAATGTGCCGTATTTCCCTAATATGGCACATTTTTTCTTTTTGTGCTAGAATAACATAAAACTGTTTGAAACATTAGGAATGGAAAAATGGAAGACAAGATAGATTATAATAAAAACGAAAAAGACGATAAAAATAATAATTATGAAAAAATATGTTATATGTGCAGGAGACCGGAATCAAAGACCGGTACGATGATATCAATGCCCGGAGGTATAGATATCTGTCCAGACTGTATACAGAAAACTTTCAACTCTATGCAGAGTATGGATATGAGTAAGCTTACCAATATGTCAAAAATCAATATGGACGATTTAAAAAATGTGGACCTTGGCAGCTTTACAATACCGAATATGAATCTGAATCCCATACCCGAAAGAGCCAGAGTAAAGAAAAGAGATGAAAAGAGAACAGAGCCTCTTTTTACAATGAAGGATATACCTGCACCGCATAAAATAAAAGAGATGCTGGATGAATATGTTATAGGTCAGGATCAGGCCAAGAGGATAATCTCTGTTGCAGTATACAATCATTATAAGAGAATATTTTTAGATAAGGATAAGGAAGGAACAAGAGTTGATAAGTCAAACATCCTGATGATTGGGCCGACGGGAAGTGGAAAGACTTATCTGGTAAAGACACTTGCAAAGCTTCTTAATGTGCCTTTGGCCATAGCCGATGCAACTTCTCTTACCGAGGCCGGATATATAGGTGATGATATAGAAAGCGTTATCTCAAAGCTTTTACTTTCAGCAGGTAATGATGTGGAAAGAGCTGAATGCGGTATCGTTTTTATAGATGAGATAGACAAGATTGCAAAGAAGAAAAATACCAATTCAAGAGATGTAAGCGGTGAGAGCGTACAACAGGAGCTTTTAAAACTTTTGGAAGGCAGCAAGGTGGAGGTACCTGTAGGTACAAATCAAAAGAATGTTATGGCACCTATGGAAACTGTAAACACTGATAATATACTCTTTATATGCGGTGGAGCCTTCCCTGCGCTTGATGATATTATAAAGGAAAGACTTCAAAAGAATACAAGCATGGGATTTAACTCGGATCTTAAAGATAAATATGATAATGATGAAAATCTCTATGCAAAGGTCACAAATGAGGACATAAGAAAATTCGGTATGATACCTGAGTTTATAGGAAGGCTGCCTGTTATATGTACTCTTTCAAAACTTGATAAAGAGGCTTTCAAAAAGATTCTTATAGAGCCTAAGAATGCTATTTTAAAACAGTATAAGCGACTTTTGGAGCTTGATGAAGTGGAACTTTCATTTGATGATGATGCGATGGATTGGATTGCCGAACAGGCTATGAAAAAGGATACAGGTGCGAGAGCACTTCGCTCCATTATTGAGGAGTTTATGCTCGATATAATGTATGAGACACCGAAGGATAAAAATATCGGTAAAGTTATTATTACAAGAGATTATTTGGAGCATAAGGGCAGTCCGAATATAGTGTTCAGAAATATATAGGAGGATATATGTTTGCTGTTTTGATACCGATACTTGCAGGTCTTGATATAGTTTTGAAATATGCAGTAAATTCAATGGACAAAAAAGAACTGCCGAGAACTTTTGCAAAAAAGATAGAAATAGATAAATTTCACAATGACGGCTTTGTATTCGGAAAGCTTAAGAAAAAGAAGAAAATAGTAAAGTATGTTCCGGTATTTATTACTTCAATACTGGTGGGAGTACTGTCTGTTTTACTTCCTAAAAAGGGAAATAATATCAGAAAGTTATCTCTAATCCTTGTTATTGCAGGTTCACTGAGCAATATCTTTGACAGATTTACAAGAGGCTATGTGGTGGATTATATACGCATAAAGACTAAGGGCGCCGATAAGGTGATCTTTAATCTGGGAGATATATTTATATTGCTTGGCAGTCTGATAATGCCTTTCGGAGTAAAGAAAAAAACAAAAGAAATATTGCCGGATATTGTATCCGAAGAAGAGTAATTCGAGTATAGGAGAAATTTTGGAAACGAGTGACATATTACAGTTAGTCATTTTGGTATTATTATTGTCTGCTTCAGCATTCTTTTCATCTGCTGAAACAGCCCTCATGACTTCAAATAAATTAAGAATAAGAAATTTGGCGGAAAACGGTGATAAAAGAGCTGAAAAGGTTTTGGAAATCACAGCAAATACGGATAAGATGCTTTCCGCTATTTTGATTGGAAATAATATAGTAAACCTTTCCGCTTCGGCACTGTCCACGACACTTACATTAAAGATGTTCGGCAGCAGTCTGGTAGGTATTGCTACAGGTATATTGACATTCCTTATACTGGTATTCGGTGAAATCACACCTAAGAATGTAGCATCAAAGAATGCAGAGAATATTGCATTAAAATATATCGGAATTATTTCCGTATTGGTTGTTATTTTGACACCTGTAATCTATGTGGTAAACAAGGTGGCGGGAATCGTTATTTCCCTCTTCGTTAAAAATAATGATGACAATAATATGGTGACAGAGGATGAGCTCAGAGCAATGGTGGAGGTCAGCCATGAGGACGGAGTTATTGAAAAAGAAGAAAAGAAGATGATTGTAAATGTGGTGGACTTCGGAGATACGGTTGCGGGAGATATAATGCTTCCGAGAGTCGATATGGTGATGGTGTCTGTGGAATCCTCTTATGAAGAGATACTCAAAATCTTTCGAGAAGAGAGATACACCAGAATACCGGTGTATGAAGAAAGCCCTGATAATGTTATCGGAATACTTAATGTAAAAGACTTCCTGCTGATAGAGGATAAGGAGAATTTTTCTGTAAAGGAGCATTTGAGAGAACCTCTTTATACCTATGAATATAAAAAGACTTCATCACTTATGGTGGATATGAGAAAGACAGGTGCCAATATAGTAATAGTGCTGGATGAATACGGTACAACTGTAGGACTGATTACTCTGGAAGATATGCTTGAAGAGATTGTAGGTGAAATCAGAGATGAGTTTGATGCCGATGAGGATGAAGGTATAACAAAGATTTCCGAAACGGAGTACCTTATAGACGGATCTACAAATCTGGATGATGTCAATGACAGAATAGGACTGGAACTGAGTTCCGAGGAGTATGAGTCTATAGGCGGAATCATAATGGAGAAGCTTGGAAGATTGCCTGTAGAGGGAGAAGTTATCACATTTGACAATATTATTTTGACAGTAAAGAAAATGGATCATGCGAGAATTGAGAAGGTGGGATTGAAGTTAAAGCCTTCTTTAGTTAAGGAGCAGTAATGAAGCAAAAGCATATTTTATTTGATTTGGACGGCACTATAGTAAGGTCGGATCTCGGTATTACAAAGGGTGTACAAAAATCACTCGAGCACTTCGGTATATATGAAGAGCTTGATGATTTAAAAAAGTTTGTTGGGCCTCCGATGGTTGAAAGCTATACAAATTTTTACGGATTCAGTCTGGAGCAATATAAAGAAGCGCTTGATGTATTCCATGATTATTACAGAACTGTAGGTATATTTGAATGTGAGCTTTATGACGGTATAGAAGAGATGCTTGACAGTCTGTCAAAAGAATATAAGCTTTATGTGGCGACTTCAAAGCCTGAAAGAGAGGCAAGAAGAGTTATAGAGCATTTCGGACTGGACAAATATTTTACATTTGTAGGCGGCTCAGACGGAGATTTTAACACAAAGAGAGCTACAAAGACCGCAGTAATTGAGTATGTGCTTGAGACAAACAAAATAATGGACAGGGGCTTTGCTATAATGGTGGGAGACAAGAGCCATGATATAGTAGGTGCAGGTAATGCAGGTCTTAAGAGTATCGGAGTACTTTACGGTTATGGCGGCTTGGAGGAGTTTGAAGGCGCAAATTACATTGTAAAGAATGTGGAAGATTTGAGAGATATGTTTTTATGTTAAAAAAAGGTGACTTGTTAAATATAGGATATTATGATTATGGCCAATATTTCACAGGAAGTCTGGAGGGCGTAAGATTCAGGCTGGGAAGAGATCCGCTTGAAAAGGTAAATTTTACGCCAAAGGATAAGAGGGGCGAGGCCAAGCTGAAACTGACAGTATGGCCTGAGCCCTTTAATTTTGACCATACTGAAGATGATAAGAAAAAAGACCGGTATTTTGATTATACAGGTGAGGGCCTTAATGAGGCGATTGAATTTTTAAACAATATGGCTGATATATTAAAGTCGGATAAGGAGAAAGCATGGGAGATATAATCAGGGAAAAAAGAGAGCTTGCCTATGAGGGGGCAATAGTAAAGGTCTATAAAGACCATATGTTGATAGACGGCAGAAAAGCCGTATGGGATTATATACAACATAACGGTGCGGCTGCGGTAGTACCTGTACTTGAAAACGGAAAGATACTTCTGGTACGTCAGTACAGAAATGCGCTTAACAGATATACTCTTGAACTTCCCGCAGGAAAGGTTGATTCAAAGGATGAGCCCAGAAGAATATGTGCATTCAGAGAACTTGAAGAAGAGACCGGTTATAAAGTTGCTTCACCTGATGAGCTTGAGTTCTTGATAAGAATTGATACTATGGTGGCCTTCGGAGATGAGGAAATTGATATCTTTGTGGCAAAAAATCTTATTAAGAGTGAGCAGCATCTTGATGAAGATGAGAGCATTGATGTGGAAGAGTGGGCACTTGAAGATCTGGTGGATTTGATTTACAAGGGTGAATTGAAGGATTCAAAGACGGTAGCCGCTATTATCGCTTATAAGAATAAGTATAATTTATAGATATAGTCTTTCCTTATAACCAGAGCAAGAAAACATCTTATTGACCGGGAAAATATGAGATTGTAAAATATTTCCTATTGTTAATAATAGTTTTTAGAAAAGTCAGGTGAATTTATGAATATTGAAACATTATGTGTACACAGTCCAAATGAAGATAAGAATGCTCATGCATACGGTGCAATGACGGTGCCGATATTCCAGACGGCTACATTCTCTCATCCGGGAGTAGGCGAAAGTACAGGATATGACTATTCACGTCAATCAAATCCTACAAGAACGGAGCTTGAGGACTGCATAAGTGCTATGGAAGGTGCTTATGATACGGTGGCTACCTCTACCGGAATGGCGGCATGTTCTTTGGTACTGGAGCTTTTTAATGCAGGTGATCACATAATATCTCAGGAGGATATTTACGGCGGAAGTACCAGACTCTTTAATACACTTGGAATTGAGAGAGGCAGAAAATTCAGCTATGTCGATACAACAAATCCTGAAAATGTACTAAATGCAATAAATGAAAATACAAAGGCCATATTTATTGAAACACCAAGCAATCCTACAATGCTTGTTACAGATATAAGAGAGATGGCAAAGATTGCAAAGAAACATAATCTTTTATTGATTGTTGACAATACATTTTTAAGCCCGTATTTTCAAAACCCGATAAAGCTCGGTGCGGATATTGTTATCCACAGCGGTACAAAATATATTGCAGGTCACAATGATACTTTGGCAGGATTTATATGTACTGCAAATGAAGAATTATCTGAAAAAATCAGATTTATGTATAAGACAATCGGTCCAAGCCTTTCACCTTTTGACAGCTTCCTTGTACTTAGAGGACTGAAAACATTGGCAGTAAGAATGGACAGAATACAGGAAAATGCATTAAAGATTGCAAATTTCCTAAAAACAAATAGAAAGGTTACAAATGTATATTATGTAGGTTTACCTGAGCATCCGGGATATGAGATAAACAAATCCCAGTCAAGAGGCTTTGGGGGAATGATTGCATTCACAACGGATACTGCCAAAACTGCAAGAGATGCATTTGAAAAAATTGAAATAATAAAATATGCGGAAAGTCTTGGCGGAGTAGAGTCTTTGATTACCTTCCCCATGATACAGACACATGCGGATGTACCGGTAGAGGTAAGAGAGAGACTTGGAATAACAGATACATTTTTGAGACTTTCTGTCGGAATAGAAAATGTCGACGATCTGATAAAGGATCTGGAAAGAGCATTGGAATAATAAGGGGGTTATATGTACGATTTTGATAAGATCATAGACCGAAAAGGTACAGACAGCTTGAAGTTTGACTGTGCAAAGCTTAGAGGTAAAAAAGGTGACGAGCTTTCACTCTGGGTTGCCGATATGGACTTTCCTGTGGCACAGCCGATCACAGACGCTTTGCAAAGAAGAGTTGACCATGGAATCTACGGATACACGGAAGTACAGTCCGACTATTTTGAAGTGGTAAAAAACTGGTTTGTAAAGAACTTTTCATGGGAACCTAAAAAAGGTACATTAGTTAAGACACCGGGAGTGGTATATGCCATAGCAATGGCTGTAAAGGCATTTTCAAAAGAAGGAGACGGTGTTATCATACAGCAACCTGTATACTATCCTTTCAGTGAGATGATACTCAGTAATAATAGAAAGCTTATAAACTCGCCGCTTGTAATCAAAGACGGCAGATATGAGATGAATTTTGAAGATTTTGAAAAGAAGATAGTGGAAAATCAGGTGAAACTTTTCATACTTTGCTCTCCACATAATCCGGTAGGTAGGGTTTGGAGTAAGGAAGAGTTAAAAAGAATAGGCGATATCTGTATTAAGCATAATGTGGTAATCTTCAGTGATGAGATTCATGCGGATTTCGTATATCCCGGAAATAAGCATACGGTATTTGCTTCATTGGGAGAGGAATATGCGGCAAATTCGGTAATTGCTACAGCACCAAGTAAGAGCTTTAATATAGCAGGTCTTCAGGTTTCAAATATTTTTATAGAAAATAAGAAGCTTAAAGCTGCTTTTAAAAATGAGATAGTAAAATCCGGATATTCACAGATGAATACGATGGGACTTGTAGCTGCAAGAGCTGCTTATGAGTCAGGACAGGAATGGCTGGACGCTGTAAGAGAATATATAAAGGGAAATCTCGATTTCTTCAGAGATTACTTGAAAGAGAATATCCCACAGGTAAAACTTATAGAGCCGGAAGGTACATACCTTGTATGGGTAGATCTTAGAGAGCTTGGTCTTACCGAAGAGGAGAGAGAGGATCTGATAGTAAATAAGGCAAAACTTTGGATCGACTCGGGAGCTATGTTCGGAGTAGACGGAGAAGGATTCGAGAGATTTAATATCGCATGTCCGAGAGAATATTTGAAGATGGCACTTGACAGCTTGGCAAAGGCGATTAAAGGTTTGCAGAATTAATTTTACAAAATCTAATTATCACTTGACGTATGAGAGTGCCAGTGATATAATTTAGCCATATAGATGGGGAGGTTGTAAACAAGCCATTGTTTCAACCTCTTTTTTATAAATTCACTTTAGCACTCCTTAATAATAAGTGCTAATAAAGGAGGTTATATGATATTAATACCGACATATAATACGGTGGTTTTACCGGGTTCAAAAATATATTTTAGAAAAGACTATTTACAGGAGGCCGGTGTAGATAAGATATCTGTTGGCGAAAAGGTAACATTTCTCTACCTGAGAGAGCCGAAAGATAAAGATATTACAATGGAAGATATCTATCCTATAGCTGTTGCGGGACAGGTGCTGTCTGTAGATGATGAGGGTGGTGCCAACCTTGAGGCATTTAACAGAATAAATGTTGAATATATAGACTTTGATACCCAAAATGTTATTGGAGTACAAAGACCTGAGATAGATGATTTGGATCCTAATGATGCAAATGCAATGCTTGTCGGACTTAGAGATGAGCTTTTAAGTTATGTTACCAAGTTTCAATGGGGACTTATGGCAAGAGGCTATGTACTGGCATGGAAGAATATGAATGAGGTGATGGTAGGACTTTCACCTTTTATGAATATTACTCCCGAAGAAAAGTATGCTGTGCTGTCGGAGGATTCAACCAAAGCAAGGGCTGAGCTTATAGCTCAGTATGCCAGAGAGTTTATGGCTATAAATGAAGTAAGTGAAGAGGCAAAGCAGGCACAAAAAGAGCTTCATGAGAAGGCTTATAGGGAAGATGCTATTAAAAAGCAGATAAATTTCCTTCAAAAAGCCTTAGATGAGATGCATCCTGAAAATATTTCCGAAGTAAGAAAGTTTGAAGAAAAAATAGAAAATTCAGGGATGAATGATACGGCCAGAAAAGAAGCCGACAATGTTTTAAATAGAATGAAGCAGGAGGGTAAGGACAGTCATGAGTATGGTCTGCTTTACAATTATTTGGATTTTGTCACTTCTCTACATTGGAAAAAAGAAGAGCCGAAGGATATAGAGCTTGATAATGCTATGGAAGTCCTTGACAGAGAGCATTATGGACTTAAAAAGGTTAAAAAGAGAATTATAGAGCAACTGGCGGTAATGTCTTTAAATAAAAAGCAAAGCGGTTCAATACTGCTCTTTGTAGGTGCGCCGGGTACAGGTAAGACCAGTATTGGAAAGAGTATTGCAGAGGCACTTGGCAGAGAGTATGTAAGAATCTCACTCGGTGGTGTAAGAGATGAGGCCGATATCAGAGGACATAGAAGAACTTATATAGGTGCAATGCCCGGAAGAATAATGGACGGTATGAAAAAGGCGGGTACATCAAATCCTGTAATGGTATTGGATGAGATTGATAAGCTCGCATCATCATACAATGGAGATCCTGCAAGTGCACTTCTTGAAGTACTTGATCCCGAGCAAAACAATACCTTCACAGATCACTATATGAATGTACCGTATGATTTGTCAGATGTATTATTTGTATGTACCGCAAACTCACTTGATACCATACCGGGACCACTTCTTGACAGAATGGAAGTCATCAGATTTACAGGCTATACCGCACTTGAGAAGTTTTCTATTGCAAAGGATCATTTGATACCTAAGGCAAAGAAGAAGGCGGGAATCGGTGAAGACAATCTTATAATAGAAGATGATACCATAAAGGCCCTTATTAACGGATACACTATGGAAGCCGGAGTGCGTGGATTAAAGAAGCAAATAAGTGCTCTATGCCGACATGCCGCAGTTGAGCTTGTTAAGAACAATAAAGAAATATTGGATGTAAAGCCGGAAGAATTACAGGATTATCTTGATCAAAGACCTGTCAGACATGAGGGAATCTTAGAGAAGAAGCAGGCAGGGGTAGTTACAGGTCTTGCATGGACTGCTGTAGGTGGAGAAATACTCTTTATCGAGACAATGCTGACAAAAGGCAAGGGCAAGGTGAAAATTACAGGTCAGCTTGGTGATGTAATGAAGGAGAGTGTTGATATTGCACTCAGCCTTGTAAAATCTATGTATCCGGAAAGCTATGAAGTTTTTGAAAAAAATGATATTCATATCCATGTACCTGCCGGGGCGGTACCAAAGGACGGACCGAGTGCGGGTATTACAATGACTACAGCGCTTGCATCCCTTGTAAATAATATTCCGGTATCACCTGAGTATGCCATGACAGGAGAGGTTTCTTTAAGGGGAAATGTAATGCCTATAGGCGGACTTCCGGAAAAACTTATGGCTGCCGCAAGAGCGGGAATAAAGAAAGTATTTATTCCTGATGAGAACAAGGATGATTTAAAAGAAGTGGCGGAAGAAGTTTTGAATGAACTTGAAATAATTCCTGTAAAAAGAGTTGAAGATGTACTGGCTATTGTATTAAAATAAAGCTATAGGTATAAGAATTTTGAAAATAAAATTCCCCGGTTGCGTATATGAAAAGTGGAGGTACAATATGCTTTCTTTCAAACATGATATTCCTACCAAATTATATTTTGGTGAGGGACAGATTAAAAGACTGGCAAAATCATTGGAGCCTTTCGGTAAAAATGTTTTGCTTGCCTATGGCGGCGGCTCAATCAAAAAGACAGGGCTTTATGATGAAGTGATAAAGATTTTAAAAGAGAATAATTTCAATATCACCGAATGTGACGGAATAGAGCCAAACCCTAGAATAACTTCAGTAAAACGTGGTGTCAAACTTTGCAAGGAGAATAATATAGATGTAATCTTGGCGGTAGGTGGAGGAAGTACCATTGATTGTGCAAAGGCAATAGCGGTAGGATATTACTATGAGGGTGATGATCTTTGGGAAATGGTAAAAACAAGCTTTAGAAGAGCAAAAGCACTTCCACTTGTAGATATACTTACACTTAGTGCAACAGGCTCAGAGTTTGATGCAGGCGGAGTAATATCAAATCTTGATACAAATGAAAAATTGGGTGCGGTATATACCTATCCCGCAGTAAGTATATGCGATCCTACATATACTTATACAGTATCACCTTATCAAACAGCTGCAGGAAGTGCGGATATAATGAGCCACATATTTGAAGGATATTTTTCAAGAACACCGGACAGCGATTTAGCTGACGGAATAGCGGAGACTATATTAAAGTCTGTTATGAAAAATTGTAAGATAGCACTTAAAGATCCTACAAACTATTCTGCTAGAGCAAACCTTATGGCTAATTCTTCAGTAGCCTGCTCGGGAATCCCTGAGTACGGTAAACAGGAAACAGGATGGCCATGTCATGCAATGGAACATGAGTTGTCTGCCTACTATGATATTACTCATGGAGTAGGTCTTGCCATTTTAACAGTAAGATGGATGCGCCATATTCTTAATAAAGATGCAAGTGCTACAGAGAGATTTGTAAAATTTGCAAAGAATGTAATGGGGCTTAGCGGTGATGATGATAGAGCGCTGGCATTTGCCGGAATAGATGCACTTGAAAATTACTTTAAAGAAACAGGTATTCCTATGACTCTTACAGAGCTTGGTATTGACAATAAGCATTTTGTGGAAATGGCTGAGCATGCAAATATCGGAGGATATTTAAAAGATGCCTTTGTAGCGCTTACCAATGAGGATATAGTTGAAATCTATAAGGCATGTTTATAGTATAAAACATATGAATACCGAGAAAACACTTGATTTATTCTTTAAAATACCGTAAAGTATCTAGCGTACTTGGTGAGTTCGAAACCTTCCTCACCTAAAACAAAACTAAAGGAGAAGATATGAAAAATATTACAACCAAGATGATGGCACAGGGTGCAGTCATAGCGGCAGTATATGTAGTACTTACACTTGCATTTGCCCCTATCAGCTTCGGTGCTATCCAGTTCAGAATTTCTGAGGCACTTTGTATTCTGCCGTTCTTTACAGTGGCGGCAATACCCGGAGTAAGTATAGGATGCCTTTTGGCAAATATACTTGGCGGAGCGGCACTTCCCGATATTATATTCGGTACATTGGCTACACTTATAGGTGCAATATTAAGCTATAGACTCAGAAGTATTTCAAAATGGTTGGTATGTGTACCGCCGATACTTGCAAACGCAATTATTATTCCGTTTGTACTGAAGTATGCTTACGGTTTACCGGATTTGATACCTTATATGATGCTTACAGTAGGTATAGGAGAAGTCCTTGCGGTAGGTGTTTTAGGTAATTTATTGATGCTTGCTCTTGAGCCGAAAAGTTCATTTATTTTCGGTCATGAAAACAAGGTCAGCCAAAAAGATTAGAAAATAAAATTTTTTATAATGAATATCCTGACAAAGTCACAAGGACAAAATGCCTTGTATTTGTCGGGATATTTTTGTTTTTATTTAGAGATTAATTTTTTTTGAAAAAAAATATGCATATTATTTACATTTCACTTTTTCCTGATATAATTTACTACAATATGTATATATAGATATTGTTTAGCCAATAAGTGCGATTAAAAAAAATTAAAGTGCTTTATCTTCTTATGTCCGGATAAATTCAGAAGATAAAACACTTTAAAAATAAAATCAGGAGAAACAAATTAGTATGAAAAAAGCAATAAAATTTACTTTGTTGTTAAGCATAGCTATATGTATTCAATTGTTTTTTATTGCTCCAATTGCAAAAGCGGAGCAAAAAACATATACGGATAACGAAGTAAATATCAGCAAAAGAGACTTGATTATATTACTTGAAAAGCTTTCAGGCAACTTGGGATCCGACATAGCGGACATAGGAAATTACGCAAATGCGGATGAAGAGTATATTAAAAGCTCTGTAGAGAAATTAAAAGGACTAAATATAATAGATGAGCATGTATCATATGCCAATCTTTATGAAAGTCCTAAAAAGGAAGATGTCTATTACCTACTTGCAAGGTATATAGGTATTGAAGCGGCTGAGGGGAAAACAGCTTTTATTGATGATGAGAAATTACAGTCATGGTCAAGAGGCTATATAAAAGAACTTGAAAACCTTGGTGTTATTGAGGGAAAAGATAAGGACTTTGAGCCCGGTAAAGTCTTAAACAGAGGTGAGTTAAGGGATGTAATTAAAGAGCTTTTCCTTACGGTCATCAATACCTCTCAAAATTTTAAGACGGATGAAAACAATAAGTCAAAGGCTTTTATAGTTGTCAATACCAATGATGCCGTTATAGAAAATATAAAAATACAGACTCCGATACTTATAAACCCAAAGGCGAGTAACGGAAGGTTAAGGATTATAAATTCAGATATAAGTAAAATCTATATTGCCGCAGGAAGCCAAAACTTTGAGGTGCAACTTTCAAACTCAAAGTTACAATCGGCAAAAAGCCTCGGTAAAAATATTTCCTATACAAATTTGGGACCTGACGGGAAGGTAGGACCTTTGCCAAATCCGGAGGAGTATAAGCCTGAAGGCGGAAGATCGGTTAAGAGGATAATAAAGGGAAATAGAAGTAACGGTTCATCAGACAGTTATTTTGGAAATAACAGTCAAAAAGAAAATAAAGCTCAAAGTGATAAAGAAACCGAAGAAAAAGTAACACCACAAAATAAAGATACAGTTAAGCCGGAGGAGAAGACAGGTACCGGAAACATTTCTGAAAATAAGAAAACTCAGAGTGAAGTCCTGCCCAAAGTAAATGAAGTTACTCCTAATAAAGGTGAAAAAAACAGTGTAGCGGAAAATTTGAGTGAAGACTTTATAGTACTGAATGAACATTTATATGCGGATAAAACATTAAAATATAAAGCCGTTAACGGAGTGACTCTTGAAGACAAAGCGCTTATAGGACTTAAATTAAGCGGAGAAAATAATGGAGTAAAGCTTAATGTAAAGTGGGAAGGTGATAGTCTTCATCAGGTAAAAAATGCTCAAAAAGGAGAATATAGGCTTGCTGTAAGCAGCTTAGAGGATCTTGTAATCAACGACAAGAACTATGGCAAGGTAAAATTTATAGTTAAAATAATTATAGAATAGGTGAGTTATGAATAGAATAAGTAAAAAACTCGCCTTGTTTTGTGCCGTACTTCTTATAAATCCCTTGGTTTCTACAGCTAAGCCGGGATTTGCGGCACAAAATAACGGGGACAGAGTTTCAGAGTATGTAAAAGAGGCAGATAAAAAATTGAATTCGGCTGATACCGATGCCGAAAAAAACGAAGACAAGCCGAAAGAGCTTAGGCTTATAATAGAGCTTGATAAGGAATCCTTGATAGAAGAAGCCATAAATAAAGATATGGACTATGATAAACTGGATGATTCTTTTATAGATGAAAAAAAGCAGGAGCTGAAAGAAGATCAGGATAAGCTTGTAAAAGATATAAAAAATGAGGATATAAAGGCGGATACTAAGGAAGTAAGGCACTATGATACAGTATTTAACGGTATATCACTAAGTGCCGATGCTACTGAAATAGAAAAAATAGAAGCGCTTCCGGGAGTAAAAAGTGTTTATGTATCACAGGAGTTTCAAAGACCTTATCTTAAGTCATCCAACAGTATAACAGGTTCGGGATATGCGTGGAATACACTTGGATATAAAGGCGAGGGCAGTGTTATTGCGGTAATAGACTCAGGTATAGACTATAGACATAAGGCACTTAGACTGGATGAATCTGTACATCCTATGTATACAAAGACAGATATAGAAAAGATAATAGCTGAAAACGGATTAAAAGGCTCTTATTATTCTGATAAAGTACCTTATGGCTATAATTATTATGATTTTAATAAGAACTTACGTAACAGTTACGGTGTAATGCACGGTATGCATGTATCCGGAATAGCTGCCGCAAATGATATTGAGAGCGGGACTTTCGGAGTGGCACCTAATGCACAAATACTTGCGCTTAAGGTATTTTCAGATGACCTTGAGTATCCTACAACATTTACCGATATTTGGTTGAAAGCCTTGGATGATGCTATAACATTGAAGGCCGATGTAATAAACTTAAGCCTGGGATCGGCAGCCGGATTTTCAATGGAGAACAGAGCTTATCCGGAAAATGAGGTTATAGAAAAGGCAAGAAAAGCCGGAATAGTAATTTCAGTAGCTGCCGGTAATGACGGAAATATTACTTCCGGAAATATAAATAATGTAGAGCCTTTAAAAGAAAATTATGATACCGCTTTAATTGCAAATCCTGCTGTAAATGAAGGAACTATAGCAGTTGCATCTATGGAAAATACTAAAAGGCATATGTATGTCATAAGGTGGAAGGACAGCTGGGATGCCTATGTAAATGAAGAGATGGATTTGCATAAAGGAGAAAATCCGAAAAAGATTATAAGTGCGGATATATTTGATTTAAAAAACGCTAAGCAAGAGCTTATTAAAAAAGAAAATATAGAAGGTAAGCTCGTACTCTTTGAGATTCCTACAACAAAAGACAGCTTAGGATTTGGGGATAAGCTTGAGTCAATAGCTGAATTAAAACCTGCCGCCATTGTTTTTTACAATAACAGGAGCATGGCTGAGCAAATAGGCGGAAATCTTGAAGTTCCGGGTAATGCGGGAAAGCTTACCTGTATCCGTATAAAAAGAAGTACCTATGATAAGTTAATGGAGGAATACGGTTACAATAATAATCTGAGACCTGAGATATTTACGGAAATGACGGATGTCGACAATGTAGCGGGAGGAAGCGTTTCAAAGTTTTCTTCATGGGGGCCAACTCCGGATCTTAGAATTAAGCCGGAGATAACCGCTCCGGGAGGACATATATACTCAAGCGTTGAGGACGATAAGTACAAGGATATGTCCGGTACTTCCATGGCGGCTCCTCAGGTAACGGGAGCTACAGCCATACTTAAACAATATATAAAGGCAAAGAATATACAAACAGATAACAGTTCGGAATTTATAAAACTTTTACTTATGAATACCGCAACTCCTTTAAAGGATGAGGGAATATTTGAAGATATACCCTATTTTGTAAGACAGCAGGGAAGCGGTGCTCTAAATATTGAAAATGCCTTAAAAACCACTGTAGTAGTAAGGGCACAGGGAACCAATGACAATATAGCCGACGGAAAGCTCGAGCTTAAAGAACTTAAGGATAAAAGGTTTGATGTCAAACTGAGTCTTGAAAACTTTGGGGACAGTACAAAAAGCTATGATATAAATTCAGTTGCACTCTATGAGCCTACAGACGGTACATATAGGCTGCAAAGATCTGAAATATTACATTCAAATGAGTCTAATATAAGCAGAGAGATAAGCGTGGAAGCACATTCATCCGCAAATATAGATTTCACTATGGATTACTCGGATGCGGAAAACCTTGAAGAGGATAACTTTATAGAAGGTTTTATAAGTCTTAGGGACAAAGACGGTATATCAAATCTCAATATACCTTTCCTCGGATTTTACGGAGATTGGGGCAAACAAAGAGCTATAGATGCATTTCAGCTTCCTGAGATTGGAAGCGAAAAAAGAAATGTACAATTTTTTGTAAATAAAAATGCCGGAGTAAGCTCTTCAATGCTTGGAACAAGTATGATGCTTAAACTTCCACTGTACAATAATGAAATATATTTCTCACCGAACAGTAAGTACTATCCCGATGTGGCGGCAAGAATAGCACCACTAAGAAACATGGAGCAGGTAGAGTATTCGATACTTGATGCTAAGACAGAGGAAACGTTAAGAGTTTTAGGAGTTTCAAAGCAGGTAAGGAAGCTTAGCAGACTTTCGGTCAATAAAAGCTTTAAGTTCATGTCGGAGTCGGTATGGGACGGAAAAATCGGTGAAGGAATTGCAGAGGACGGTGCCGAGTACATATATTGTATAAAGGCAAAGCTTAATACTAATAATGTAGGAGGCAACGGAGAACAGGTCTATAAATTCCCTGTGCGTGTGGACAGCATGGCTCCGAATCTAAGCACCGCTAATGAAGTGCAGGTGAATGATATTGACGGCAATATGAAGGAGATAGTATTTAATGTTCATGATAAGGGCATAGGTATAGAGAATGTATATTTGCAGTCAATAAGATATGCACAGGATGATAAGGCCGATACAAGTATAAGATACGGAAAATCCTTTGTTATAAGATTCCAAGATGAACCTGTGAAGGACGGAAAGGAACTTGTAAAGGTTGAAGACGGCAAGCTTAATATACCTGTAGAAGCGGTACCCGACAGTCCGACTGCAAGAGGGGAAGTATATGTTTATACCAACGGTTACAGAAATTCGGATATTGAAGTACATTGCCCGTATTTTGCGGATACTTCAGATCTTATAATAGATGCCGTTGACTATATGGATAATAAAAGCAGAACCACTCTTTCAGATGTTAGAGAAGGCAATTATAATCAGATTAATTTCCTTAACTTTTTTGACTATATAAGCAATAAAAATGCAAGTGTTTATGTAAACGATATAAAACTTGATGATATGACTTACAGTCTGATAGAAAAGGAAGCGGTGATTAGGATAAAGCTGGCGGATGAAGAGTCACATTTGCATAAACTTACTTTGAAACATGATAATATCGAAGAAAATATAATTTTGGATAATAAAGTAAATTCCGAAATATCAAAAAAATATAATTTCAAATATGATGAGGACAAGCTTTGTTATGAATTCACAATAAATCCTGTTGAAACAAACTTTGATATTACAACAGTATTTAGAGACGGAAAGCCTATGCAAAATATTCATGAGAGCATGGAAGAAGCAGGTATTACAGATATTACAATTAATAATGCTACCGTGTCAAATGCGGAAAGAAAGCCATATCCTGCAGTATTCCTTAAAACACCTGAGTTTTTTGATGTACTTGGAAATACAGAAGGTGAAGAAAAGCAGATAGATGTATCAGGTTTTGTAGGATATGTGGACGGGGATGACAGTGTAGAAAATGTGCAAATAAAGCTTGTAGATAATGAAGGAAATGAACTCTCAAGTCCGATAAATATAGGAAAAGAGGATCTTGTAAAAAGCAATATTATCTACAAAAAGAACGGAAATGTAATATATAAGGGAGAGGCGTATTCTTTTGAAAGTAAACTGAAGCTTGAAGCATTTAATGTTAATATAAAAGTTGAGGTAAGTACTAAAAACGAAAAATCGGCAAGTATGGTAAGAAGATTATTCTACGATAAGATAAATCCTTTTATTGATTATAAGGTATATGAAAGAGAGCTTGATTCCGATACGGTAAAAATAAAGGTTCGCTCACGTGATAATTCATTTAAATTAAGTCTCTATAACGGAGACTCACTTATAGGTATTGACGATAAAACCTCAATTTCTTATATTGAAGGTAAAGACGGTAATACTACGCAGATAGTTACACAAATAGAAGTTCCGCTAAAAGAGGGGCAAAACAGTATAAAAATAAGTGCCATAGACCTTGCCGGCAATAAATCGGAAAAGACCATATATATTTACAGGGCAAAAAATAATTAGCACATAAAAAGGAGAGTCGAGTAAGGCTCTCTTTTTTGTTTTGCACAATCTATCTTGCCATATATCGACCGAACAACTATTCCATATTGCGTGTAAAGCATTTGAGGGTTATAATTTATATAAAGACGGAGAAAGGAGAAATTTATAAATAACTTTTATAAATGATAGTTTAGCCATCAAAGTCCCCAATATAAAAGTTAAAATTCTAAAATTCAATTTCTATGAAAGAAACCTATCAATCTGTAGAACAGGGAATCATAGTATTCTAAATGATTATTCAATCTGAAAATCCCAAATATGATTTTTACATACAAAAATATATAAAAATACTACCTAAAGCAAAGCCCACGCAGGTTATAGCGAGTATATAAGTTGCAGACAGATATGTTTTTATATATTTTATAAAAACCGTCTGACTCTATGTAAAAAATCAAATAAAGAATGGTTTATAACTGTGAAGTATCAATGAAAGAAGTGTCACAGTAAAGGCTTACTAGGTAGCCGCTCATTGATACCTAACATATTGAAAAATAAAGAAAGCCATGTAAGTATAACTGTCAGGATATGAGATATATTTTGGCAGTTTTTTATTGGAAGTTGTGATTAATCAAAGATTTGTTTTTAACTTTTGACTATATTATTATAATTATATTTGATACAATATGACGATATAAGTTTTGAATCTGTTTAATCTTACATAATTTATTATGATATTAAACCTTCAAGTATTTTGAAAGAAAAGAGAGTATGAGTTATAAAAACATAAGAAAAGAATGTGAAGAGTTGTGGGCGAAAAATAAATACTATGTACTGAGTAAATCACATAAGGAATATCTCGGGATAAGAGAGTACCTTAAAGTGGATGAATTAGATGTTTCATTTCTGAAAGAGAAAATACAAAAAATAAAAGATATGAATGAGAGTAGGAAAGATTTCAGTAATGCCGTTCTTCATGTGTGGGGATATTTTAAAGAGGATGCAAGTGCTGTAGAGAAACAAGAACTATTTAATATATTAAATGAATATATGGAAGAGAGAAGCAGTCAGACGGTTGTAATTGACTATTTAAATACTTTATTAAAGAAATACCCAAATGAATATTTGGAAAACTCCACTTTCTTAACAGGAGAATAATATGAGACTATGGCATGAAAAAATTATACACTTGTTACCTAAAAATCAGCTGCTTGGACAGCATAGAGAATGTTGTGCTCTTAGGGGAAACGGTTGGAAGAAGAAACATAAAACCGTAGATTATGTGTTTTCATATTCGCCATATCTTTTATTCAGATACCATTTGTTGGTAATGGATGAGATGGAAAAAAGAGGATATAATGTTTCAGGGGAGTGGAAGGATAAAAATTACAGAGGGAAAATCGCAGAAAAGTATATAGATCTTGAAGAGGAAATCATAGAAGATACAATTTATAAAGAGCATAATATTGAATATCTGGATGAATGTATAGAGAATTTAAGAAATAAAGGTATAGAGCTTAAATTATAGAATTTATAAAATCCCTTGATATTTTTGTCGGAACATAAAATTTCGCCTATAAAAATATTCTCTTAAATATTTATACATATTTATGGTATATAATAGTGAAGACTTTACAATAACTTATTTTATATGGAGGAAAAGTGAAGAAGAAGGTTTTAATAGGTATTGTTGTAGTTCTATGTATCATACTTGGAATTATATTTATATCAAGAGAAATGGATGGAATTATAGGATCAAAAGAGAAGGTTACACAGGCGCAGTTATATCAGGTTGAGGGTGATGATGTAGCGCTTGTATATAATTATTCTTTGCAAAAGGCCAAAGCAATATATAAAGACGGAGTGGTATATGTACCTCTAAATTGGACAAGAGCAATACTCAATGATAAATTTTATTACAGTGATGATGAAAAGCTTCTTTCATACGCTTTGCCTACAGAAATAGTTTATGCAAATTTTGAGAATGTGGATAATAACGGAAAGCCGCTTTTGCTTGAATCGGACGGAAAGGTTTATTTGTCTATAGAAACCATAAAGGCTTATACAGACATATGGGTAGATTCATATACCGACAGTGAAATTAAAAAGGTGTATATCAATAATACTTTCGGTAGTTATGATGTTGCTACAATAAAGTCAAAGTCGGGACTGAGAGTGGATGCCGATAATTGGTCTGCAAGTATAGAGGGTGTGGAACTTAAGAAAGATGAAAATATTACAATAGTTGAACAAAATGAGAAGTGGTATAAAGTTTTCACACAAAGCGGTTTGATGGGATATGTAAAGAAAAATCACTTGAAAAATTTCACACAAGCCGAAAGACAAAGTGGATTTGTAAAGCCGGAATATACTTCTATATCAATGGATGAGAAGGTTGTTCTTGGATGGCATCAGGTAACGACAGCCGCCGCAAACAGCGGTATGGAGAAGGTCGTTGCAAATACAAGCGGAATGAATGTAATATCACCGACATGGTTCAAACTTTCAGATAATAAGGGCAATTATACTTCTATAGCAAGTAAAGATTATGTAGATGCGGCACATAAAAAGAACTTACAGGTATGGCCTTTAATTGATAATTTCAGTAAGGATATCAGTACATTAAAGATATTGTCTTCTTCCGAAAACAGAAAAAATCTTATTTCAAATCTGATTGCAGATGCAAAGAAATATGGTTTTGACGGAATAAATATAGATTTTGAGTCACTCACTCAGGATAATGCACCACATTTTATTCAGTTTATAAGAGAGCTTTCTGTTTCTTGCAGAAATAATAAAATAGTGTTGAGTGTAGATGTTCCGATTCCGGCATCTTACAATATGTACTATGAAAGAGATGAGCTGGCTGAAGTTGTGGATTATGTTATAAATATGGGATACGATGAGCATTACAGCGGATCTGATGAAGGAAGCAGTGCTTCTATAGACTTTGTAAAAAATTCCATTACAGACAGCCTTACAGAAGTACCTAAGGAAAAACTTATAAATGCTGTTCCGGTATATACAAGGGTTTGGACCAAGGAAAATGATAAGGTTACATCAACCGCACTCGGAATGGTAGGAGCTGCTACATGGGTAAAGGAAAACAATGTAAATCTAACATGGGACGAGGAAGTAGGTCAGTATGTAGGGCAAACCACAGTGGGAAATGCCACCAAGTATATATGGATGGAAGATGAGCGTTCTATGAAGCTTAAAATGGATGCGGTAAAGGAAGCCGATTTGGCGGGAGTGGCAGTTTGGAAACTGGGACTTGAACCTAAAGAGATTTGGGATGTTATATCATATAAATGATAATGGATATTTAAAATAAAATGTAGTATTATACAATTGTTTACAAAAATTCAGTCATATTGATGTGGCTGATTTTTTGTGCAATTTTGAGTAATGAAAGGGTAGTAAAGTGAAAAAGAATAAATTTGTCCCGACAGTTTTGGGGCTTACCATGTTGATGTCCTTTAATGCATATGCAGGTGCTGACGGATGGAAACAGGAAAATAATAAATGGAAATATTATAAAGAAGATAAGGCTCTAAAAGCCTGGCAGCAGATAAATAATAAATGGTATTTCTTTAACGAGGACGGAAACTTAAAAACAGGCTGGCATTTGGATGCTTCAAATAATTGGTATTTTTTGGACAGCTCTAAGACGGCAAATGAGGGAGTAATGCTGTCAGGCTGGCAGTGGATAGACGGATATTGTTATTATTTTGAAGGAACAGATAAAGCTTCATATGGAAAGATGTATGCAAATACCGCAGTGGAAGGATATAGAGTTGATACTGCAGGCAGATGGATAAATGAGACCGGGATTGCTTATTATGAAGTCGGTAAAGGTATAAGTACAGATAATTCCTCGCAGGGCTCATCAAATACAGCAAAGAAAACAAGTGTATCATCAAGCTCGGGAAAAGGCGAGGGAAGTGGCGGCTCAAGCAGGAGTGGAAGCCTCGGCAAAAGTGGCGGCTCAAGCAGGGGTGGAAGCTCCGGAAAAGGCGGAGGCTCAAGTAGTGTCGTAAGCTCCGGTAAAAGCGGAGGCTTAAATATTGGCGAAAATGCCGGAAGAAGTAGTGCCTTAAGCGGTTTAAATCAAAAAGAAAAAAGAGAAGAAAACAGAATATTAAGAGAATCAAATGTAACGGTTGAAAACTCAAGTTCTGAGAAAAGTGAGGACTTTGTAGGTTCAAGACAAGACTTAAGCCCGGATAAAAACAACAGCTTAATTGTAGATAATAAAACCGGTAATAATGAGAAGTCCGGAAGCATAGAAAAAAATATAAATAAAGAGGATGCCAAAAAGTCGAGTGAGAACCCTGCAAAACCGGCCACTTCTTCCAATGTAGAGATACCGAAAGAAGAGGAAAAGAAGGATACAGAGCCAAAGGAAAGTAAAAAGCCTGATTCAGAAAGAAAAGAGAGCACACAGGACAGGGCTGAAAAGATAAAAGAATCATTGATTACTCCGGAGAATGACAATGTTGTTCAGTATACAAATGAAGACGGTGAAATCAGAACCATTATCTGGGTAAAGGGGATTAACGGTCCTCTTATGGGAGAAGGCGGAGATTTTCATAAAGAGATTATACAAGGCGGTAAAGATACTTATATAACATATACTGTACCATATTCAAGCGGAGACGGATGGTATGATGTTAATAAAACGACAAGCGGTGGAAATATCGATATAGATAAAAATCTTTGCTTTGCGGCTGTATCATCAAATATGCTTCATTGGTGGTTTGATCAAAATATTGAATATGTTGACAGATATATAGAAAAAAACGGAGATATAATTCGTGCCAACAGAAAACTTTCAGATTTAAAAACTTCTTTTGAAAGTCCGGAAAACAGTAAGTTATTTGAACTTTATAAGGTACTGTACGGATATAATGAGAGAGGCTTTTATTCGGATCTTTTGATGGATTTGTTCATTAACGGATATACTCCAAAAACAACGGGTGCTACTAATATAGAGAGTGACGACCTCATTCCAAGTAATAACGGCGGATTTTTCTATGATGTTTTCAAAGGAGAAAAACTTACAGAGCGTACCTATGGTGGAAACTATGAATCCTTAAGTAATCTTCTTAAAGAAATTCTGGGTAACGGCAGTATAGTAGGAGTTTCTCATAAAGTATTTAGAAAGAGTAATCATATTGTAACTCTGTGGGGTGCGGAATATGATTTGAACGGAAAGCTGAAGGCCGTATATGTCAGTGATTCTGACGATCAGGATGAAAGAAATGTAGGTATGAAACGCTATGAAATCAGAAATGTCGGAGGAATAGCAAAATTATCTACAAACAAGACTGATAAGTCTGCCGGCGCTGAGGTAGGCTATCTTCATATCCTATATCAGGGAAGTGATCAATGGAATAATTATTTCAGATAAGAACAGGTCTGAATCTTACACAAGTAATCTTGTGATATGGATTCAGACCTTTTATTATACAAAATTATATTATCTTAGAAATATTTTTTGAAAGAATTTCATCAAGTTCGGTTGAGAATTGTCCGTTTGAAATTAAAACGTCAATATCCCTAAAGTCTGTGAGTTTAAAAAATCCTACTGCTTCTTCCTTTGTGTTGTCGCAAAGAAGTACAGTCTTGTTTGCATTTTCTATCATACTCTTTTTGACAAGTCCCTGAGAATCATCACCCTCAAATATTCCCTTTGTATTGATGGCTTTACAAGAAATAATCGCAAGCTCAGCATTAAAGTTTTTAATAAAGCTTGAAGCAAATTCTCCAACTATGGACAAACTTTTATGTTTTAATACGCCGGGACACAGAAAACATTTCAAATCCTGTGCATTTGAAAGTTCATTTGCGATATTGATACCGTTGGTAATAATGGTTATATTATGCCTTAATTTAAGCAAAGGAGCCAACTGACATACTGTAGATGATGAGTCAAGAAATATCACCATACCGTCTTTTAAAAGCGGTGCTGTTTTGCCTGCAATAATCTGTTTTTTATCCAGATTTTCTATCCTTCTCATACCGATAGGGCTTTCATTGGCTGATTTAACAATCACAGATACATAGCCGTGGGACCTCTTAACAATACCTTCTTCTTCCAGTGCAATCAAATCTCTTCTTATAGTAGAGCGTGAAGCAAAAACTCTATGACATAAGCCGTCTATACTTGATATACCGTTGCTCTTATTTAAAACATCAAGTATCTGTTGTTTTCTTCCATTCGAATCCATAAATAATCCTCTTACTTTTATTTTACAGTAACTTCCGTTAAGCAAATACCGGAGTTGCCGACAGGTTTGAACAAAAAAATTCACACATGAACATTATAGCATAAAATAAAAAAAAGTATTCAAGAATTTATCCATATATATATTTTTATTATTAAATGTGTTATATTGTATTCACTGAAAAACATTTTCGGCAATGTTTCGTAGATATGAAAATAAAAACAAAATAGAAAAAGCTTTGGAATTTTTCGGGGGTTATGGCATGTCTCCGAAAGATTGCCGATTTTATTATTGAAAGTTGGTGAAGTATGAAAAGAGTATTGGCTTTCGATATGGGAGCAACATCCATCAGAGGTATTATCGGATATGTTAAGGATGGAAAACTTGTAACTGAAGAAGTTATGAGAATGGCCCATAGTATAAAGAATAAAAACGGAAGATTGTATTGGGACTTTGATGCTATTTTAGAAAAAATAGTAAGTACTATCATTGAGAACAAGGATGTATCATGCATCGGTATTGATACATGGGGCGTTGACTTCGGAGTGATAGATAAGGACGGAAAACTGATAGATACTCCATTCTCCTATAGAGATGAGAAGTATGCTATCGGAAGAGAAGAAGCGAAAGCAAAGATAAGTGAGCTTGAAATATTCAAAAATTCCGGAAATCAGATAATGACCATAAATACAATATTCCAGCTGCTTACATTAAAGAAGTTAAATCCTGATATATATGAAAAGGCAGATAAAATGCTTATGATGCCGGATTTGATTTTCTATATGCTTACAGGAAAGAAAATAGGAGAAGAAACTATCTGGTCTACAACAGGACTTTATGATATGGGACAGAGAAAAGTTTCAGACACTATATTTGAGAAACTTGAACTTAAAAAGAGTTTGGTTCCGGAGATTGTAAAAGCTACAGAAGTAGTCGGAAATACAAAAGATTCCGGAATAGAGGCATTAAGGGGACTTTCAATCGATGTGATACCGGTATGTACTCATGATACTGCAAGTGCACTTCTTATGACAGACAGCTTTCTGGACGAGGACAGTATGTTCTTAAGCTGTGGAACATGGTCACTTATAGGTAGCGTGGTGGATAAATGTATCATAAACGAAGAAGCTTATGAGAACAATCTTACAAATGAATTGGGATTTGACTCAAAGCCTATGTTTTTCAAAAATATCACAGGACTTTATCTGTTGGAAAAGTACAAAGCGCAGCTTGAAGCAAAGCTTGGCAAAAAGATTCCATTTGATGATATCAGTGATTATGTAAACAAACTTGATAAGAAACTTTCACTCATAGATATGGATGCGGAAATATTCGCAAAAGAGGGTATTGATGTAAAGAGTGAGATTGATAATTTTATAAGAAATCAGGGCGGCAATACTCCTGAGCATGACTTTGACTATTTTGCTGTTATTTATGAGAGCATGGTAGCAAAGTATATGGAAGTAAAAGCCGACATTGAAAAGATTTTAAATAAGAATTTCAAGAAGATCCATATGATCGGGGGCGGTGCTAAGTCAAGCGTACTTACATCTATGATTGCAAATAAAATGGGGGTAGATGTAAAGGCGGGACCTTACGAGAGTTCGGCTCTTGGAAATATTCTTCTTTCACTATTACATCTGAATGAAGTAAATGATTTAAAAAGCGGTATTGAATTGATCTTAGGATCATGTGAGATAAAAAGAATAGATTCAAAATAATAAGGAGGGAATTATGAATCATCCAAAGATAGGTATCAGACCTACAATCGACGGCAGATGGGGTGGCGTTAGAGAGTCACTTGAAGAACAGACAATGGGAATGGCAAAAAGAGCGGCTAAACTTATAGAGGACAACCTTAGATATCCTGATGGAGAAAAGGTAGAGGTTGTAATATCACCTACAACTATCGGTGGCGGTGCAGAGGCTGCTGTTTGTGAAGAGTTCTTTGCAAATCAGAATGTAGTGGGAACACTTACAGTTACACCATGTTGGTGCTACGGAACAGAGACAATGGACTTGAATCCGAACACAATCAAAGCTGTTTGGGGATTCAACGGAACAGAGAGACCGGGTGCTGTTTATCTTGCGGCAGTTATGGCGGCATATGCACAGAGAGGACTTCCTGCATTCTCAATTTACGGAACGGAAGTTCAGGATAAGGATGAGACAACTATCACAGCAGACGTTGCAAAGAAGATATTAGACTTTGCAAGAGGAGCGGTTGCTGTCGGTATAATGAAGAATAAGTCATATGTAAATATCGGTTCAGTATCTATGGGTATTGCAGGCAGTGTGGTAAACGTAGACTTCTTACAGAAGTATCTCGGAATGAGAACCGAATGGGTAGATATGACAGAGGTTCTTAGAAGAATTACACTTGGTATCTATGATCATGAAGAGTTTGCAAGAGCTCTTGCATGGGTAAAGGAATACTGCAAAGAGGGTATGGATATCAATGCAGGTAAGGACTTCCCTGAGATAATCAAGAAATCAAGATATATTAAGGATGACGAGCAGTGGGAATTCTGCGTAAAGCACGCAATGGTAGTAAGAGATATCCTTGAAGGAAATCCGAAGCTTGCCGAAATGGGATGGCATGAGGAGTCACTTGGAAGAAACGGTATTGCAGGCGGATTCCAGGGACAGAGAATGTGGACAGACTGGCTTCCAAACGCAGACTTTACAGAGGCTATTATGGCTTCAGGTTTCAACTGGAACGGTAAGAAGATGCCGACACCGTTTGCAACAGAGAATGATACATTAAACGGTGTAGCTATGATGTTCGGATGGCTTTCTACAGGAAAGGCGCCTATCTTCTCAGACGTTAGAACATACTGGTCACCGGATGCGGTAAAGAGAGTAAGTGGTAAAGAGCTTAGCGGATATGCTAAGAACGGTATCATCCACCTTATCAACTCAGGTGCAAGCTGTCTTGACGCAAGTGCGGCAGCTAAGGATGAGAACGGTAACGGAACAATGAAGGAGTGGTGGAACCTTACAGATGAAGATGTTAAGGCATGCTGTGAGGCTACAGACTGGTGTAGAGCCGATTATGAGTACTTCAGAGGCGGCGGTTTCTCATCACACTTTAAGACATCAGCAGAGATGCCTGTTACTATGATAAGAGTAAATATGGTTGAAGGTGTAGGACCTACACTTCAGGTAATAGAAGGACATACATGTGTACTTGATGATGATGTACATAGAATCCTTGATGAGAGAACAAGTAAGACTTGGCCGACAACATGGTTCGCACCGAAGATTGGCGTAGGCGCTGCAGATTCAGTATACAATGTTATGGCTAAATGGGGTGCAAATCACGGTGCAACAGTAGAGGGACATGTAGGAGACAGACTTCTTACATTGGCTTCAATGCTCAGAATCCCTGTAGCATTCCACAATGTTGAGGAAGACAGAATATTCAGACCACATTCATTCAACGGATTTGGTACAGCTGATTTAGAAGGACAGGACTACAGAGCATGTGCTTACTACGGTCCGCTTTATAAGTAAAAATTAAATACAGGAGGGCGTTATTGCCCTCTTGATAGTAAAGGGGAAAAATATTATGTTGATGGAGAAGGAAAGACTGCTTTTAATAGAGTACGGAAAGAAACTTGTAAAAGCGGGACTTACCAAGGGAACAGGTGGTAACCTGAGTATATTTGACAGAAAGAACGGACATGTGGCAATCACTCCTTCAGGAATAGATTTCTTTGAGATACAGCCTGAGGACATAGTTATCATCGATGTTGACGGAAATGTGATTGAGGGAAACAGAGTTCC
This sequence comes from Lachnoanaerobaculum sanguinis, assembly GCF_033242365.1. NCBI lineage: Bacteria > Bacillati > Bacillota > Clostridia > Lachnospirales > Lachnospiraceae > Lachnoanaerobaculum > Lachnoanaerobaculum sanguinis. The sequence continues at coordinate 79,853 of NZ_BTHK01000007.1, forward strand.
TTCATCAGAGTGGGCAATGCATGTAATGCCATATAAATACAGAGATGATATCGATGCTGTTATTCATGCTCATACAATGTATGCAACCGTTATGGCTTGTCTCAGACAGGAACTTCCGGCAACTCATTATATGATCGCTGTAGCAGGTGAGAACGTAAGAGTGGCCGAGTATGCTACATACGGAAGCCCAGAGCTTGCAAAGAATGCTTTTGAAGCAATGAAGGACAGAAAAGCTGTTATTTTGGCAAACCATGGAATCCTTGCAGGTGCAAATGATTTGCTTAACGCTTTCAATATTATAGAAGAAATTGAGTACTGTGCCGAAGTTTACACTAAGGCTAAGGCTATCGGTGAGCCGGTAATATTACCTCACGAAGAAATGACTCTGATGGCAGAGAAGTTCAAGACATATGGTCAGAGGGTTAGTATTAAAGATAAATAGGAGGGAGATCTTATGTCAGCATTACTCACAATGAAAAATATAAAGAAATCTTTCTCCGGAGTTGCAGCATTAAAAAATGCCGAACTTGAACTTAATAAGAGTGAAGTAGTAGCACTGATGGGTGAAAACGGTGCCGGAAAATCAACTCTTATGAAGATTTTGACAGGAATATATTCTAAGGATGAGGGTACTGTAACTTTTGAAGGAAAAGAAGTAGAGTACAAGTCTGTATCCGAATCTGAAGAGGCGGGAATTGCAATCGTACATCAGGAATTAAATATGATGAACGATCTGACAGTAGCACAGAATCTTTTCATCGGAAAAGAGAGAAAAAAAGGAATCTTTATAGACGATGCAAAGATGGCTGAGGATGCCAGAGAACTGTTCAAAAAGCTTAATGTAGATATAAATCCTAATGTAAAAATAGGAAGTCTTACTGTAGGAAAGCAGCAGATGGTGGAGATTGCAAAGGCTATCTCAACAAATGCAAAGGTTATTGTGTTTGATGAGCCTACAGCAGCGCTTACAGATTCCGAAATAGAAGAGCTTTTCAAAGTTATAAACGATTTGAGAGCTAAGGGTACGGGAATAATTTATATCTCACACAGAATGGACGAAATTAATGTCATCTCGGACAAGGTTATTGTTATGAGAGACGGAGAATATGTAGGTACTTTGGTAACAAAAGAATGTACAAAAGACGACATTATTAAGATGATGGTCGGAAGAACAGTCTTTATGGAACCAAAGACCAAATCTGATGTAAGTGCGGATGCGGAAGTTGTACTCAGATGTGAAAATCTGAACAGAGGAAAGTACGTAAAGAATGTTTCCTTTGAGCTGAGAAAGGGTGAGATACTCGGTTTCTCAGGACTTATGGGTGCAGGAAGAACGGAAGTTGCAAGACTTATCTTCGGTGCGGACCCGATGGATTCCGGTAAGATATATATTCACGGTAAGGAAGTAAGTATAAAATCCACAAAGGATGCCGTAAATGCAGGTATCGGTTATCTGTCAGAAGACAGAAAGAGATATGGACTTTTGGTAGATAAGTCTGTAGAAGAGAACACCTGCCTGTCTTCACTTGAAAAATTCACAAAAGGCCTGTTTATAGACGGGTCAAAGTCAAAAAGTGTCAGTGAAAAATATGTTCAGGAATTAAGAACCAAAACACCAAGTGTTACACAGATTATAAAGAAACTTTCAGGTGGAAACCAGCAGAAGGTCGTTATAGCGAAGTGGTTGGTAAAGGATTCTGAAATATTGATATTTGACGAACCTACAAGAGGTATAGACGTAGGTGCAAAGAGTGAAATATATGATTTGATGGAAAGATTGGTTAAAGAAGGCAAATCCATAATAATGATTTCATCGGAATTGCCGGAAGTACTCAGAATGAGCGACAGAGTCGTAGTAATGTGTGAAGGCAGAATAACAGGTTGTCTTGACATTTCTGAGGCCAGTCAGGAGGGAATCATGACATGTGCAACAAATAGACAGGGGGCAAAATAATGAACCTAAAAAAGATTTTTTCAAATCAGCAGGCAGTGGTTATCGCCGCGCTGGTAGTAATATGTATAGTGTTTTCACTGTTAACAGATAAGTTCTTACAGGCTACAACATTTACAAACATTTCAAAGTCTGCTTACTATGTAGCATTTATGGCAATCGGAGTTACTTTCGTTATTGCTACAGGCGGTATCGACCTTTCAATAGGTACAGTTGCTATATGCGCTGCACTTATAGGCGGAACCTTTATGGAAAAAGGCACACCGATGTTTGTTGTTATATTGATAATGCTCTTGGTTGGAGCCGTATTTGGACTTATAAACGGTATTTTGGTATCACATTTTGAGTTGCCGGCATTTATCGCGACACTCGGAACCATGATGGTATCAAGAGGCTTGGGCTCAATCGTATCAAAGACAAAGACAATATCATTCCCGCAGGGAAACAGTGCAGGTGCTTGGTTTAGAGAGATATTCATGGTAACAAAGGATGGCGGCATCCTTCCAAAGAATTTCCCTACAGGATTTATACTTTTAGCAGTATGTGCCGTAGTAATGGCAATCGTGCTTAACAAGACAAGACTTGGAAGATATATTCTTTCAATAGGTTCAAACAAGGAAGCTACAAGACTTTCCGGTATTGATGTAAAAAGATATGAGACACTTGCTTATGTATTCTCAGGTGTGTTCGCAGCACTTGCAGGACTTGCATATGTAGCGGTATTCTCAACAGCACAGCCAAATACAGGTAACGGATTCGAGCTTGATGCTATCGCAGGAGTAGTTATAGGTGGTACATCACTTTCAGGTGGTGTAGGTTCAATCGTTGGAACAATTATAGGTGTGTTTATCATGACAGTACTTAAGATCGGTTTCCCATACATCGGAGTACAGTCACATTATCAGCTCTTCATCACAGGAATCATATTAGTATTCGCTGTGTATATGGATATCTTAAATAGAAAAAGAAAGGGTTAATTAAGGAGGAAATTATGAAGAAGAGATTTTTAGCAGTTGCAGTAGCAAGTTTGATGGCAATGTCATTAGCGGCATGTGGCGGATCAAGCAGTAGTTCAAGTGAGGCTGAGAAGACAACAGCAGCACAGGCAGACGGATCAAAGTCTGAGGAGACAAAGGCGGAGGCAAGCGCTGACGGAAAGAAGATCAATGTTATCGCTAAGGGATTCCAGCATCAGTTCTGGAAAGCAGTTGAGAAGGGTGCAATGCAGGCAGGAACAGATTTAGGAGTTGAAGTATCATTCCAGGGTCCTGATAATGAGTCAGCTATTGCACAGCAGATCGAGTATTTAGATGCAGCTATAGCACAAAAGCCTACAGCTATCTGCTTTGCGGCACTTGATACACAGGCAAGCTTGGGTTCAATCCAGACAGCAATGGATGCAGGTATTCCGATTATCGGATTTGACTCAGGTGTTCCGGATGCACCGGAAGGAGCTATCAAGGCTAATGCATCTACAAACAACCTTGTAGCAGGACAGTTGGCAGCAAAAGAGACATATGAGCTTATCAAGGACAAGATTGACGGTGCTTCAGGTACAGTTAGAATCGGTGTTGTTGCTCAGGAGTCAAACTCACAATCAATCGTTGAGAGAACAAAGGGCTTCGTTGAGGAGATGACAAAGCTTGTTGGAGAAGACAAAGTTTCAGTTGAAGGACATGACAGCTTAAAGAAAGAGAAGGCAGGCGCTCCTGTTGTTATCGATGTAGGTATCCCTGCAGAAGTTAAGGATGCAGACGGTGCAGCTGTTGCATCAGCTATCTTAGAGAAGTCAGACCTTATCGCAATCTACGGTTCAAACGAGTTCGCAGCAAACGCGATCATCACAGCTAACGAAGGTCTTGATAAGATCGGCGAAGGCAAAGTTGTTGCAGTTGGATTTGACGCAGGTAAGAAGCAGCTTCAGGCAATCAAAGACGGTTTATTTGCAGGTAGCGTAACACAGGATCCTGTACAAATCGGTTATAAGGCAGTTGAGCTTGCAGTTAAGGCAGCAAACGGCGAGAGCGTATCAGATGTTGATACAGGTGCTTTATGGTACACAAAGGACAACATGGAAGATCCAAAGATTGCTCCATGTTTATATGAATAAGAGGTAAATATGTTAAAAGGTATACCCGAGATAATATCACCGGAACTTTTAAAATACCTTTGTGAAATGGGTCATTCTGACAGACTTGTAATTGCAGACGGCAATTTCCCCACACATAGTGTGGGGAAGGATGCCCATATCATAAGAATGGACGGTCATGGTGTATGTGAGATATTGGATGCTATATTAAAGCTATTTCCGCTTGACACATATGATCCACACCCGGTTAGTATTATGGAAAAAGTACCGGGAGATACAGTAGCGACTCCTATTTGGGATGAGTTCAAAGAAATCGTATCAAAATATGATACAAGACAAGATGCTATCGGAAGCATTGAAAGATTTAAATTTTACGATGAAGCAAGAAAAGCTTATTTGATTATTGCTACATCAGAGAAGGCACTCTATGGCAATATAATGTTACAAAAGGGTGTTGTGTAATTTTGGTCAGTAAGTGACAGATTATTAGGGGGATTCATTATGGCTAACAGAATCATATTAAATGAAACATCATATCACGGACAGGGTGCTATTTTAAGCATTACAGAAGAAGCAAAGCGTAGAGGTTTCAAGAAAGCTTTTGTTTGTTCAGATCCGGATTTGATTAAGTTCAATGTAACAAAAAAAGTTACTGATTTGCTTGAAAAAGAGGGTCTTGAGTATGAGATTTATTCTGATATTAAGGCAAACCCTACAATTGAAAATGTTCAAAGCGGAGTAGCGGCTTTCAAAAAATCAGGTGCAGATTATATAATAGCTATCGGTGGCGGTTCATCTATGGATACCTCTAAGGCTATCGGAATAATTATTGCAAACCCTGAGTTTGAAGATGTGAGAAGTCTTGAGGGACTTTCACCTACAAAGAACACATGTGTTCCTATTTTTGCAGTACCTACAACAGCAGGTACAGCAGCAGAAGTTACTATAAACTATGTTATCACAGATGTAGAGAAGAAGAGAAAATTCGTGTGTGTAGATCCACATGATATTCCTGTAGTAGCATTTGTAGATCCTGATATGATGTCAAGCATGCCAAAGGGACTTACAGCTTCAACAGGTATGGATGCACTTACACATGCTATCGAAGGATATACTACAAAGGGTGCTAACATTATTACAGATATGTTCAATTTAAAGGCTATTGAGCTTATTGCAAAGTCACTTCGTGGTGCAGTAGAAAACACTGCAGAGGGAAGAGAAGGAATGGCTATAGGACAGTATCTGACCGGAATGGGATTTTCTAACTGTGGACTTGGAATAGTTCATTCAATGGCACATGGTCTTGGTGCATTGTATGATACACCTCATGGTGTAGCAAACGCTATTATTCTTCCAACAGTTATGGAATATAATGCTGATGCAGTTGGCGAAAAGCTCAGAGATGTGGCTAAGGCTATGGGAGTTGAAGGCACAGAGAATATGAGCGAAGCAGAATACAAAAAGGCAGCCGTTGATGCGGTAAAGAAGCTTTCTGAAGATGTAGGCATTCCAAAGGATTTAAAAGAAATAGTAAAACCTGAGGATGTAGACTTCTTATCACAGTCAGCAATGGATGATGCCTGTAGACCGGGCAATCCAAGAGATCCAAAGTTTGAGGATATTAAGGAATTATTCCTCAGCTTGATGTAAATTTGTTACCTTCTATATTATTTTAATAAAAGGGTGTATACTTACTTTAGGGTGAGTATATGCCCTTTGTGTTTTATATATACAAACTTATTTACATTTAGATATCAATATAGTACGATATACATAAATAACAGAAGTGAATTTAGAACTGATAGAAGTATTCAGTGGGGATATTATATGGAAAAATTTGATAAAAGATGCCCATACTGTGGAAAGATGATGGAAAGGGTAGAAATTCCCAGAGGCGGAGGGGATTCACCTCATGATATCAAGTGGATTCCTGAACACAAAAAAGGTAAATGGTATGAGTAGTTATTATATTTCTTTTCTCAGGAAGATGAAGATAAAGTAATAGAATTGACGAGTAAGTATTATCCAACAATTTGGGATGAGAAGAAGTGTATAGCCTACCTTTGCAGGGAGTGCAAAATAATAATAATCGATATTTAAAATCAAGAAGCTTTGCAGTATATATTCAAGATAAAGTTCATTATACAAAGACTTTTCCCTGTAGAGTAAAAAGGATATTTTAGTAAGGGAGGATTTATGGAAAAAGCGGAAGTAAAATGCCCATACTGTGGAAAGATAATGAGTGAGGGCATAATAGATGGTGCAAGGTATTCACTTTGGTGGCGGGATACAGACAGTAAAAGAGGTTTTTTAAAATCGCTTTTAAATTTGGATAAAAAGAATGTAAGACTAAGCTATCCTTTTTATGATAAATATTGCATCGCTTATTTATGCAGGGGTTGTGAAAAGGTAGTAATAGATATTGCGGAAAATAATAGAAATATTAGAAGAGATTATGGCAGTGACATACAAATTGAGTGACATTTTGTTTTTCAAATATGATATTCAGTTCATAGATTTATGAAAGAGGAGATTATGGGAAGTTATTATAAGAAATGCCCGTATTGCGGCAGAGCAATGGAAAAAGGGAGTATACCTCCCGGAAGATATTCACTTAAGTGGAAGAGTGATTATGAAAATAGAAGCAGTCTAAACTATATGTTCAACTTTGATAAAAAGGATGTAAAGCTTGCTTCCGTTTGGGGTGAAATATGTTGCACCGCCTACCTTTGCAGAGTTTGCAGAAAGATAGTAATTGATGTATAAATCTAAATATCTAAGTTGACTTATTCTTTTAAAAATATATAATAGGATTTAAGCGAAAATTAATTTTTGCTTTAAAATTATTTGATATAATTGTCTAAATTACATTTGGACAAAGTTTGACGGTTTAGTAATAAATTGTCACTTGGATTAAAGGAGGATACGACAATGGGATTTTTTGATCAATTAGGTGATGTTGCAAAGAACTTGGGTGCAGCTGCAGGTGACCTTGCTAAACAGGTTAGCGATAAGACAAATGACGCTTTAGAGATAAGCAAGCTTAATTCAAAGATTTCGGCAGAGAGAGTTGAAATTGAAAAGGAAAAGAAGAAAATCAGTGAGACTCTTATAGAAAAATTTGCAAAGGGCGAGGAAGTACCTGAGGAGATAAAGGGATTCTGCGAGGCTATTAAGGAGCATTTCCTCAATATAGACAAGCTTAATGAGGAAATTGAAAAAGTAAAGAATACTGTAGGCAAGAAGGCGGAAGAAGTAAAAGATGCCGCAGTTGAAAAAGCAGAAGAAGTAAAAGATGCTGTAGCCGAAAAGGCTGAAGATGTAGCTGAAAAGGCTGAGGAAGTAAAGGATAAGGCTGTAGATACATTTAATGAGGCTAAAGAAGCTGTTGAAGACAAGGTAGAGGATGTAAAGGAAGACATTAAAGAAGGTGTCGACAACATTCAGAATTAATGCATTGATATTTCTATAGAAATTAATTAAAATAAGAGAGTAAAACCATATGGTTTTGCTCTTTTTTATAAGAGGAAAATATGTTTCGGCTCGGAATAAATATATTTTGGAGGTAGTAGTGAAAAAAAGAATATTAGCTGTAATGGCATGTGCACTATTGGCATTGTCAGGTTGTGCAAAGACAAATGTAAATGAGAGTACTTCAGTTGCGGAGAGTACTGCAGTAGAGAGTACACAAACAAGTACTGCAGGAGCAAATGAAGAGAGCCTTGGAACCATAAAGCTCGGTGGATTAAAAGGACCTACAAGCATCGGACTTGTAAAACTTATAGATGATGCAAACAAGGGAAGCCTTGCTTACAGTGTCGATTTTGATATGGAGACTGCACCTGATGTGATGGCACCAAAGCTTCTAAACGGAGAAGTGGATATTGCGGCATTGCCTGTAAATATGGGATCTGTACTTTTCAACAACTCAGACGGAAAGGTGACTATGCTTGATATAAGCACTCTCGGTATACTTTATATACTTGAAAAAGGAGATCAAAGTATAAAGAGCGTAGAAGACTTAAAGGGCAAGACAATAATAGCACATGGACAGGGTGCAACACCTGAGTATTCACTCAGTTATATCTTATCAGGACATGGACTTGATATAAATACCGATGTAACTATGGACTGGAAATCATCTGCGGATGAGGTTCTTGCAGCTGTTGAAAATGCAGACAATGCGGTAGTTATGTTGCCACAGCCATTTGTAACTGTAGCTCAGACAAAAGTACAGAACTTGAATACTGTTTTGGATCTTACAAAGGAGTGGGATGCGCTTGGAACAGGCGGAAAACTTATCACAGCAGGTTTGTTTGTAAGAAACGATTTTCTTGAGTCAAATAAGGAACTTGTAGATGAGTTTATAGCTAACTACACAGATTCGGTAAAATGGATCAATGAAAATGTGGACGAGGCATCAAAGCTTGTAGAGGCAAATGATATTATAAAAGCACCTATTGCAGCCAAGGCTATACCGTATTGCAACCTTGTTTCTATAACAGGAGATGAGATGAAGAGCGCGACAGAGGATTATTTAATGACATTGTTTAATCTAAACCCTAAGTCTGTAGGTGGTGCATTGCCGGGAGAAGAGTTCTATTATACCGGAAAATAGTCTATGAATAAAAATAAAACACATAAAATTACAGCAGTGCTTCTTGCACTGCTGTTTTGGCAAATAGTAGCAATGATTTTAAACAGGTCATTTTTACTTTCATCCCCTGTAGAAGTAGTCAAAGCATTGTTTGAACTTGGTGGGAAGAATGTATTTTGGATGGGACTTGTAAAAAGTATATTTAAAATAATTTTGGGATTTTTAGCAGGTGGAGGAGTAGGAATATTCCTTGCAGGACTCTCATACAGATTTAAACTGTTTGAGATCTATATATCACCATATATTATGGTGATTCGCTCGGTACCGGTAGCATCATTTGTCATCATAATACTTATATGGCTTGGAAGTGAGGCACTTTCGGTTTTAGTATGTTTTTTTATGGTAATGCCAATATTTTATGCCAATACCCTGGAAGGATTAAAGTCTGTAGATGTGAAGATGTTGCAGATGGCTAAAATATATGAACTTGGTCAAAAGGCAAAATTTATATACATATATTTACCGGGGCTGGAGTCATTTTTGATATCATCAAGTGTGGCTTCAATGGGAATTGCTTTTAAGTCAGGTATTGCGGCTGAGGTGATAGGCAGACCCAAAAATACTTTGGGATTTTTCTTATTTGATGCCAAGATCTATCTTGAAACTTCCAAGGTATTTGCTATTACGCTGATAGTAATACTGTGCAGTGCAATTTTTGAAAGATTGATAATATTTATTATGGAAAGATTTTTCGGATTGATAAAGAGGGTGTATTGATGTTTTTAAAAAATATATATAAAAGCTTTGACGGCACAGAAGTTTTGAGAGACTTCACTATGGAAATAGCTGATGGCGAACATGTTGCACTTATGGGAAAGTCCGGAAAGGGAAAGACCACTATATTAAATATTATAATGGGCTTTGAAGCACCTGATTGCGGTGAGACGGACATAACAAAGGAAATATCTACAGTATTTCAAGAAGACAGACTAAGTGAGGGTTTTAGTGCGATTTCAAATGTATGCCTGATGACCGGTAATAAAGAAATTGCAAAAGAAATTTTAGATAAGCTTGGCATAGAGAGTGAAAAATATGTAAATACTATGAGTGGCGGCCAAAAAAGAAGAGTGGCACTGGCAAGATGCCTATCAAGAACAGCGAAACTTTATATATTTGACGAGGCTCTAAAGGGGCTTGACGAAAAGACAAAAGCTGTGGCAATGACAGTTATAAAAGAGTATACTTGTGGAAGAAGTGTACTCTTTGTGACACATGATATAAATGAAGCAAGAGACTTTGCAGATAGAATAGTGGAGATTTAACTATGGAAATAAAATTTGAAAAGCTTTCTGAGTGGCAGGTAGAGAATATAAAACTTTCGGAGGTATCATATAAGTTTGCACCGATATATTCAAAGAATCATTTTGCCAGAGCAAAGGATGAGTTTGTTATTTACTGTGGTGAGAATAACGGTGTTTTATGGTTAAGGGATAATGAATATAAGTTTATTCCGATTAATACAGAAAATAAAAGAAGCAGTAAACTCTTGCTTAATACAGATGACGGTATTATTTTAATCAGTGAAAATGAGGCATGGAAAATGGGAGAATATGATGAAGAATTTACTCCTATAAATATAGAAAAACCTTGTATTGCAGAAAATATAACAGAGATATCAACTTTGGGAGAGAATGAAAATTTTCCGGTTATTTGTCGTGTAAGTGTAGAGGCTATGGCTGCCAACAGCTTTACATTTTTTAAATATGATAAAGACAAAAATACAATAAAATTTGAAGACATACTACAGCCGGTATTTACAACAGAAAATACAATGAAAAAATTTTTAAATTCATTGTCTGAGGCCGACGGGCTGTATTATAAGATGGATTTTAAATATAACTATCCACAAATTGGAAGTATGATGATAAAGGATGACGCTATATATGTATTCTTGGAGGCTGATACTGTAAATCCATGCGGACTGAGTTCGTTTAAGTATTATTGGTATGTGGAAATAACTAAAGACGGAGTGTATAAAAAGAAAATTTGGGGAGAGGAAAGATTAGAAAAACTACCGGGTAAACATGGAGTCAGAGGTAAATTTAGTGCGGACAAGAAATACCTTATTTTATCCCCTATTTTTAAAACAGGAGAATGGAAGGGTAAGCAAAAATTACTCAGACTTTCAGATTTGGAACTTTTAGATATCACATTGCCAAGAGGTTACTCAAAGTTTAGAGTGATGGATATTTTTGATGAAAATGTCTTTATCAGTGATGAAGTAGATAAGATAGTGCTTTGCAAAATGACAGAAGGGTAATATTGTGAACGGTATAAAGAAAAAGTATATAGCCTATATTATGATAGGCACTATTTTAATATATGGAATAGTCAGATATTTTAATGTTGTTGAAGGCTATATAAAAAATATAACCAAAGCATTGATACCATTTGTGGTGGGAGCCATAATGGCATATATTATAAATATTCTTATGGATGCGTATGAAGATTTACTCCTAAAAAAATTTCATAACAAAAAAATCATAAGAATGATATCAATAACTTTGTCTTTTCTTACCTTTATGCTTGTGATAGCATTGCTTCTTGGAATAATTATTCCGCAGCTTGTAAAAATATCGTTTTCTATAATGTACACTAATCCAAGTGATTTAAAGCAGATAATAGTTGATATCGGGAAAAATGAGCAGATAAATAATATTTTAAAGATGTTTAATATTGACACCAACAATATAGACATAGCAGGCTATATGACAAGGCTGATTAAAGAGGTAATGTCAGGTGTCGGAAATGTACTGAGCGGAATATTAAGCGGTATATCAGGATTTTTTAATACGATATTTTCTTTATTTATGGCAATTGTTTTTGCAATATATATACTTGTGGATAAGGAAAAGCTGAGAGTACAGGGAGATAAGCTGCTAAAAGCATTTCTTCCCTCAAAAAGAGACTTTATTATTGATATTATAAGTGTTTTTGATAACAGTTTTAAGAAGTATTTTGTCAGTCAGGTAAAAGAGGCGATAATACTTGGTGTATTATTATACATAGTTATGTCTATAGCAAGATTACCATATGCTTCATCTATTTCTATTTTAGTCGGTGTGACTGCACTTATACCGGTTATCGGTGCATATGCAGGACTCTTTATCGGTGCATTGATGATACTTACAAAATCCGTGCAGAGCATGATAATATTTATAATAGTTCACACATTGGTACAACAATTTGAAAATAATATAATATATCCGAGAGTTGTAGGAAGCTCTGTAGGACTTCCCGGCATGTGGGTTATTGTTGCGGTTTCACTTGGAGGAAGTATTGGCGGAATATTCGGTGTACTGGTTGCAGTACCGGTAGCGGCAGGACTTTATTATATCCTAAAGAGAGAAACACAGAAGAGATTATAAAGCTTATAATTATATAGATTCAGCTATAATAGTTATATGTATTTTGTGTTAAATCTATATTACATTTGCTTGATAAATCGACCTTAAACCATTATAATCGTTCTTAGGGAGAGCGAGGTATTATGTAATACATCCTGAAAGCAGAGGGTTTTTATGCCAAATACAAAAAAAGAACATGAGCCTGATGAGAAAAATCCTTTTATAAAACAGACGATTATAGAGGATAAAAAAGCCCGTAATAAAAAGGCTGTCTCAGCGGCTTGCCTTGCTATTGTTTTTGGAATGGTTGCAGGACCAAGTATGGCATTGACATCACATATTATAAACAAAAACATACTAAGCAAAAAGACAAAGACCACTATTGAGATTCCAAAGGAAGAAACTACAGTTGAGAGTAGTGAGGAAGCGGAATCTTCAGAACAGGTGGAAGACATAGTTGCATCTGCTATAGAAAGTATTGATTTGAACGAAAAGAATTTGGTGCAGATGTATGAGAGCCTGAGTAAGGTTGCAGAAAAAAAAGATAATACTATTGTAAAAATAAGTGCCGTCACCACAGACACTGACTGGTTCAACAACACATTGCAAAATGAAAGCAGTTGTTCGGGAATCATAATAGCAAAGTCGGGTGATAGCCTTATTGTTTTGGCTCCAAATATGGAAAAAGAGAGTGGAATAAAAGTTGCTTTTTTTGATGGAAGTAATCAAGAGGCTACAGTAATCGGAAGTGACGGGCTGACAAATTTAATGATACTCTCTGTAGATATCTCTTCAATGGAAGAAAAGATAAAAAACATTGAACCGGTTGTACTTGGGAATTCATATCAGCTAAAAAAAGGTGCTTTTATATTGGCGGTAGGCAGTCCGGTGGGAGTATCAAGAAGTATCGATATCGGGAATATAACTGTAATTGATAAGAATGCCAGCTTTTTTGACGGATACGGAAGAGTAATATACTGTGACAAACATCTGGACAGTATAGGAACATTTTTGCTGGATACATCAGGGAATCTGGTAGGTGTAGTCTCCAATCTGGATGACAGCTCATCCATATCAATGGCATATGGTATATCCGATTTGAAGGTGCTGATTGAAAATATGACAAACGGTGTAGGATCGGCATACTTGGGAGTTCGTGCACTTGATATAGACAAGGACAAAGCGCCTGAGGGTATGCCAAGCGGTATCTATGTATCAGAAGTCAGGGCGGATTCACCGGCCTATAATATAGGGATACAATCCGGAGATATAATTTCCATGATCGGTAATGAGGAAGTAAACTCAATAACAGGGTTTAAAAATATAATGGAAAAGCTAAAACCAAACCAAGTAGTAAATATCAAGGTAAATCGTTCGGGAAAAGACGGATTTACAGAATTGAATTTTGAGACAACTATTGGTGCCAGGAGCTAGAAGGGTAGAAAATGAAATTTATTGAAAGCTTAAAAGAAGGAATGCATATTTCAGAGGTTTATCTGTGTAAAACGAAAACTATTGCAGTATCCAAGACAGGTAAGGAATATGCCAGCCTCAGTTTGCAAGACAAGACAGGAAGCATTGATGCAAAGATATGGGATCTTTATTCTCCCGGTATCTCTGATGTAGATGCTATGACCTTTGTAGTGGTTGACGCTGAAGTTACTTCTTTTAACAATACATTGCAGCTGAAGGTTGCAAGAATAAGAGAGGCTGATGCAAAGGAATATACAGCATCAGACTATGTACCGGTATCTAAAAAAGACATTGAAAAAATGTTTGTAGAGTTAAAAGAAAAGATAAAATCAGTAAAGAATCCTTTCTTGAATAAGCTTTTGACCGCTATTTTTATAGAGGACCTTGAATTTCAATCTACATTTAAAGCATCATCGGCAGCAAAGACCGTGCATCACGGTTTTCTTGGAGGATTACTTGAGCATACTCTGGGAGTGGTGAAGCTTTGTGAATATTTTTGTGATAACTATGAGTCGTTAAATCATGATCTTCTTATCACATCCGCACTTTGCCATGATATAGGAAAGACCAGAGAGTTGTCGGCATTCCCGGCAAACGATTATACCGATGAAGGTCAGCTCGTGGGACATATTGTAATAGGTGTGGAGATATTAAAAACTCAAATTGATAAGATTCCGGGATTCCCGAAGAAGCTTTCAAATGAGCTGATACATTGTATACTGGCTCATCACGGAGAGCTTGAATACGGCTCACCTAAAAAACCTGCGCTTATAGAAGCTTTGGCACTCAATCTTGCAGATAATGCGGATGCAAAGATGGAGACATTTATTGAGCTGTTGGCACAGGGACAGGACGGAGCTACAGGATGGCTCGGTTATAATAAATTACTTGAGAGCAATTACAGAAAGACAAGTGTATAATATAAATTCGAGAACGTAGACTGATTATCAAAACAGTCTTATAAGTTTAGTAATGGAGATATATGAGAACTGATAATACGGCAAGTTACAAAAAAGGTGAAATTATAACAGTTGATATAACAGACTTTGGAGAAAATGGCGAAGGCATCGGAAAAACCGATGCCTTCACATGGTTTATAAAAGATACTGTTATCGGAGATAAAGTCACAGCAAAGGTGATGAAAACAAAGAAAAGCTACGGATATGCAAGACTTGAAAGCATTATTAAGGAGAGTCCCGACAGAATAGAGGCAAAATGTCCGGTGGCAAGAAGCTGTGGCGGATGTACATTACAAAGCCTTGATTATAGTGCAGAGCTTAGACTAAAGCAAAACAAAGTGGAAAATCATCTAAAAAGAATAGGCGGATTTGACCTCTCAAATGTAGAGATAGAAGAAATTATCGGTATGGAAGATCCGATAAGATACAGAAATAAATCCCAATTTCCGTTCGGAAGAAAGAACGGCAAAAATATTACAGGATATTTTGCAGGCAGAACTCACAGTATAGTTGAGTTTGATGACTGTATAATCGGTATAGAAGAAAATAAGACTGTGCTTAAGACTGTGCTTGATTTTATGGAGAAGTATAATATTCCTGCCTATGATGAGGAGAGCGGCAAAGGTATAGTAAGACATGTGCTTATCAGAAAGGGATTTGCCACAGGTGAGCTGATGGTGTGCATAGTTATAAATGCAAACAATCTTTCACATAGTGATAAGCTTGTAGAGAGACTATGCAGCGCACTTGGAAGTAATTTAAAGTCTGTTTCAATCAATATAAATAAAAAGAATACCAATGTTATATTGGGAGATACAACAGTTACTCTTTATGGCAACGGATATATAGAAGATTATATAGGCGATGTAAAGTTTAGAATATCGCCACAGTCATTCTATCAGGTAAACCCTGTACAGACTAAAAAGCTGTACGGTAAAGCTTTGGAATATGCTGATCTTACAGGTAAAGAAACAGTCTGGGATATGTACTGCGGTATAGGTACGATTTCACTTTTCCTTGCAAAGTCCGCAAAGTTTGTCTACGGTGTTGAAATAGTGGATGCCGCCATACAAAATGCAAGAGAGAACGCAAAGCTTAACAATATAGAAAATGTAAAATTCTTTGTAGGCAAGGCAGAAGAGATAATCACAGGCGAATACGAAAACGGCAATATAAAAGATATAGATGTAATAGTGGTAGACCCTCCAAGAAAGGGCCTCGATAAGCTTGCAATAGAAACAATGCTGAAGTTGTTACCAAAGAGAATAGTATATGTAAGCTGCGATTCATCTACACTGGCAAGGGATCTAAAGATGTTGTGTGAGAAGGAGTATGAGTTAAAGAAACTTACGGTGGTGGATCAGTTTTCGAGGAGTTATCATACGGAGAGTGTGGTGGTGATGGAGAGGAAATTGAAGCGAGAAGAGGTATATGATATATTTTAATTAAATAATTCAATTATATAGGAGGCTACTATAATGGAAACATTTATATTAGAAGATCAAATGGAAAAGGTTGTAAATCCTAAAACAAAAGAGTACTTAGAAGAGGTTGTATCATGTTACAGGAATGGGAATTATAGAGCAAGTGTGGTTGCCCTATATACAACATTGATATTTGATCTTATGCAAAAGTTAATTACATTAAAAGATGTGTATGACGAAGAAGAAGCGAAGGATATATATAATGATATAAAACAAAAACAGAAAAAAAATCCATTTGATCCAAGCTGGGAAAATGATCTTATAGATGCGATATGTAAAGTTATGAAAATTATATCTGAGGTAGAAAAAGAAGAACTTAAACATTTGAAAAAGGAGAGAAATTATGCTGCTCATCCTATAATTAATGAAAGTGAAGAACTTACTTTAAAGCCTATAAGAAAAGAAACTGCTGGGGACCTGATAAGAAAGGCATTTGAGATAGTATTTTTAAGGGATGCTATCCTTGGAAGAAGAGATTTATATATAAAAATTGTAGAAGATTTAAAAGGATATTATTCAAGAGTTGGAGAAACAGGGTTTAAAAAGTACGTATATAATAAATATTTAAATAGAATGACTCAGGCAAGAAAAAATGAGCTTTTTAAGTTTTTGTGGCAATCGGTATTTATATGGGATGATGGTGACACTACTAGAAATAGAGACTCGAATTTATTGGGTCTAATATATATATATAATGGTGATAGTAAAGGTTATCAGAAAATTATTAAGGATAATGAAGATAAACTTTTGAATAAGATTCAAGTTGAAACATTTAGCAGTTGGTGTAATAGTAAGGGATATACAGGTACAGAGTCTTGTGCAATTTTAGAGTTTAATTATATAAGTAGAATTATAAATTTTATTAAGTTCATAGAGCTGAACCCAGGTATATATAATTGTTTAAATGACTACAGTAAGAGTATTATACAATCATCAATTAAAAATATGTATGTAAAAGAAAATCAACAAGGGGAAAATTTTGAACTTGAACAAGAACAAATAAAGTTAGAAGCAGTTGCTATTTTCCTAAAACCGGATTATATTAGTAAAAATTTTGATACTATAATTAAATACAAAAAGGAAATCTATATACGTGAAATAGATTTAGATATTATGCTAAAACAAGCAGAATTTTATGGATATGCAAAGGAGTTTAGAAAATTTTTGATAGATTACTGTACAGGAGCATATAGTTTTGAAGATGCAAAAAGAAATTTTATGTATATAGAGTTATGTAAAGAATCTTATAAAGAGGAAGAGTATCATTACATGTTAATAAAGATGAATAATAACAGCCAGATTTATGAAAATTATGATAAAAAATACTGGCTAACTAAACTCGAAGATATGCATGGTGATAAATTAGTATCAACAGATGAGGAGAAAGCTTTATATTATAATCTATTTGAAAGTGTTAAGAGATATAATATAGAAAGAGTTTTAGACTTGATTGAAAAAAGGGTTCATTTATATAATAAAGATGAATTATGGTCTATTTTTACTGAAATTAAAAAAGAAAAAATAAAGAATAATACATCAGTGCAGAAAGAAGTAAAGGATTATCAGAAGATATTGTCAGTGTTAGAAAGTATGGACAAAACAGTACTTTATGCGTTTGAAGAAATATTTACAACTAAATAGTTTTGATGCTTACACTAAGTAAAGTTAATCATAATTCCAAAGGAACTTTGAAAAGGCGAATATGACCTAAGTGTATCAGTGAGTTTGCCAAGTATTCAGGAAGATTCAGTTCGTGAAGTAGTTGGAGAAAATGGAGAGTATATGGCAGGACCTCTTGTACAAAAGTCTGATATAAGTGGTGATAGTTATTTAAAAGTAATGTTTGAAGTGAAAGTCGATAGTGATGTAGTAGTTAATCCAACTGAAGATTATCTACATACAACATTTAGAAATAAAAAAACTATAGTGGATACTGTACTGATATTTTTGACAAAATCAGAGAATTATCAGGAGATAACTAGATTTTATTATTTTAAAGAATGATATAAATATGCCGTTATATTTTTAAATTATACTGGTTTTTACTTAAGTGCATCATAATATTATATTGTGTAAATAGGAACTACATATTACATAGAAGTAGGACAGAGTAGTTATATATTGATGTATGTTGGGAGGTGATGTTTTGACGGATAAGAACTGGAATCTTGAGCTAAACGAATATATACGCCAAGGTGAACCGGATAAGGTTGAAAAGAGTAATGCATGGAAAACTGCTATCGGGCTTCAGGATGTAGACGGACTTAAGCCTTCAAAATATTTGATTGAAACTGCAAAAGATCATATTGAAGGTAAAATCAGCATTTCTGAAGCAGATAGACTTATAAGCAGTTATTATAAAGAGAGAAAAGACAGTGATGGTGTGGAAGCAGATACTAAAGAAGCGGATATTGTATCTGTAAGAATTGCAAAATTACTGGGAGAGAAGACCTTTCAATTTTCACCGGTAGAATTACAAAATATTCATCGTAAATTATTTGAAGGTGTACTTCATTATGCCGGAAGAATAAGAGATTACAATATTACCAAAAATGAGTGGGTACTTAAGGGAGATACAGTACTGTATGCATCATTTGACAGTATCAGGGCTACGCTTGATTATGACTTTTCACAGGAGAAGAACTTTTCCTATAAGGGACTGAATATACAGGAGGCCATTAGACATTTTGCCAAATTCACATCAGGAATATGGCAAATCCATCCGTTTGGAGAAGGAAATACAAGATCAACTGCAGTATTTATTATTAAATACTTAAAGACATTCGGTTTTACCATAAGTAACGATACATTTGCCCAAAATTCATGGTATTTTAGAAATGCTTTAGTACGAGCAAATTATAACAATCTAAGAGAAGGTATTCATGCTACAAGTGAATTTCTTGAATTATTCTTTGAAAATCTTTTAATAGATACGAAGCACGATTTGAAAAATCGATATATGCATATTGATTTTGATGGACAAAGTGCCATTCAAAGTGCCAACAAATCAGTTTCAAAGTGCCAAAATGGCACTTTGGAAATGTCTTTGGAAGAATTAGCTATTATAAATGCCTTAAAAATTAATCCGGCATTAACTCAAAAGCAGATTTCGGAGATTGTAGGGAAGTCAGAGAGAACAATTAAGAGATGTACCGTAGAAATGCAGGAAAAAGGTTTAATTGCTAGAGAGAATGGAAAACGAAACGGTAAGTGGAAGATACTTATAGAAGCATAATACGCACTAAAAAGGAAGACTATGCAATTAGGATGGATTGATTTTTCAAAAGAAGACAGACAAAAGGCACTGGATGTTATCAATCTTCTAAGTGAGCAGGGGACGGTTGATGAGCTTGGGATAGGGACTGTCAGAGATGCCTTTGCAAACTGCTTTTTCCCGGGAACATCTACAGTACAGACAAGAGCAAAATATTTTTTTATAGTTCCATATATATTGAAAGATGCGGTTGACGGCAGATACGGCAAGGATATAGACAGAATCCTAACAGAAATAGATGCTGATGAAAAAGACTGTGCGAAAAGATTGCTAAATTCAGATTCTAAAGTTGAAGGTGTTATCGGAAGCAGAGTTCTTCCCAAGGGATGGGTGTCGAGAAGACCTTCCGACATATACTGGAACGGAATTAAAAGATATAGGATATTTTGTGATAAAGACTTGTCGATACGTGAATATATATCACTCGCAATAGAGATTGAAAAGCGAAAATCTGATATTAAATCTGATAAACATACTTATGACGAGGAAGAAAATAACACTGATGATATGGATGCCGGAAATATAGACAGTATAAAGTTTTGGAGTCTGCCTTCATATGATAATGATTGGAGAGAAAATCTTACAATCGATCTCACAAAAGAAGAGTCTGAGTATCTTAACAGGCAGATTCAAAAGGAGACAAGGGGGTCTCTTTTGGAGTATATACTTAAAAATAAGATTATCCTTAATGAATACGACAGTTTTGAGTCTTTAAGATATGCAATTTCAGATAAGGTTGATAGCGAAACGGCGGATATGATGAAACTGGCATGTGACTTCAACAAATTAATATATATGGCAAGGGTAAGATATAATCTTATGTTATCGGAAGGTGAGAATAAAGATACTATCAGTGAATGGAAAAGAGTAAGAAATGATATTAAATATCGAGCTCAAGTTAATTTGGATGAGGTATTTTTTAAATTAAAGCTTATAAATATCAGAACAAAGAAATTTCTTTGTGATATACAAAGCGCATTTATGACTGAAGATATCGATTTGGCAGATGAAATAATACGTAAGAGAGAACTGCATTTAAAGGGAAGCGCACGGGCAAAGTTAATGAGAACAAAGGAATTTGATCATTCCAAATGGGTAGGCGGTAAAGAACTTGACTACAGATTTTTTAATGCAAGAAGGATTATAAACGACATCTATAATTGGAGATAAGTATATGTTTAGACCTGATTCAAACAGTGACAGGACTGATTACGGTAATATTTTAATGCCGCCAAAGGGTTATAAATTGGAAAGTGCGGTAGGAACAACCTATTCACTGGATTTGGAAGCTCTGACATCGGTGGCTGTTTGCCTCGGATTATCTGAGGAGGTGGACAGCAGACTGATGCAAAATCCTATATGTATGCTGAATGCGCTACAGAAAGTATCAGACAGACTGATACTTTTTTGCGAAGCCGGGCAAATCAAAGCACCTTCGAAGCCTACAGCATTATCTGTTTTACTTGAAAAAATAGTGGTGGAAGTTGCATTACCTAAGGATAAAGGTGTGGGCAGATATCCTGCGTTTCACCCTAAAACTTGGATGTTGTCTTATATAAACAGCGAGGGAGACAGGAAGTATCGTTTTGTAGTGATGAGCAGAAATCTGACATTTGACAGAAGCTGGGATATCAGTTTTGCAATGGATAGCAGTAAGAAGGTCAGACAAAAAAGAAAAAGTGCACCGATATGTAATTTTTTGGAGTATTTGGCTTTAAACGTGAATAAACAATGTATTGATTACTTAAAGAAAAGAAATCTTATTCGCAAAATGATGAAAGAAATCAAAGATATTTCCTTCTCACTTGACAGTAAGGTATTTGGAGAGAATTTTGAAATACTACCTCTGGGCATTGGAGAAAAGGCATACAAAATAGAAAATGATAAATTGTTTTGCACGCAAAGAGGTAATGCAGATTCTACATTTAATGAGCTTGTTATAATGTCACCTTTCTTATCGGGGAGTGTAATTGCAGATTTTAACCTTTCAGACAGGGCATTGTCTGAGTGCAGCAGAACACTTATTACAAGGAGATCTGAACTTGGGAAATTAAGAGAGTGTGATGTCAATAATTTTACCATCTATACATTAAAAGATGAAATCATAGACGGAGAAGATGAGATCTCGGATGAGTCATCGGATAAAAGAAAACAGGATATTCATGCAAAGATATATTTGAGAAGAAAATATGCCGATGTGGATCTGTATCTTGGTTCTATGAATGCATCATATTCTGCAATCAATAAAAATGTGGAAATGATGGTAAAGCTTAGTACAAAGAATAAACATCTTAACGGCGAAAGGTTTTTGGATGATATATTTTGTGGGAATGCAGATGATACAAAAAATCCTTTTGAGCAGGTTACGATAGAAAGTGCAATAGATGACACGGCAGATATTAAAAAAGATATATTGGAAGATAAAATAAAGTATCTATGTCGTACAAAGAAAATTGCTTATATTTCAAAAGACGAATCCAATACAGATAGATACAATATAAAAATAGAATTTACCGGTATTGATACAGATGAAAATATAATGATTTCACCGATTAATTCAAAAAGGAAACATATCTTGTCCGAGTATGTGGAGTTTTTGGACATGGATATATTGCAATTATCAGAGTTTTATAAAGTGGAAATTAAGTCAGGTGATACTGTACTCAACAGGATTATCATGATTCCCACAATCGGTTTTCCTGATAAACGAGAAAATATAGTGGTAAACAGCATTATAGGAGACAAAGTATCTTTTATAGAATATATTTCACTTGTACTTGGTGATGACTATATTTTATCTATGATTGAGGGAAAGCAAATAAGAGAATCAGGAATTTTCAGTAAGAAAAGCGGTATCATGCCTGCAATCTATGAGAAAATGCTGAAGGTGGCAGTGACAGAACCTGAAAAGATAAAAGATATCGGATATGTACTTAAGATGGTTAATGACAGTGAAATTATACCGGATGAATTTCGCAGACTATATGAAACATTTTGCAGTACTCTAAAATTGAGAATACAATAAAGGATTATGTATGACACAGTTTGATATAGATGAGATTGAAAAGCGCACTATGAATATGTTGAAGGATTTTCAGGCGGAAACTGTTAAGCGCGTTGATTATCTTTTCAGAAATATGCAGAATCATGTGCTTGTTGCAGATGAGGTCGGTATGGGTAAGACGCTTATCGGCAGGGGTGTTATTGTAAAGACGGCGAGACAAAAAATTGAAGAAAAGTGCAATCTATGCAAGGTGGTTTATATCTGTTCAAATCAGAACATAGCAAATCAAAATATCAGAAAGCTTGATATCACAGGCAGAAATATCGTTGAATCTGTATCTGATACGAGATTATCCATGCAACATCTAAAGATTATGGAACAAGCAAGTGATGAGGCTATAAAAGACGGATTTATACAGCTTATTCCTCTTACACCGGAAACCTCGTTTAAAATGACATCGGGAGGCGGAAGTGTACAGGAAAGAGCTTTGATTTTTGCAATCTTAAAGCGGATTCCTGATTTTAAAGCTCATATAAAAACCCTTGAAGATTTTATGATACATGGCGCAATAAAGTCATGGGAGAGTAGTGAAAAATACAATTATGAGAGTCGTGTGGCACAATGTGAAGAGACTACAGGAGGTATCTATCCTAAAAATATAATTGATAAGATATGCAGTGAAGAATTTGAGGAAATAAGAGAAATTATACTGGAGCATTTAAAGGAGATAAGGTATAAGAGAGAACTTTCATACTCGTACTATGCAGTAATGAATAAGCTTAGAGTTATGTTTGCGAAGATAAGTGTATCTATGTTGGAACCTGACCTTGTAATTATGGATGAGTTTCAAAGATTTAAGTTCCTTATATCAGATGAAGACAGTGAAATAGGTATACTTGCTAAAAGATTTTTCAGCGGTAGAAATACAAAGGTGCTTCTTATGTCTGCGACTCCGTATAAGCTGTATTACACACCGGAAGAGATAGATGAGTCACAGGGTTATGAACATTTTGAGGAATTCTTGCAGGTTATGAAATTTATCTTTAATGATGATACAAAATACGGTGAGTTTAAGAAAATATGGACGAATTATTCTGTTGTACTCAGAGAGACGAAGTTGGTGGACGCTACCGTTATCGAGTTAAAAAATTTAGCTGAAGACGCCATGTATCAAGGTGTCAGCAGGACGGAGCGTATATCTGTTATGGATACAGGAGACTTTATAGATGACGGCAGTATTAAATACCATTTGCAGGTAAATGAAAATGATATAAATTCCTATATACAGATGTCTGCTTTATTGTCAAATACCAAAGTAGGTGATAGCTGTCCGATAGATTATGTAAAGAGTTGCCCCTATCTAATGTCATTTATGAGAAAATATAAGATTAAAGAACAAATTGAAAGGTACTATCGCAAAAATAAATATGAGCTTGAGAGTGAAAGAGTTCAAAATCTGCTGTGGTTAAGCCGAAGTAAAATCAGTAAATATGAAGAACTCCCAAAGACAAATGCAAGACTGGAGGTTTTAAAAGAGAAAGCATTTATTAACGGTGCAGAAAAATATCTATGGATTCCACCTTCAATGCCATACTATGAGTTGCAGGGGGTATATAAAAACAGCAAAGGTTTTTCTAAAATACTTGTCTTTTCAGCATGGGAGATGGTGCCCAGAATGATAGGCGTTATGTTATCGTATGAGGCGGAAAGGCTTACAGTTGGAAAGCTTGTAAATCAAATAAAAAATAAAGATGTAAAAAATACAGGTTATTTTGCAAAAGGCACGAGGAAATATCCTTCCCCAAGGCTTAGATTTAATACTTCAAACGGTGAAGTGAGAGGTGTGAATTTACTTACACTGATTTATCCCTCAAAGGTACTGGCAGATATGTACTCACCTGTTGAATCGCTTAATAAGCATGAATCTTTGAAAGATATAGAAAAGTCTATAAGAAATAGATTAACAGGTAAACTTAGGGTATTAGAAGAAAAGTATGGGGATTTTTCTAAAAAGAAGGAAGATACAAGGTGGTATTATCTTGCACCTATACTTATGGATGGATTTGATTACGCGAAAGATTGGGCAGAGAATATTTTAGCGAATCAAAATACAGATAATGAGTATGAAAACTTTGATGTAGCGGATAATCCAAAAGATAAAGGAAACAAGGGGTTTAAAGCCCATATTGAAAAACTTCAAAATTACCTTGAATACCCGGAAGAAATACATCTTGGCAGAATGCCTGATGACTTGGTAGAAACACTGATAAATATGGTTTTAGGCTCACCGGCTGTTTGCATATATCGTTCAAATTTGGGAAACAGAGAAATGGCTACATCACTGGCAAAAATTTTTCTGAATAATTTCAATCTTCCGGAATCCACAGCCATTATTGACCTTGCATATGGAAGGTGTAGGGATGATAATTCACATTGGCAAAATGTCCTTAAATACTGTAAAGACGGATGCTTTCAGGCTATGATTGATGAATATATTCATATGTTGAGAGAAAGTGTAGGCTCTCAAGATGATGTTGATACAAACTCTCTCGTGCATAATATGATGGTTGAATCATTAAATATACGTACAGCCACATATGCCATTGATACTTATGCGGATTTTAAGAAGCGAATTACCGGTACAAATGAAATAGGGGATGAATGTAGGATTAGATCAAGCTATGCGGTAGGATTTGGTAATGAGAAGGGAGATAATGCCAAGATCGTTATAAGAAAAGAAAATATAAGAAATGCTTTTAACTCTCCGATGCGTCCCTTTGTATTGTCTACTACTTCCATCGGTCAGGAGGGCCTTGATTTTCATAACTACTGCCGTGTCATAATGCATTGGAACCTGCCAAGTAATCCTATAGATCTTGAACAAAGAGAAGGCAGAATAAACAGGTTTAAATGTTTGGCGATAAGACAGAATGTAGCGGATAAATATGGTATGAATACAATGTTTGAGAAAGATATATGGAAAGAACTTTTTGAAGCGGCAGTGAAAGAAAGGAAAGAGGGGCAATCCGAACTTATTCCGTTTTGGTGTTTCGGAAAGAATCAGAGTATAAAAATTGAAAGACTTTTGCCGATGTATCCTTTGAGTAAGGATGAATTAAATTATGAGAGATTGATTAAAATACTTTCCTTCTATAGATTGACTTTGGGGCAGCCAAGGCAGGAAGAGCTTTTAGAGTATTTATTTAAAGAGTTTAGGGATACAAGTGAACTGAAGAAATTATTTATAGATTTGAGCCCGTTTTCTAAGAAGAAGAGTCTACCTGATTAAACCTTCGTTACAGTTATAGTTTTATAAAAGCTATGATATTAAAAAAATAAAAAAATTTAAAAACAATGCAATAAAATGAAGTTCTCGTGCATTAATATAGTGAAAGGGTAAATAAGAGAACTTAAAAAAGACAGTATTATCCATATAAACGTCGACGGTGGATGATAAATCTATTAAGAACTTACGACCTTTTGAAAAAACGCTTGTATTAACAGATTGGTAAAATTATTTTCACTGTACACGGAAAGGATGGAAAATATGAAAAAGTTTAATAAATTAGGTAAGAGTTTAATAGGTGCGGTTACAGTATCTTGTATGTTATTTGCAGCAGGAATGACAGGAGTTCCATATTATGGAAGCACCTTTGTTGCCAAGTCAAAAGTATCCAAATCATATAAAGCAACAAAGAAAATAACAGCTGATGAGGCTAAAAGAATCGCACTTGCACACGCAAAGTTAGCGGAAAAGGACGTGACTTTTGTTAAAGTGGAACTTGAACTTGAGGATAATAACAGATATGAGTATGATGTTGATTTTTACAGCGGAAATGTAGAATATGAATATGATATCAATGTTTCAAACGGAGCTATAATATCAAGCAGTGTAGAGGTAGATGATTAATAGAGATATATACTTACAGTCAGTCCGGGGTGAATCCCCGGGCTGATTTTTTATGTATAACAGTAAGTCGGGCTAAGTTCAAATTACTTCAAAGTAAATTGAAGTTTGTTTGAAGTGATATTGAAGTTGACTTTGAAGTAACAGTGAAGTAGTTCAAATACCCACTTGTTAGCAAAACCTAACTATGGTATAATGATCTTACCGACGATAACGTCGGTAAAAGAGGAGGTACTATATGGCTGCTGCGAAGAGGCTTAGTGAGGCTGAAAGAAAAAAAGAAATTATGGATTCAGCCACAAAAGTAATTGCCGCAAAGGGCTTAGGAAAGGCAACTATGGAAGACATCATCGCGGGAACAACTTTATCAAAAGGAGGAGTGTATCACTACTATGGGAACGTAATAGAAATCTTTAAAGACATTATGATAAGCGGGATTGATTACAGAAACAATATCATTAAGGAGCATTTGGTTGAATGTGAAAAGGGTGGTGAGAGTAAGTTTATGGCAAAACAGTTGGTTGATAAAGTCATAGACAACAATCCTTTAACGCCTCTTTATGTTGAGTTTTTGATAGAGAAAAAAAGAAATCCCGAACTGAATAATATTATGGAAGAGCTTCAAGAACAGACAAAGGAAAGATTTAAAGCGATATGGAATTATGACTCAGGATGGTTGTTTGATCCTCAAATTTTTCAGTTTGTTACCGATTTTATGAATGCTCTGATACTGGCTTCGGATGTACTGGATGCAAGAGAAAATTTCAAAAAGAACAGACAGCATTTGGAAGCAATATTTACTTACTTATTTGAACAAGTAAAGGAGAAAATGGATGGGAGTTTATAAAAAATTATTCAGATATGTGCCGAATGAAAAATATATCGGATATATGTCAATTTTATTATCGAGTATTTCGGCATTCCTGGTGGTTTATGGATATTATTATATATTTCTACTTCTAAAAGAAGCGGTAGTAAAGGGAAATTATGAAAATGCAGGATATTATTCTACAAAGATAGTTATCTGTTTAACTATAAGTGCGGTAATGTATTTGGTATCCGGCATTGTTTCACATAAGCTGGCATTCAGACTTGAAACAAACTTACGAAAAAGAGGAATTGAAGGACTTACAGATGCAAGCTTTCGATTTTTTGATCTGCATTCCTCAGGATATATAAGAAAAACTATAGATGACAATGCGGCAAAAACACATATGGCGGTAGCTCATATGTTGCCGGATAATTCACAGGCATTTCTGGTACCGATTTTTGCATTTATACTGGCATTTGCCATAAGTCTTAGAGTCGGAATCGTTATTATAGTTTTATCTGTTATAAGCGGACTTATATTGATGGGAATGATGGGCAATAAAGATTTTATGAAGCTTTATCAGACTTCACTTGACAAACTGAGTTCTGAAACTGTGGAGTATATCAGAGGTATACAGGTAATAAAGATATTCGGTTCAAAACTTAGATCTTTTAAGGCATTACATGATTCTATTATGGAGTATTCAAAATACGCTTATGATTATTCTCTGTCTTGTAAAACACCCTATGTCATATATCAGCTGATATTTTTAGGATTGATTGCCATTATAAGTATTCCGCTCAGCTTCTTTTTGATCGGTATAAAAGATCCTAAATTTATGGCTGTGGAGCTTATTATGATCTTTTTCTTAAGCGGTGTAATAATGGTCTCTTTTATGAAAATAATGTGGGCAAGCATGAATATCTATAATGCAAATTTTGCCATTGACAGTTTGGAAGAATTATATGAAAAGATGCAGGAGGATAAACTCACATATGGAAACAGAGATCATTTTGACAATTTCAATATTGAATTTGAAAATGTGAGCTTTTCATATGGGGATAAAAAGGTTCTGGAAAACTTATCATTTTCATTAGAAGAGAAAAAAACTTATGCCTTAGTAGGGCATTCAGGTTCAGGAAAGTCAACTGTTGCAAAGCTTTTGTCAGGATTTTATAAGGTTGATAAGGGGGCAATAAAAATAGGTGGATATCCTCTTTCAGAATATACAAAGGAGGCAATCATAAGGAATATCTCGTTTGTATTCCAAGACAGCAAACTGTTTAAAAAATCTATATATGATAATGTAGCATTGGCTGATGAAAATGCGGGTAGAGATAAAGTAATGAAGGCTCTCAGTCTTGCAGGTTGTGATGAAATTATTGAAAAGTTTAAAGACAGGGAAAATACAATTATAGGTTCAAAGGGGGTGTATCTTTCAGGA
Organism: Lachnoanaerobaculum sanguinis; assembly: GCF_033242365.1. NCBI lineage: Bacteria > Bacillati > Bacillota > Clostridia > Lachnospirales > Lachnospiraceae > Lachnoanaerobaculum > Lachnoanaerobaculum sanguinis. The sequence continues at coordinate 108,253 of NZ_BTHK01000007.1, forward strand.
GGTGAAAAACAAAGGATTGCTATTGCAAGGGCTATTTTGAAAAATTCACCTATTGTAATTATGGATGAAGCGAGTGCGGCAATTGATGCCGATAATGAATACGAATTACAAAAAGCATTTAAAAATTTAATGCAGGATAAGACTGTTATAATGATTGCCCATAGGATGACAAGTATCAGAAATGTAGATGAAATAATAGTTTTGGAAAAGGGAAATGTAATAGAGCGAGGAGATAATGATTCATTAGTAAAAACCGGAGGGTTATACAGCAGACTCCTCAGTCTTTACGAAACTGCAAATGATTGGAGGGTGTCAAATGAAAAACTACTATAAGAAAAGATATGCTCTCTCAGAACAGGGTGCAAAAAATCTTACAAAAGCAACGATATATTGTTTTTTGACATATTGTATCAACCTTGGTCCGATGTTTATTTTAATGGGACTTATTAATCAGTTGGTCTTGGGAAATGTATCAAGCACCTTGCAGTATATTGTTATGGCAATACTTACTTTGATATTTATGTATATTTTATTATCAGAAGAATATGTAAGCCTTTATAATTCCACCTATAAAGAATCGGCAAATTTGAGAAAGGGAATAGCAGAGAATCTGGCACAGCTTCCGCTGGCTTATTTTTCAAAGCACGATCTCTCCGACCTTTCACAAACGATAATGTCTGATGTGGAAAGGGTAGAGCATTCTATGAGCCATTCCATACCAAAGGTTGTGGCTATGTGGTTATTCTTTCCTCTGATGGGACTTATTATGCTTATTGGAAACTGGAAGCTTGGACTTGCAGCAATTATTCCCACTCTTTTAAGCTTTATGATCAATCCTTTGGCAAAACAGAAGGAAGTTTCAGAGTACAGCAGGTACTTTAATGTGCTAAGAGATAATTCAGAGCTTTTTCAAGAAACAATAGAGTTACAACAGGAGATAAGCAGCTTTAATCAAGCTGATAAGGTGAAGAAAAACCTGTATAAAAAGATGGAAGAGAGCGAGAGGATACATCTTAATGTAGAGATAGTTCCAATGCTGGCGGTAGGTATATCTTCATCTCTCTCATATATAAGCCTTGCAGTAGTATTGGCTGTCGGAATACAGTTACTTATTCACAATGAGATTAGCCTTTTATATCTGATAGGATACCTGATAGGAGCAATAAAGGTTAAAGAACTTTTTGATGTTTCAAGGGAAGGAATGACCGAAATGTCCTATATTGAACCTGCAATTGTAAGAATAAAGGAGATAAAAAATGCAGCGCTTCAAGAGGGTGAAGATACAGACCTTTCAAGCTATGATATAGAATTTAAAAACGTTTCATTTGCTTATAATAAAGATGCAAAGGTATTAAAAGATGTGAGTTTTACGGCAAAGCAGGGTGAGGTTACAGCTTTGGTAGGTATATCGGGTTCCGGTAAAACTTCCGTACTAAGACTTATATCAAGGCTGTATGACTATGATACCGGAAGTATCTTAATAGACGGAAAGGATATCAAAAATATATCTACAGAATCATTGTTTAAGAATGTCTCAATAGTATTTCAGGATGTGACTTTGTTTAATACAAGCATTATGGAAAATATTCGTTTGGGCAGGGAGAGTGCAACAGATGAGGAAGTAAAGGAAGCGGCCAGGCTTGCAAACTGTATGGATTTTATCGAAAAATTGCCGGATGGATTTAATACTCTGATTGGAGAAAACGGTGCTGAATTATCAGGTGGAGAAAGACAGAGAATTTCTATTGCAAGAGCATTTCTAAAGGATGCACCTGTTTTGATATTGGATGAGATATCGGCAAGCCTTGATGTGGACAATGAAAAGAAGATACAGGACAGTTTAAATAAGCTTATTAAGGACAAAACGGTTATTATTATCTCTCACAGATTAAAATCAATAGAAAATGTGAATAAGATTGTGGTAATAGATGAGGGAGTTGTTGAGACATCAGGAAATCATGATGAGCTTATAAAAGATTCAAAGGTATATAAAAACTTGATTGAAAAGACAAAATTAGCGGAAGCATTTAATTATTAGGGGGAAGATATGAAAGAGAAAAAGCTGAAAATAAAGGATCTGGTGACTATAGGTGTATTTGCTGTTATATATTTTGTAGTTACTTTTGCCGTTGGAATGATTGGAGTTATTCCGATTTTATTCCTGATATATCCTACAATACTGGGAATTGTTAGCGGAACTGTTGTTATGTTATTTATGGCTAAAGTACAAAAACCTTGGGCATTGTTTATTTTCGGAATGCTGTCACCTCTTATTATGCTTGTGGGAGGCCATACCTATGTAATTTTACTTCATGCATTTGCAGTAATGATTATAGCCGAGTTGATAAGAAGAATCGGTCATTATAATTCATTTAAATACAATATGCTTTCATTCGCAATATTTAATACCTGGATTTGCGGTTCACTTATGCAAATGTTATGGGCAAGGGAGAAATACATTGAGTTATCTATGATGATGGGCAAGGAGTATGTAGATATTTTGATAAAACTTATTACTTATCAGCATATGGCTTTGGTTTATCTTGGTGCTATAATCGGAGGACTTATAGGCGCAAATATCGGAAGAGTATTACTGAAAAAGCATTTTATAAAAGCAGGTATAGTTTGATGTATTATTAGGAGGGAAATATGAAAGAGCAAAAGCTGAAAATAAAGGATCTGGTGACTATCGGTGTATTTGCAGTTATATATGTGGTGATTATATTTGCTTTGGGAATGATAGGATTTTTACCTGTTTTATATCTGGTATATCCTGCACTACTCGGTATTGTAAGCGGAACTGTTATTATGTTGTTTATGGCAAAGGTACAAAAACCTTGGGCGTTGCTGATACTTGGAATGCTTACATCTGTTTTTATGATGGTAGAAGGAAATACCTATTTACTTATTATACATTCATTCGTGGTGATGCTTATAGCCGAGTTGATAAGAAGAGTAGGTAATTACAATTCATTTAAATACAATATGCTTTCGTTTGCAATATTTAATACCTGGATTTGCGGTTCACTTATGCAAATGTTATGGGCAAGAGAAAAATATATTGAAATAGCAATGGTTATGGGTGAGGAGTATGTGAATGCTTTGATAAAGCTGGTCACATATCCACATATGGCATTGGTTTATCTGGGTGCTATATTAGGCGGACTTATAGGAGCGAATATAGGAAGAATATTACTAAAAAAACATTTTATAAAGGCAGGTATAATTTGATGTATTACATCAATGACAAAAGACTAAATCCAAATCCTATAACCAAGTTTTTTGTTGTAATGTTACTTGGGTTTACTGTAGTACATTCTATAAATCACTATTTGGAAATAGCTGCTGTATTAGTGATATCTATTATGTACCTTATCAATGGATTTAGAAGAGAGGCAATAAAAAATATACTGGTATTTGGTGTATTGTTATTTGTACCGAGTTTTAGTGCTTTGGCAAAGCTTCCCATATTTATAATGATGATGCTTTCATTACCGGCTATATTTCGTATGTTCTATCTTCCTTTTGCAGCAGGTGAATTTATGATCAAGACTTCTGATGTCGGAAGTATTATCTCATCAATGGATGCTTTAAAAATACCAAAGGAAGTTTCTGTACCTATAGCCGTAATGTTCAGGTTCTTCCCTTCATTTGCTGAGGAGAAAAATAACATTATGATGGCAATGAGAATAAGGGGAATAGAAACAAAAAATCCTGTTAAATATCTTGAATATATTGCTGTACCCCTGCTTATTATTTCATCAAATATTGCAGATGATATTGCAAAGGCTGCGGAAACAAAATGCATTGCAAATCCTGTAAAGAAAACAAGGTACATAAAAGTAAAAATTCATTTGATCGATTTTATTTATGCTTTCACAATGACAATTATAGTGGTGGGAGGTCTTATATGCTTACGTTAGAGAATCTATCACTGTTTTACGAACAGGATAAAAAAGTACTTGATAATATCAACTTAATCGTAGCGGACGGTGAATGTGTTCTTCTTACCGGAGAGAGCGGAAGCGGAAAATCCTCTATTGTAAATTCTATAAACGGTCTGGCTTTTGAATATGAAAATGCCAAATTTAGCGGCAACATAAAGGTTGACAATAAAGATTTAAAGGGAATGGAGCTTTATGAAATATCTCTGATGATATCCAGCGTTTTCCAAAACCCAAAGACACATTTTTTCAATGTAGATACAACACTTGAACTGTTATTTTATCTTGAAAACATAGGTCTTGATAGAAAAGAAATGGAAAACCGTATGGAAGATATGCTGAAGCTCTTTCCTATAAGGCATCTACTGGGGCGTAGTATATTTGAACTCTCGGGCGGTGAAAAGCAGATTCTTTGTGTGGCGGCCTGCTATATTTCCGGTTGTAAGATAATAGTACTGGATGAACCTTCATCAAATCTGGATGATAAATATATTGATATATTAAAAGAAATGCTGCAGATACTAAAGAATAAGGGTATAACACTTATCATTGCAGAGCATAGAATCTATTATTTAACGGATTTGGCAGATCGAATTATTCTTGTTAGAAAAGGAGAGCTTTTTAAGGAGCTTACAAAAGATGAACTATTAAACGCCGAAAGACAACTCGGACTTCGCTCTGCAACAAAAACAGACTTAAAGGTCCAAAGGAATTCCGTCGGAAATGATTTGACTGTTAAAAAACTTGAGTACAAATTTAAAGACGGTTTCAAACTAAAGATAAATGATATTTCATTTGGTCTTGGAAATATTTACGGTATTACCGGAAAAAACGGCTGCGGTAAATCTACATTCATAAGAGTAATGACAGGCCTTGATGATAAGGGAAAGAGTGAGATAATATTTAACGGGAAAACTCTGAACAAAAAAGACAGACTGAAAAATTCATCCTTGGTTATGCAGGATGTTAATCATCAGCTTTTCACGGATTCTGTAGAGGAGGAAATAAAACTTGGGGTTAAGGATTTGTCGCAGGACAGATTAGATAAGGTCCTATATGGTCTTGAACTTACAGAATTAAAGGACAGACATCCTATGAGCCTTTCAGGTGGACAAAAACAAAGAGTGGCCATTGCCTCAGTTCTATGCAAAAATTCAAGATTTATATTTTTTGATGAGCCCACAAGCGGTATGGATTATAAGAACATGATAAAAATTTCAAAGCTGATAAAGGAGATGAGTACTAAAGATAATATTATATTTATTGTTTCCCACGATATTGAATTTTTAAATGAAACCGCAGACAGTATACTGTGTCTGGAAGAATTTAAGACCCTAGAATCCTAAAATTAAAGTATTAGAATCATTTATTATTAAACAAAACTTTAAAAACTGTAGTTTAATATATGATATAATCAAAAAAAACATCGGAGGATACTTTATGGATCGTTTCAAGAAAGTTTACAGACAGGGAGTAATAGAAGTACTTGAAGTCTGGGTTGATACGGAGACAGGTGTAAACTATTTATGTAAAGCAGGTGGATACGCAGGCGGTTTGACTGTTTTACTTGATAAAGACGGAAAGCCTGTAGTAACACATGACATTAAAGAAGGTTTATAAATAAAAGCTGTAGCGGAAGGGTAGCTTCTACTACAGTTTTTTATTTCTATTCCCATATTGTATGCTGTGCTCTCACACCATATTTATCAGGTTTATAAAGTGAATCAAAATCAGCTTCCACACTGTATCTTTTCCATATAACATAGTCGGAAGTCTGAATCTTAAGTGTAAATGAAATATCATTCCTTACTTCTTCATATTCAATCGGATGTAGTGAAAAAATATCCGTCAAATCTTTTTCTCTAAAGTCATCTATACTCAGTTTAGACAGGTCGGTATTATTAAATTTAACTTCTGATAAAGCTTCACTGTCTGCCGGAATCCTATAATAAGTTATTGTACAGTTTTTTAGTTTATCGCTATCTTTTAATGTAGGAGTAACACTTACAAAACCGTAGGATTTATCATCACGAAATATTTCCAAAAGTTCACCATAATAAAAGTGGTCATTACGATTGTTTACTATTTCACTGTCTGCAGACTTTTCCGAGAAGTAAAAGCCGTCAGACAAAAGAGCGGATGCCTTTGTTTCGCCGACAATTATATTGCTTGTATTTATTTGTACTACGACCGGCTTTTCGGGAAAACCTATCATAGATATAAAAAGGGTAAGGGTAAAATTTGTTATAAACAGTCCGGCTATAACAGCATTTGAAGCTGAGTAGAGTCGAAATATTTTATTTTTATGATTGCTTATAAGTCCTGAAATAAGCTGAATGAGATGATAAAATACCAAGCTTATTACTGCAAGTCCAAGCTGAAATCTTAAACATCTATAAAGTGACAAGGTAAAATTATTCGTCATGTAAAACATAATGCCTATGCAGGAGATATTTGCCAAAATATACACGAAGAAAAATAATAATACCGCTTTTAGTGCCTCAGATTCGGTAATATCATCATAGTCTATATGTATTCTACCTTGAAAGCCCTGTCCGATATTGTACATCCATTTTGGAACCTCCTTACCGGCAGCTACTGCAATTATCAGCCTTAAAAACATATAGATTGTTAATATAAAGCATAGTAAAACCAAAAGACCAAAAATTAATGCGAATACAGTAAATCCCATTTTATTCCCCCATTATTCCCAAATAGTATGCTGTGCCCTGACACCATAATGGTGTACTGAGCCATTTTCAAAAAAATCTGCCTCAATGCTATAACTTTTCCACAGTGAGTACCCTACAGTTTGCAGTTTTAAGGTATACAAAGGACTGCGTTTATACTGATTATAATTATAAGGCTTTATTGAAAAGATGTCAGCTATATCTTTGTATTCAAAATCCTGAATACTCAATTCGGACAGAGTTGCATCACTAACTTTTACCTGAGATAAAACCTCACTGTCACCCGGTATCTCATAATATGTTATGGTGCAATTTTCGAGTTTATCGGAATTCTTAAATGTAGGAGTAATGCTCATAAATCCATAAGATTTTCCGTCACGAAGCAATTCTACAAGTTCACCATAGTGAAGTTGGCTGTTTCGTTTATTTACAATTTCACTGTCTGCATCTTTACCGTAAAAGGTAAAGCCGTCTGCTAAAAGAGAGGAGGCTTTTGTTTCGCCTATTACCACAGTGCTGTTATCTATTTGTATATTTATAGGTTTTTCAGGAAATCCTACCCTGAGCATCCATAGAGTATAGACAAGCGCAGTTACAAATATTCCTGCCATTACAGCATTTGTTGGTGAGTAGAGTGGCCTGTAATTTCCCAATATATGAGATACAAAAAATAAAATCAGTTTTACTATAAAGTAGAATAACATTGCTATCAAAACAACTACGACCTGCAAGCCTATGCATATATAAAATGCTTTCTTGGAATTTTGTGTTTGATAATACATTACAAAATAGAAAAAAATATTGGCTAAAATAAAACAAAGGATAAAAAAATTGGTATCCCATAATGCCGCAGGTTCTGTAAAATCCTCGTAATTGATATTGATTTTACTTTTAAATGCCTGTCCAATCTTGTACATCCAATTTGGAACCTCAGTATAAGTACTTACAGCTATTACCAGTTTTATGTACATATAAACTGTGAATATAAGGAGTATCAATATAAGTATAGCAAGTGCTATGGAAATTATAAAAAAAGCCATTGTAGCTCCCCTTTTTAAATTAAAAGTTGTATACTCGTATTATATCATTTTGTTGTAAAATTTACGATATTTAATACTTTTATGGGGAGGAATATGGCTGTTTCATATTTTATTTATGTGACTGATAAAGAAAATACCGGTTTTAATTTAGAGAAGTTTAATAATGATATTAAACAAAGATTTCCTAAAGTCGGTATTTCGGTAAAGGATGATGAGAAATGTCGGTACAATATTTGTTGGGAAGACTACGAAGATGAGTATGAGTTTGAACTTTGGATGCTAAGGGATAGAAGTGTATTAATGATAAATTATTTCAACTCAAAGAACAGGATCTATGATTATGCGGAGTTTATAAAATGGCTCAGAAGCTACTTCCCTTATGAAAAGGAAGTTTTATTATGTGATGAGGGATATAGTAAAACTATTGTATTAAGTGAGGTAGTAGAGATAGAGGATATTTTGGAGATACTGGAGTAGGAGCATTATTGTTAAAACATACCGGATATATATCATATTACGTATAGGTTTACAGTTGAGAAATTCAGATATATGAAGTATGATAGGAATGCCAATTAATATATAAATAAGATTAAATTAATAAATTTATAATGGAGGAAATGGGAATGGAAACAGGCTCTGTAAACGATTTGAAAACTTATGTGGAAATGAAATCTTGTGGTAATATTTTACCAAAAAAGGGAACAAACATCAGAAGCCCTTATGAGCATCAGAAAAAGGCTATGGAAGCACTTGATAAGATAAATAAAGAAGAATCTTATAGCACTTTGGTAGTTCTGCCGACAGGAGGCGGAAAGACTTATACAGCTTCTATGTGGTTATTAAAAAATGCTATTGATAAGAAAAAGAAAATTCTTTGGATAGCACATCGTCAGATGCTGCTTGACCAGGCTGCAGAGTCCTTTCAAAATTTTGCTTATGCAGAAGTTGTACCGCATGTTTCTTCTTTCAGATTCAGGATTGTGTCAGGTGCATCAAGTCATGACAGAACAATAGATATCAAGGCGGATGATAATTTATTGATTATAAGTAAGGACAGCATAGGCAGAAATATTGAAAGACTTGATAAGTGGTTGGAAGGAGAAAAAGAGCTGTATCTGGTTGTAGATGAAGCACATCATTCAACTGCAAAAACCTATAGAAAAGTTATCAACTATGTAAAAGATAAGGTGCCAAATTTAAAGCTAATAGGTCTTACAGCAACACCATTCCGTACAGCAGAAGAAGAGCAGGGACTTTTGGGTAAAATCTACTCTGACGGTGTTAGTGACGGTCAGGTTGTACGTGGAGACATAGGAATAACATATCAAATAGGACTAAAAGAACTTATAAACAGGCAGATACTTTCAAAGCCTATTTTTGAAAGTTATTTTACAGAAGAAGATTATGGAGATTGTCTAGGTCTTGATTCATGGGAAAGGATTCAATATCTTGATAATTTGCCGGATGATATTGCTAATCAGATGGCGGAGAGTGCTGCACGTAATAAACTGATTGTTGAAACATATAAAGAAAAACAGGATGAATATGGTCAGACAATTGTATTTGCGGTCAATGTAATACATGCTATTCAGCTTAGTGCACTTTTTAATAAAGCGGGAATTAAGTCTGATTTTGTTGTATCTGATATAAGAGACGGTGTTACAGGAGTGACAGTAAGTAGAGAGGACAATGAGAGAAAACTTGAAGCCTACAGAAAAGGAGAATTACAGGTACTTGTTAATGTAAATATCTTGACTGAGGGTGTGGATTTACCAAAGACAAAAACAGTGTTTTTGGCAAGGCCTACAGTATCATCTATTTTGATGACACAGATGGTAGGTAGAGCATTGCGAGGAACTGCAGCGGGAGGTACATCAAGTGCATATATTGTTTCATTTATAGACCATTGGAATGAGCATATTGCATGGGTAAATCCGGAAAGCTTGTTTGCAGGGGAGAATGATTTTAAAGATAGTGATGATTCTGAGCGTGCTAAAAGAGATATCCAAATGATTGCGATTTCAAAGATTGAGGAGTTTGCAAGAATACTTGATAATTCGGTTGACACAACAAATTTGGAAAGAGTTCCTTTTGAAAAAAGAATTCCTATCGGAATGTACGCATTTAAATATCTGGAAGAAAACGGAATGGATCATTCATATCAGGTAATGGTTTATGACAGCACACAGGAAGCTTATAAGAATCTTATGGAGTCACTTCCTTCATTGTTCAAGTCATTTGATGTAACAGAGGAGTATCTGACAAAAGAACAGCTTGATGAAATGGAGGCACAGTGCAGGGATTCATTCTTCTGTGGTGAAATGATACCGCCATATGAGAGCAGAGATGTTATAAATATCATAAAATACTATGCACAATATGAGGAAGCACCAAGATTCTATACATTTGAAGAGGTGGATAGAAATAAGCTTGATATATCAAAGATTGCACAGCATATTTGGGATGAAGATATGGGGGTACGCAAAAAAGCTGAATACATTGATGAGCTCTGGAATTCAGGAGACGACAATATGCTTAGATTGTTCTTTGGCAGAAAGATATATTTTTCAAAGCAGCTTGATATTGAATTGATAAAATTATCAGGTTCTGACATATATGATAATGGACCGGAAGTAGACTATGGCCCTAAGAAGCTGGAAGATTTACCGCTCCATATAATTCGTAAGATTAACCCTGATTATGAAAAATATTTAAGAGATGAAACCTTTAAAAAGTATACTGATGAAGCCGGTAATTACCGCTGTGCATGCTGTGGATTTACAGACAAATCCAGAGTGCCTTTCCATGTAGACCATATTATTGCTATGAATAATGGCGGTAAATCTGTTGTGGAGAATTTACAGATTCTTTGCCGCAGTTGTAATGCAAGGAAGAGTGATAAATAATGTATGGATTGTTTTATTCGGCAATCGATATTGCATTTATCTTACAGGATTTAAAACTTGGTTGTAGAGAGGAAAGTAAAGTTCTTGATTCAATATGGGAAAATGAAAAGAACTTACTTTCCGAACAGTACAGAGATAATAAGAGAAAATTTTTGCTGGATATATATCAATGGAGTCATTATATATTGGATAAGGATGCAATTGATGAAGAACTTGTTGCTATACAGAGAGATTTGAAGCATTCGGATAGAACATTGCAATTAGATCAGTTAAGCGGTTACTTCTCTGATTTTGATATCTTCTTTAAAAGTTGTCGTATAAAAATATTATATGGCAGTAGAAATTATGTAAAAATAAAGCTTAGAACTTTATTAGAAAGATATGGCTATAAACGTAGATCATCATTGATCGTTCAGTATATAAAACATTGTTTAACATTTTATAATTTGCAAGTGGCTGTACGTGGTGGTGACATTTGCGATATAGAAACAGTAGGCCTTGATGAAATGTTGATGTTTAGAGTAATAAGTTAGTGTATTAAGATAATAAAACAGTCACAAGTTTAGAATAAGCAGGTGAAAAAATGATTACAGGTATTGACTACATCTTATATACTGATAAAGATAAGGATACTTTTATAGAAAAAATAGAAGAAAGTATTACATTTTGGGAAGATCCATATATTGTTATTGATGATGAAGATGAAACAACGGATATTTTTGTTTCTCGAGATGAGAAGATGTTTCAGTTGATGGACGAAAAGGGTTTTTATATAGATGAACTGTCCGGGGAAGGACCGTTTTTATTGATTTTTAACAGCGGATATTCACCAAAGGAAAATAGAGTTACACTGGTGCTTTCTGAAGAGATTTTCGAGTCAAAATTCTCCAAGCTGGTATTCAATTCGATTAAATCTATTTTATAATGTGGAAGGACGGTGAGTTACATTATGGAGAAAAAAGCAGAATTAAAAGAAATTATAAATAACCAAAGAGATTTCTTTAACACAAATGCAACTAAGTCGGTTAAATACAGGATAAAGATGTTGGAAAGGTTAAAGGAGGCAATCAGAAACAATGAGGTAGCAATCATTACCGCTCTATATAAGGATCTTTTAAAGTCTAAGGCTGAGGCATATATGAGTGAACTTGCAATAGTTTATGCGGAGATAAATGAGGCTTTAAAAAATGTAAGAAAGTGGAGCAGGCCGGAGAAGGTAAAAGGAACTATAGCTACATTTCCGGCAAAGAATTATGTATACTCTGAGCCTTATGGAGTAGTGCTTATTATATCACCTTGGAATTACCCCTTCAATTTGGCTATAGCACCGCTTGTAGCGGCAATAGCGGCAGGAAATACAGCCGTTATCAAATGCTCAAAAGAGAGTGTTTATACCTCAAAAGTTATTAAAAACATTATAAATAAAGCTTTCGGTTCAAATTATATTTTCTGTGTGGATGAAGATATAGATTATGATGAGCTTCTACAACAAAGATATGATTATATATTCTTTACAGGAAGTCAAAGAGTAGGAAAGATTGTAATGAATATAGCGAGCAATAACCTTATACCGGTTTCCTTGGAACTTGGTGGAAAGAGCCCTTGTATTATAGATGAGACAGCCGATATTAAACTTGCTGCAAGGCGAGTACTGTGGGGGAAACTGCTTAATGCCGGACAGACCTGTGTGTCTGTTGATTATGTGTTAATACATAGCAGTGTTAAGGACAGATTTATAAAGTATCTGCAAAAAGAAATAAAGAGAAGATATCCTAATGCATTAAATAATGACACTTATCCGAGAATAATAAATGAGCATCATTATAAAAGATTGATGAATTTAATAAAATCAGAGGACAGTATAATAGGTGGCAGAGGTGATGATGTAGTTCATAGATTAGAGCCTACTATTTTACCGGATGTGGATTTTGACCATGAAATCATGAAAGAAGAGATATTCGGACCGGTGCTTCCAATCATAGAATATGACGATATCAATAATATAATAAGGATAATAAAAGAACATGAGAAGCCTTTGGCATGCTATGTATTTACAAGGGATAAATATATTGCAAAGCATATTATAAAGAGTATTTCATACGGTGGCGGATGCATAAATGATGTTATACTGCAAGTATCAAATCATTATATGCCGTTTGGAGGAGTAGGAAGTAGCGGAACGGGTTCGTATCATGGGAAGTTCGGATTCGATACATTCAGCCATAAAAAGAGTATTGTTTGGAGTGAAACAATGATTGATTTACCCATTAGGTATGCACCGTTTAACCAACTAAAATTTAGAATATTGAAAAAAATATTGGAATCATTTAATGATTCAAAAAATTAGAAAGCCGGAGACAAAATATGGCGTATACCAAGGAAAACTTTGAAGAATGGATAATTCTTATAGACCCTAAAATGGAGTATTTTACAGATGTATTTGCAAAAGAAAACAATTTAAAACTTGACTACAGTATAGAGTCATTGGACGAGATTGAAAATTGGATCCTAAATAATTACAGAGAGATAAAGGATTTGATAAATGACACTAAGACTTTAGACTATTTGACGGTATATATTGGTGAGACTTTCAGGAAACATATAGGTGGAGAGTGGTTTATAGATTTAAAAAATAAAAAGAATGCATACTATTCCATGCCTGTTTTGACAAGTCCTGATTACATAGGAGAGAGTTATATAGCACCGATGACATTTGCAACTGCATGTATCAACAGAAAAAAGGGCAATTATATAAGTACGATACTGAAAAACTGTTTGGAAGATATGGGAAAGTAGGGTCTAATACTTTAAAAGATATATTACTGCCGGAGCCTTACGTGATCCACATGGGCCTAGTGCGGCGCCGGCAGTATTTATATCTTTAACGGTATTTATATAATATAGAGCCAAGTGAACCTGAGTTATTCCATATAAAGCCCTTTACATCACTATCTATATCTTTAAGTTTTCCGTTTAAATATTGTTTTAAAGTACCTGTTCCTTTGCTTTCGTCATAATCTGTTAAAAAATAAGTTTTTTCAAATTTTTCATACTTTGGAAGGAATCCGTCATAATCCTTTACATTTTCAGCAACTATAGTATCTTTGCCGTTTTCCCAAATATGATAGGTATCAGAACCGGTGGAAGTTCCCGGAAGAGAGACATTATATACGATATAGGTTTCGGTATCGTCAACTACTAAATTTGCATGTGGATAATATTCACCTAAGTTTTGAATGACAATATTTCCATCTATGAACAAGGAATAATAGTCGTTTCCTAATTTTTTTGCTGTGTACAACAAGCCGTCATTTTCTTTCTTGCCTTTTTTATCAGTATACATTTCATGAAAATTAGAGATATTATCATTCATAAGCTCAATTTCGCCTTTGGAATCTCCCTTTATAGTAACTCTCCAAAGCTTACTATTTTCCTTAGAGAAAAAATACCAATACTTTGAATTATAAGGAAGTACATCCTCTATTTTATCATCATCCGACCCTTTTATATCTTTATATTCACCTAATAGTTCACCATTTTGTCGTATTTTTAGAACGATCTCACCTTCGGAATTCTTTTCTATACATGCCAGTAAATCTTCTTTGTTCTTATATTCTACAAAGTCTACAAATGTATCACTGACTAATTCCTCATTGCCGTCAAGGTCAAACTTATAAAGGAATCCGGGTTCATCAACCTTTGATGTATAAATGGCCTTATCATAGGAAACAGAATGGTAATTATACGGTTGTTTAATACCTGTTACTATTTTTTTTGAGCTTCCATCTTTCAACTGATATAATGTATTGTCATTGAAGTAACATACTGTATCAAGGTCAAAAGAATGTGATATGATATTAGGATTAATATCTGAATATATAGTTTTTTTACCTGAGTAAATATCAATAAAATATGCATCTACTATAAATTCTTTTTCGGAATTGCGGTTATATGGAACAATAAAAAGTGTGTCCTCGTCATCGGAAATAGTGTATTTCATTTCTTCTTCACCTTCTTTAAAGAGGCTAACCGCTTTACCACCTTTATTTAAAAACAGCTCTTTATTTGAAATATAGAGTATGTCACCGTTTTTTAAGATATGATGTACTGTGACTTTTTCAGCCACCTTGGTTCGCTTGGTAGGTGATTTTGATGTAGATGTATAAAGTGTGTAGGTTTCTCCATCATAATCTGAAAATGAACAGAATAAATCGGTATCTTTACTGTGTGGTGCTATAGAAAACTTTTCCATAACACTTCCGTTTGTTGTACAAGGTCCCAAGTCTATAATTTCAGAGTTATTATAGCGAGCCATATAAAGATTATCTCCCTTTAAATAAAGAGAAAACTTATTGGAACTTGTACTTTTTTGAGATTCCGCCTTGGATTTTTTACCTGATGAGCAGGCTGATGCGAATACAACAAAAAGACATGTTACTAAAAAACAGAAAATAACGGGAAGTTTCGATGTGAGTTTTTTGAACATAAATTTCACCTCCATAAATTTTAATTTAATTTTACTATATATTTATACAAAAATCTATTTATAATTCTGCTAAATATACTTAAAAATTTTAGAATTATAAACTATATTTACTCTGATTTAATATATAAAAATATATTGTATTTAAATCTATGTACGATTATACTAAACAGAAATAAATATTTAATTGTAGAGCATTGATCAATCAGAGAGTATTTATATGAATTAGGAAAGTTGGATATAAAAAATGGCTTATACGAAAGAAAACTTTGAAGAGTGGATAATTCTCATAGACTCTAAAATGGAGTATTTTACAGATACATTTGCAAAAGAAAATAGTTTAAAACTGGACTACAGTATAGAGTCACTTGATGATGTTGAAAATTGGATTCTCACTAATTACAGTGAGATAAAGGACTTGATAGGTGATGCCAAAACCCTTGACTATTTGACTGTATATATCGGCGAGACTTTCAGGAAGTATATAGGTGGAGAATGGTTTATAGATTTGAAAAATAAAAAGAATGCATACTATTCCATGCCTGTTTTAACAAGTCCTGATTATATAGGAGAAGTATACAAAGCTCCAATGACATATGCGACTGCATGTATCAACAGGAAAAAGGGAGATTATATCAGCACTATACTGAAAAACTGTATGGAAAATATGAATATTAGATAATCTTATATAAAAATAGGAAAGCTGTTTAAGCTTTCCGTTTTTTATTCCCATACAGTATGTTGTACCATAACATTGTAGTATGAAAGCATGTTATCGGAGCTAAAATCGGCTTCTATACGATAACGCTTCCACATAGAATAGTCATGAGTTTGCAATGTGAGTACAAAATAATAAGGACCTTTCATCTCATCATAATCTGTCGGATGCAGTGAAAAAATATCTGTCAAATCTTTATTTTCAAAGTCGTTAAGATCTAAATTCGACAGCACTACATTGCCAATCTTTACAGCAGATAAATCCGTATCATCAGGTGTAGCCTTAAATAATGTTACAGTACAGTTTTTAAGTTCATCCGAATCCTTCCATGTAGGTGTGACACAGACATGACCGAAAGACTTGTCACCAAGATATAATTCCAAATATTCTCCATAGGAAAAGTGGTCGCTTCGAGTATTTATGATCTCACTGTCTGCATTTTTGTCTTTAAAGGTAAAGCCGTTTTCAAGAAGAACGGATGCCTTTGTTGTGCCGATAATCACATTAGTTCCTGCTATCTGCACATTTACCGGTTTAGCCGGAACACCTGCTATGGATATAAAAAAAGTAAATGCAAATGAGTAGAAAAACATAAGTACATCCAACGCATTGGTAGTTGAGTAAGAATATTTCGTACGGTATGAGGGTATCAAAAAACGTATAAGCGGTCTGATAATTCCGGAAAGTATTATTGCAGCTATAATTACAGCAAACTGCATTTTTAAACAGGAAAAAATTGCTTTTCCTATATTATGTAATTTGAAATAATTCACACCGGTAACTATTATATTAACTAAAATAATACACAGCATAAAAACGCTCGCTTCTATAAGTGCGGGCTTATCGGTGATATTATCATATTGAACAGCCCTCCTTGTAATCTGTATATATTGTCCTAAAGCATATATCCAATTAGGTAGCTTCTTAAAAGTACAAACAGCTATCAGCAGTCTAAAGTATATAAAAACAGCTAAAATAAAGCATAGCAGTGAAAATATACCAAAGGCTAATGTAGATATAAAAAATCCCATTACATTAATCTCCTGTGATTGTTTAAAAGTATTATAAACCTGTGTATCATTATATCACTTTATGTATTGATATTGTAGATGTAAAGGAATAGTATATAAAATTAGGTGTGCTGACATGTTTTAGACGGAAAGGAATTAAAGTATGAATATATTATTACAGGAAAGTGCCGATATTTTAAAAGAGTATTTTGGAGAGAGACTTGATAAAATGGTAGTTGAAAGAGCGGTGTTCGGACTGTTCTTTTCAGGAGTAAAATTAAGTACAGGTCATGGAGGGCTTTGTTTTACACCTGTTAAGGAGATTCCGGAGGCTGTATGCTGTCCAAGCTCTGCAAAGGCTATGCCTTTATCAGGTAAACTTGGCGGAAGAAGTGTAAAAAGTTATTTGGACGATCTTTCACATACAAATATTCTCAGAAAGACACTGGCTATTGCAACAATTAATGCACTTTCGGCTTGTTACTGGGAAGAAAATAAGAATTTGGAGTATAAAATAGAGATAGATGTAGACTCTTTTGATGTGATGGAGGTTCACCAAGGCAAAAAAAGTGTTGTAATAGGTGCTTTGGTACCGATGCTTAAAAAGTTACTTGCAGCAGATGCCGATTTTAAAGTTCTGGAGATGGACTCATGTACTCTAAAGGGAAAGGAGCTGGAACATTTTGCACCTGCAAAGGATGCTGATTTGTATCTGCCGGATTCCGACCTTGATGTTATTACAGGTGTTACTATACTTAATGATACATTACCGAATTTACTGGCTATGTGTAAACCAGGTGCCGATGTTTTGGTTACAGGTCCTACAGCAGGTATGATACCTGATGCATTCTTTAAAAGAGGAGTGACTGTAATGGGCGGTATCTTGGTGACAAAACCTGATGAGCTGCTTGATGTTATAAGTGAGGGAGGCTCAGGTTATCATTTCTTCGGCAAGAGCGCCGAAAGAATAGTAATTTACAATAAGCAGGGTATGTAAAAAATTTAGAATTATAAGTAGAACACGATTTTACGGCCTTAAAAATGTGCAGAATTGCATTTTTATGGCATTAAAAGTGTAGTAAATTACATTTTTATGGACTTAAAAATGTTGACGAAATGCTTTTAAACCTCTAATATATAAAAAAGAGTATTTTTTTATAGAAGTATTTTGGGAGGTAGACCTTATGAAGCGTTTTGCACTTGAAAAACTTATAGAATGGAAGGATAAACAAAATAGAAAGCCTTTGATTATCAGAGGGGCAAGACAGGTTGGAAAAACCTGGCTGATGAAGGAGTTCGGAAGAACATGCTTTGAAAAAGTTGCTTATGTAAATTTTGATAATAATAAAAGGTTGGAGCAGGTATTTGAGGGCGATATCAATATAGACAGGATTTTATTGGCAATCAGTATAGAAACAGGAGTTTCTATTGATGCAAAAAATACTTTATTGATATTTGATGAAGTACAAGAGGTACCAAAGGCTCTATCTTCATTGAAATACTTTTGTGAGAATGCACCGGAGTATGCAATAGTAGCAGCAGGTTCATTATTAGGTGTAGCTCTTCATAAAGGAACATCATTTCCTGTAGGCAAGGTTGACTTTATGGATCTTTACCCATTGACCTTTCTTGAGTTTTTATATGCTTTAGGTGAGGAACGTTTTGCAAATGTGCTTCAAAGTGATGATACAGATATGATAACAATGTTTAAGACTAAATATATAGAAAGACTTCGTGAATACTACTATGTAGGTGGAATGCCTGAGGTTGTAAAAACTTATGTTGACAGTAAAGATTTTAAACAAGTGAGAGAAATACAGAGAAACCTTTTGAATTATTATCAACAAGACTTTTCAAAGCATGCTGAAGTTTCACTTGTTCCAAGACTAAATCTTGTTTGGGATTCTATTCCAATGCAGTTGGCAAAAGAAAATAAAAAATACATCTACGGACAAGTTAGAAAGGGTTCAAGAGCAAAGGACTTTGAACTTGCATTACAGTGGCTTTTAGATTGTGGGTTGATCCATAAGGTACAAAGAGTAGGAAAAGTAGCGCTTCCATTGAAAGTTTATCTTGACCTTGATGCATTTAAAGTGTATCTGCTTGATATCGGTTTGTTGATAGCTATGACAGATTTGAATGCTCAAGTGATTATTGACGGCAACAGAATTTTTACCGAATTTAAGGGAGCATTGACAGAGCAGTATGTTTTGCAGCAACTTATTGCATCGGAAGGTATAGATCCTTATTATTATTCCACATCTAATTCAAGTGGAGAGATAGATTTTATGATTCAAGGCAAAACATCGATAATTCCACTGGAGGTGAAAGCGGAAGAGAATTTGAGAGCTAAGAGTCTTAAAGCCTTTTGTGAAAAGTATCATCCAAAGTATGCTGTTCGTACATCTATGTCAGATTATCGTGAGCAGGACCGGATGACAAATATTCCTTTGTATAATATTTATAAAATTAGAGAATACGCAGATAAATAGAAATGAGGAGAGTAAAAATATGGGCTATACTAGGGAAAACTTTGAAGAGTGGATAATTCTTATACCTTTTAAAATGGAATATTTTACAGACACATTTGCTAAAGAAAATAACTTGAAACTTGACTACAGTATGGGGTCATTGGATGAACTGGAAAAATGGATCTTAGCTAATTATAAAGATGCCGAAGGGCTGATAAAAGATAAGAAAACACTTGATTACTTGACAGTATATATTGGAGAGACTTTCAGAAAATATATAGGTGGTAAGTGGTTTATAGATTTGGAGAATAAAAAGAATGTATTCTATAGTATGCCTGTTTTAAAAAGTCCTGAATATAAGGGAGTTACATCCAAATCACCCTTGACATATGCGACAGCATGCATAAGCAGGAATAAGGGGGATTATATAAGTACAATCCTAAGGAATAATATGGAACATTAGATATATAATTTAAAACATATATGTATTTTTGACATAAGAATTTCAAGCTTATAATATATTTAATTTTTGTATACATAAGTATTGTACACCATATTTTGTCTGTGCTATCATAAAATCACATAGTTCTAAGAGTAAATACTCAATTTTTTAGGACTTAAGGGAGGAAATGTGGACTTAAGTTATATAAGACCCAAGATTTTTGAAGCATTAAAAGGATACAGCGGTGAGCAGTTTGTAAAGGACTTGATTTCAGGTATCATAGTTGCAATTATTGCAATGCCGCTGTCGATAGCACTGGCGATTGCATCAGGTGTAAATCCCGAGCAGGGACTTTATACGGCAGTGGTTGCAGGATTTTTTATCTCATTTTTAGGTGGAAGTATAGTACAAATAGGTGGACCGACTGCGGCATTCGTTATAATAATCTACAGTATAGTGGCGCAGTACGGAATGGCCGGACTTACAGTTGCCACCATAATGGCAGGATTTATGCTGATACTTATGGGAATCTTTAGACTTGGAGATTTGATAAAGTTTATACCGAAGACTATTACGGTAGGATTCACCTTCGGAATCGCTGTAAGCATAGTGGCAGGACAGATAAAAGACTTTTTCGGACTTGATATGGGAGCGGTGCCGGCAGAATTTGTGGAGAAGATGATTGCTCTTTTTAAGAACTTTCACACATTAAATATCGCAACCTTTTTAATAGGTCTTTTGGCACTTCTTATTCAGGTATTCTGGCCAAAGGTATCAAAAAAGATTCCCGGCTCTTTGATTGCAATTATAGTTTCAACTCTAATTGTAAAGTTCGGAAACCTTCCTGTAAAAACTATAGGGGATTTATATACTATAAAAGCCGGACTTCCAAAGTTCAGTGTGCCTCATATATCACCTGAGCTTATATCTTTGATGGTTTCACCGGCATTTACCATAGCAATATTGGCTGCCATAGAATCGCTTTTATCCTGTGTGGTTTCAGATACAATGACGGAGAGCCATCACAGTCCTAATGCAGAGCTTATAGGACAGGGAGTAGGCAATATAATGTCGGCGCTCTTTGGAGGTATACCTGCTACAGGAGCTATTGCAAGAACCGCCGCCAATGTTAAAAACGGCGGAAGAACACCGATTGCAGGTATGATTCATGCAATTACACTTATGCTGATATTGTTATTCTTGATGCCATATGCGTCGCTCATTCCTATGAGCTGTCTGGCTGCCATTCTTATTATAGTCGGCTACAATATGAGCGGATGGAGAAATGTGGTACATATAATAAAAACAGCACCTAAAAGTGATATTGCGGTTTTATTGATTACTTTATTTTTAACGGTACTTTTTGACCTTGTAATGGCTATAAAGTTCGGTATGATTCTTGCGGCATTTCTTTTCCTAAAGCGTATGTCCGATATTGCAAATGTACGCCAATGGGTGGATAAATCAGACTCGGATGAGTATGCACTGAATTCCGACCTTAAGGCTGTACCTGAAAATACAATAGTCTATGAGATTTTTGGAGCATTATTTTTTGGTGCTACAAAAGATTTACTTAATATATCAAATGAAGCCGAAAAAAATGTACTGGTTCTTCGTATGAGAAATGTACCGGCAATGGATATTTCAGGACTTGAAGCTTTGGAAGAATTACTTGGGATTTGCAAAAAAAGAAATATGACTTTGATATTATCCCATGTAAATGAGCAACCGATGAAAGTAATGGAAAAGGCAGGATTTATAGAAAAAGCGGGAAGAGAAAACTTCTGTGAGAATATAGATAAGGCACTTGAGAGAGCAAGGACCTTGGATAAGTAGAAAAAATCAATGCTCAAATATATTGATTGAAATTAAGTAAGAGGAGAATATATGAACGAGAACTTAAAAAAGAGAAATGAAGTGTTGGCAGATACTGTAATCAAAGGTTTGAAATCCAGAAATATGACAGGGTATTATGCAAAGGATAAGGAAGAAGCGCTTAAGATTGCTCTTGAGCTTATCCCTGAAAAAAGTAAGATTGCAATGGGAGGTTGCATGAGTGCGCATGAAATCGGTTTGATTTGTGCACTTGAGCAGGGCAACTATAATTATATGGACAGAGCCAAAATGGAACCTAGAGAAGCTCTTTTGGCGGCTTATGATGCGGATATATTTATTTCAAGTGCCAATGCTATGACAGATGACGGAGTGCTTGTAAATATTGACGGGAACTCAAACCGTGTATCATGTATTGCACAGGGACCGAAAAAGGTTGTGTTTATAGTCGGAATCAATAAGATATGTTCAGACATCGACAGTGCTATGAAGCGTGCCAGAAATGTTGCGGCTACAGCAAATACACAGAGATTTGATATAAAGACTCCTTGCAAGATTACGGGAAAATGCTCAGACTGTAAATCACCTGATACTATCTGCTGCCAGTTTTTGGTAACAAGATACTCTCGTCACGAGGGAAGAATACATGTTATTTTGGTAAATGATAATCTGGGATTCTAAAAAAGAAAATCGGTATTAAAAAATCAATGCCGTAATTACAATAGATATATACGACTGATGACTTATGGCGACAGGTTATCAGTCTTTTTATTTTAGTGCAAAATAGACAAAGATAACTGTGAAATATTATATTGACATTTTTAATGTATATGATAAAATACATTTAAATATATGGAACGCGTTCCACAAATGAGTTTCAGGAAAATAATACAGTTTAAAATGTAAGAACAGTATATTTTATGAGACTTCGTGGAAAAACTTATAAACCAAACTACTTGTAAGTAGTATTTTATGTAAATATTTCAGGAGGTATATTCATGAAAAAAGTTTTGAGAACTTTAGGTGTTTTGGCACTTGGAGGTATGTTGGCGGCTTGCGGAAACAGTGCCGGTACAACAAAGCAGGCAGACTCAAGCAGTGCAGGTGATGGAAGCTCACAGGCTGCAGAAAGTAAGAGTGCAGACGGCGTTACCAATGTAACAATTTGGAGCCCTACAGATACGGCGGCTATCGAGGCATGGTGGGTAGAGAAGATCGATCAGTGGAACAAAGAAAATCCTGATATTCAGGTTAAGAGAGAAGCTATCGACAGAGCCGATTCATATGCATATGAGAACAAGATTACTACAGCTACCACATCCGGAAATCTTCCTGATATTTTGTATGTAGACGGACCTATGGTTTCATATTATGCAGCAAACGGAATCACAGTTCCTCTTGACAGTTATTTCCCGGCAGATGATTTAAAGGACTTTATGCCAAGTACTGTTCAGGCTGATACATATGACGGAAAGCTTTATGCAATAGCTCCTACAGAGTCTTCAGTTGCACTGTTCTACAATAAGGATTATCTTGATAAGGCCGGAATAGAATACCCTTCAGACACAGATATAAAGAAAGCATGGACATGGAGTCAGTTCCTTGACAATGCAAAGAAGCTTACAACAGATGATTATGTAGGAACAAATATAATCATGGATAAGGGCGAGGGAATTATCTATGCTCTCGGACAGTTCTTTACAGAGGGCGGAGCCGAGTTTGTAAATGAAGACGGTTCAAAAGCTGACGGATATGTAAACTCTGATGCAAGTATAAAGACAGCAGAGTATTTAAATGAGTTTATTAAGAACGGTTATGCAAATCTTGATCCTGTAAAGGATGAGTTCCTTAACGGAAAAGCTGCTACATTACTTGGCGGTTCATGGAATATTGCAGACCTTGAGAAGTCAAACCTTAACTGGGGCGTATCATATTTCCCTGTAGCAGATGACGGCAAGGCCGCATCACCGACAGGTGACTGGGCTGCAGCTATTACAAGAGATTCAAAGAATCCTGATGCTGCAGGAAAGTTCTTACAGTGGGCAATGAACAGTGACAATATTGCATCTTATGCAAGTGCGGTTGCCAAGCCTGCATCAAGAACATCATCTTATGAGAAGATGGAAGGCTGGGACAGCGGTGCAAGAGCTCTTATGAAGTGGCAGTTACAAAACACAGGTGTTTCAAGACCTAGAACACCTTCATACTCAGTACTTTCAACTGATTTCTCAACAGCTATGTTAAATATCTTTGCCGGAGCGGATGCAAAGGAAGAGCTTGATAATGTAGCTAAGAACTTTGATGAAAATTACGAGATGTATTATAAGAAATAGTTTTTAATAGCGGTATGGTTTGAAAGGCTTGGCAAATTGCCAGGCCTTTTGTAGAAAGGATGTAATATGGCTACATTACAAAGAGTAAATAAGAAAGGCAAAAAAGAATACAGTGACAATCTTGCGGGATTTATAATGTCGTCACCGGCTATTATTCTTTTGGTTGCCTTTTTGATAATCCCTATAATATATACTATATACTACTCATTTTTCACATATCAGGTTGTACGTCCGGACAATATAAAATTCAATGCAATAGGCAACTATGTAAAACTGTTTCATGATGAGAATTTCTATGTGGCATTGAAAAACACAGTGTATTTTACGGTGATAGTTGTGCCGGTACAGTGTACATTGGCATTGGTACTTGCACTGATGGTATCAAGTAAGAAAAAAGGTGTAGCTATATTTAGAACACTTTATTACAGTCCTCAGATAACTTCAATGGTAATTATCGCTGTACTCTGGACAATTCTTTATAATTCCAATGCCAATACAGGACTTATAAATGCCTTTTTAAAGAGTATAGGTATGCAGCCTATTGATTTTTTAAATAATCCGAAGACTGCCATGAATTCAATAATATTTATGTCGGCATGGCAGGGTGCAGGTTATCAGATGATGATTTTTATTGCAGGATTAAATGCAATACCTACAGAGCAGTATGAAGCCGCAAGTGTGGACGGAGCAGACTGGTTTGCAAAACTTATATATGTGACTATACCGGGACTTATAAATACAATTAAGTATGTACTTATGATAACACTGATACAGGCTATGAAGCTCTTTACCCAGCCGTATATTATGACAAAGGGTGGACCGAGAAATGCAACAAAAACACTGGTTTTCTATATCTATGAACAGGGCTTTCAGAAAGGAAACTTCGGTTATGCCTGCAGTATAGCCACAGTATTCTTCATTATAGTTGTTGCATTGTCAATTATAGTTAAAAAGATAAGCAAGACAAATTAGGAGGGATTATGAATAATAAGAAGATAAATAAAGTGCTTGGTAATGTTATTTTTTATCTTGGAAATATTATAGTAGGTCTTATATTTGTATCTCCACTTCTGTGGATGCTTGCTTCATCGTTTAAGCCTGAACTTGAGATATTTTCAAATTTGAACTCATTGTCTACATTTATTCCGAAGAACTTTACTTTGGCGAATTATGCAGAAGTATTTCAAAGAATAAAAGTATTTACCATATTAAAAAATACATTGATCTATATAGGCATTGTACTTATAGGTGATTTGCTTTTAGGATCCATGTTCGGTTACGCACTTGCTAAGATGAAATACAGATTCAGAGGAATAAGTCTTACCATTGTAATAGCACTCATGTCAATGCCTGTAGAGGCAATAATTTTACCATTATACAT
This sequence comes from Lachnoanaerobaculum sanguinis, assembly GCF_033242365.1. NCBI lineage: Bacteria > Bacillati > Bacillota > Clostridia > Lachnospirales > Lachnospiraceae > Lachnoanaerobaculum > Lachnoanaerobaculum sanguinis. The sequence continues at coordinate 133,504 of NZ_BTHK01000007.1, forward strand.
AGAAATGGCTCAGTTAAACTGGGTGAACACAATGCTCGGACTTACAATTCCTTTTATGATGAATTGTTTTTCAATTTACATGTTCTATTCATACTTTATAGGAATTCCCGATGAGCTTATAGAAGCCGCCAAGGTAGACGGTTGCGGGCCTATAAGAACATATTTTAAAATAATTATGCCGATTTCAAAGACTGTTTTTGCCACGGTACTTATACTTGATTTCGTATCAAGATGGAATGACTTTATGTGGCCTTTCCTTATAACTACAGGAGAAGAAAAGAGAACGGTACAGCTTGCGGTACAGATATTTGTAGGAGTAAGCCCTATACATTACGGTGTTATTATGGCGGTTCTTACTTTGGCATCCATACCTATGATTCTTATGTATATATTTATGCAAAAATTCTACGTAGAAGGTATTGCATCTACAGGAATAAAAGGTTAGATTAACTGTAGTAATTTAGGCGGAGGGGTATATGTCGAGTATACAAGAGGTTGCTAAAAAAGCCGGAGTAGGAGTGGGTACTGTTTCCAGAGTAATAAACGACAGTGGATATGTTTCCGAAAAAACCAGAAAAAAAGTTGAAGAAGTAATTGAAGAGTTAAATTATAAGCCGAATGAGCTTGCCAGAAATTTGTTCAGAAACAGGACAAATATAGTTGCGGTAATCACACCGGCTATAGGTAACCCATATTATGCGACACTTTACAGTGAAGTGGAAAAAAGGCTTCGAAAATACGGCTATAAAACAATGCTTTGCAATACTATAGGTGAAGCGACAAATGAAGAGGCTTATCTTGAGATGCTTGAGAGAAATATGGTGGACGGAATAATAACCGGTACACATACTTTGGATTACAGCAGTTATAAAAAGATAAAAGGACCGATTGTAGGATTTGATACTCCGAAACTCAATGATGATATTTTGATTGTAACTGTAGATCATGAGAAGGGTGGAATTCTTGCGGCAAAAGCGTTGATAGAGAGCGGATGCAAGGAAGTTTTGCAATTTACCGACGCAACTACAAAAAATTATCCTTTTATAAAGAGGCATAAGGCATTTGCAAAAGAAATAAAAAAAGCGGGACTTATATGCCGTGAGTATAAACCTAAGATGGATAATTTTGAAGAAAAATTCATTCAGGAAAATATAGAGGAAGCTTTCAGCATGTATCCTAATGTGGACGGTGTTTTTGCAACGGATACCCATGCCTTATTATATATGAAAAAGGCTTTGAGTATGGGAATGAGAGTGCCGCAGGATTTAAAAGTGGTTGCATACGACGGAACCTTCATATTAAATACGGCATATCCGAGCCCAAGTGCTATAGTGCAGCCTATCGATAAATTGGCAAAGGTTGCTGTTGACAGTCTGCATGCCATTATAAACGGTGAGAAGGTGGACAGAAAGACAAAGGTACTCGATATAGAATTCAGACAGGGCATGACTACAAATTAGAAAGACAAGTGGTAATAATATGAACAACAAAGAAAAAGCAAATGAATATTTCAGAGAGAACAAATCAACAATAAAAGATAGTGAAAGACCGGTCTATCATTTTACTCCGGATATGGGATGGATGAACGATCCGAACGGTTTTTCGTTCTTTGACGGTGAATATCATTTGTTTTATCAATATAACCCATATGATATAAAATGGGGTCCGATGCACTGGGGACATGCAAAGAGCAAAGATTTTGTAAACTGGGACAGATTACCTGTAGCATTGGCACCGGATGATGAAATAAACGGACAGTGCTTCTCCGGTACGGCACTTTGTGAAGGAGATAAACATATACTTATTTATACCGTACATAATGACGGAAAAGAGGAGCAGGCCGTAGAAATCGGTGACGGTGTGGATTACAAGAGTATATCTAAAGAGTCTGTTATTAAAGTGGAACATTTGCCGAAGGGATTTAGCGGTATAGACTTTAGGGATCCTAAAATTTGGAAGGAAGACGGAATATATTATTGTATAGTAAGTGCAAAGAATGAAAGAGGATTTGGCAGTATATTGCTCTTTGCTTCAAATAATCTGATTGACTGGGAGTATAAGAATATTCTTTTTGAAAACAACGGAGATTACGGCAAGATGTGGGAATGTCCGGATTTCTTTAAACTTAATGATAAGTATATATTGGTAGTCTCGGTAATGGAAATGCAGGCAAAGGGCAGAGAATACTTTAACGGACATCAGGTATTGTATTTTACAGGTGATTATGACAAGAAAAATTATAGATTTGAACCGACTGATAATGCAAGAACTTTGGATTTCGGGTTTGACTATTACGCACCTCAAAGTCTGAGTATTAATGAGAGAACACTTTCGATTGCATGGCTGCATGATTGGGGAAATGATTTAACTCGTGACGGAGCAAAATGGTGTGGGCAGATGACCTACCCAAGGGAGATTGAACTAAAGAAAAATATTATTTATCAAATACCTGCAAAAGAGCTTGAAAAACATTATACAAACGAGTATAAAACAAGCTTTTGTTTGGAGAAGGATTATAAATTTCAAGATACAGAGTTAAATTCAAGAGTTGCAAGACTTGATTTGGATATTGAAAAGATTGATGCAAAGGAATGTATTATATATTTGGCGTCAAATCATAGATACAATTCTTTTATAAAGATAAATTTTAAAAAGAAAACATTGAAGTTCTCAAGAAGATTTTCAGGGCTGATTAAGGATGCCGTTGATGAGAGAAAGATAGATGTGGATATCAAGTCCGGAAAGTTAAGTCTAAGTATATTACTTGACAGATTCAGCGTAGAGATATTTGTAAACGGTGGAAAAGAGGTATTAAGTTCAAGAATCTATACTCCTGCCGAGGCAAATGAAATCAGTTTTATTGCCGACGGTGAGGTAAGGGTAGATGCCTGCAAAAGAGATATAGTGGAATAATTTATTATACTTGAATATATAGAAACAAAAATGTTAATATATAACATAATAGTATTAAAGCCACTTTATAATGTTGGAGGTGTTTATGAATTTATTCAAAAGGTTAATGTGTTCCGTATCGGCAGTGGCGGTTTCAGCTTTTTTAGTGATACCTGTTATGGCTGCAAATGAAGCACAGTGGAAGAGGAATGATAAGGGATGGTGGTATGAAGAGGCGGACGGTTCATACCCTACAAATGCATGGAAGCTTATTAAGGATAAATGGTATTATTTTGACGGAGTAGGCTATATGGTTGAAAACCGTTGGATAGGAAATTATTATCTCGGTGCTGACGGAGCTATGCTTGTAAATACTTCTACACCGGACGGCTATTATGTGGATGCCACAGGCAAATGGGTGGAAGGAGTAAGAAATACAGTTAATATAAGTAAAACAAGTGGATCAGGCACAAAGAGAAGCTCTTTGGGTGGCGGAAGCTCAAGGAGCGGCGGCTCAGGCGGTTCGGGTGGAAGCAGAAGAAGCAGCGGCGGTTCAGGTGGAAGCGGAAGAAGCGGCGGAGGCTCAGGCGGCTCCGGTAGAAGCGGAAGAACCGGCGGAGGCGGAAGTGGAAGCGGTTCAGGTTCTTCATCGGGTAGCGGTGTAGGAACTGCAGGTACAACGGGAAATACAACAGCTTCAAATAATACAGCTTCAAACAATACTGCGGTAAACAACAATAATACAACACCTTCAGTAAATAATAATGTTACCGTTCCTTCAGGAAACAACACTGTGGTGATACCTTCAGGAAATACCGGAAATAATACGGTAACGACTCCAAATACAACAACTCCTGCAGTTTCTACTCAGGAGACTCAGGTAATAGAAGCATTAAAGGCAATGGGACTGACTGAGAAAGAGGCAAAGCTTTACTATATGATCAATGCATATAGAGAAAGCCTTGGATTACCGAAGCTGTCATTCTCAAAATCTCTTACAGAAGTTGCAAGAGCACATGTACGTGATTCAAATACATATACACCTGAGAATCAGGTAGATTCCAGAGGTATTAAGGGAAATCTTCACAGCTGGTCAGGAAACGGCATCTGGACTCCGGTAGTGTATACATCCGATCATGAATATCAGGATAAAATGTGGAGTAAGCCGAGAGAAATTACAAATTATACAGGAAACGGATATGAGATTTCAGCATCAGGAAGAAGGATAAGTCCCGAAACAGCACTTGATCTTTGGAAGGATTCTCCGGGACATAATCAGGTAATGTCTACGCAGGGAATGTGGTCTGATTTAAAAACCATGGGTGTTTCAATAGACGGACATTATGCACATGTGTGGTTCGGCAGTGATGCGGATCCTGACGGATACTATGATGTAGCTAACTATGATGTAATTCATCCATAATTAAAATTTAAATACCTTTATGATTGTAGACAGGCCTTTCGCTGATGTGGAAGGTCTGTTTTTAAATATTAAAAGTATGATATAATCAGCATAGTTATAAAAAGGAGAGACAGATATGAACAAAAATAAACAGATACTTCTTATTAATGATTTGGCGGGATATGGTAAAGTGGCACTTTCAGCTATGATGCCTATATTTTCAAATATGGGATTTGAGATATTTACGCTTCCTACAGCATTGGTATCTAATACTCTTGATTACGGTAAGTTTGAAATTCTTGATACCAAAGATTATATTCTAAATACTGTAAATGTATGGGAGCAGCTTGGATTTACATTTGAATCAATAGCACTTGGATTTATAGCTTCTGATGAAGAGGCAGGTATTTTGGCGGATTTTTGTGCCAAGCAAAAAGAAAAAGGAAGTTTTATATTTGTGGATCCTATAATGGGAGATGACGGAAGCCTTTATAACGGTATATCAAAAGATGCTATAGAAAGTCGTAGAAAATTACTGAAATTTGCAGATCTTATAAAGCCCAATTATACAGAAGCCTGCCTTCTTACGGAAATGGAGTATAAAGACAGAGGGATTACAAATGAAGAAGAAGAACAATTACTTAGGAAATTGAGCGAAGAAAATAATGCTTCTGTGATTATTACCTCCGTACCTTTTAATGATAAGAAATGCTGTGTCGGATTTGACAGTAAAAATGGGACGAGCTTCAGAATTGAATATGATGAGATAGTTGTGCGCTTTCCTGGAACCGGAGATATATTCTCGGCTATTTTGGTAGGAGATATATTGAACGGAAAATCACTTCCGGATGCAACATCACATTCAATGGAAGTTGTAAAGAAAATGATTGAATTAAATATAGATAAGGCAGATAAGTATCGTGGTATACCGGTGGAACAGTATTTGGAATTAATATAGTATGAATATATTTGATGAAGTAGATGAAAATCTGTTCAGACCTCTGACAGGTACAAATAAAAGAAAATATGTAGATATTCTTGCTCTTATTTGGGAAAAGTGCAAGCGAATGCCTATGTATGCTATAGAAAAAAGTACAATATTTGATATGGCGGAGGAATATCTCCTGGGACTTGATGAGAAGGTTGAACCGGATATGGAAGAGCAGGAATATACAAGCGGAAATATAGCAGATATGAGGACTATTTCCGGAAGCTTCATAAGAAGACTTAGAGATACAGGCTGGCTTTTGGAAAAGCCGGGTGAATATGAGGATGAGGATAATCTGGCAATTCATTATAAGGTAGTGCCTATATTGAAATCCTTTCAGGAAATTATCAGTCCCACTATCATCACTTATAAGGGAAAGCTTTTTAAAATATATTCCATGTTTGAACATATATCGGAACAAGGCAGCCCTTATGAAGGAGTCTTAAAAGAAGCTTCTGAGGATTTTGACAATCTGAATCAAGCCCTCAGGACATTGGCGGCATCTATTGAAGACCATATAAATGATCTGACATTGGGAAAAAGTCCTGAAGAAATATTGGATTTTTTTGAAAAATATGAGGAAAAGATAGTTGTGGGATCATATCACAGATTTAAGACAAATGATAATTTGTTTTATTATAGAAGCAGTTTGTATGAGAGTCTTGACAGATGTGAAGATAATCTTTTTGATGCTTTGGTACTTGATTATATGGATACCGAGCGTGTTGAAAGAGATGAGGCAGGTGTAAAAATAAAAGAGCTTATACAAAAGCTTCGTATGGATATCGAGGAAATGGAAGCGATAATGCGAACCATTGATGACAGGCATATTTTATATAGAACCAGGGCAGTGCAAAGAGCACAGTTTTTGCTTCTGTCTGACGGAAGCAGTAAGAGTAAAATCAATAATATACTTAAGTTTTACGCAAGTCAGATAAACACTAAAGAGGATGTGTATGATGAAGATGACAGCATTGCATCCTATATTTTTCAGATATTCGTACAAAACTTCTTTGACTGTAACTCTCTTTCCACGCCTGTTAAAAAGCGAAAGCCTACTGCTATTGAATTTATGGATATTATTGAGGAACTGGACCAAGAGCTTATAGATGAGAAAAATCGAAAGATGATGGAATACATAAAAAATGCATTGACATCTGAAAATGTTAACAGATTTGCAAGAGATATACTAAACGGAAATCATGCGGTGCAAATAAGCTCGATATTTGAAAATGACCTGGATACTTTAATAAAAATTATAGGTCTGTATACATATTCCAAGACTTCAGAAAGAGAGTATGATATAAGGCTTAGAGATAATGTGGTGGAGTCAAACGGTGTGAGGTTCAAAGATTTTATTGTTGAGGAAAGAAGGTAATGGCAACAGATATAAAAGAAGAGATAGCTAATTATTTATTGAATAATTGTTTTCTGATGGGAACAGTGGATACTACAAGAGAGAAGTATTACTATGTTATAAATCATGAAGAAAGTTTCAGACAGATTTTCTTGCCTATCGGATATACTTTGGTCATTCATAGAAATTTGAGAGTTGTTCAGCTTATAAATAATCATGGCAGCGGAAGAATTGCATTAAGAAAATATGAGAGTATTATCTTGCTTATTTTCAGGCTCTTATATGTGGAAAAGAGAGAAAGTTTATCCACAAATGAAGACAGAATTTATGCTACAGTTGAGGAAATTAAAAATGAATATGAGAAGCTGAATTTGCCAAGAAAATTTGACAGAGTTTTTTTAGAGGATTCCATCAGAAATATAAAAAGATATAATCTGGTACAGGTAGCAGATAAATTAGTTGATATGGATGCCAAAATACAGATCTATCCTTCTGTTATGCTTGCAATGCCTGATACCGATATTTCAAAAGCATATGATGAAACTGTTAAGTTGCTTTCTCAATACGAAAACTCTGAAGAGGAGGATGAAGAATGATAAGAATGACAAGACTTCATCTGATAAATTGGCATAATTTTCAAGATGATATTATAGATTTTAAAAATATCACATATCTTTTGGGCGTAAATGCAGTAGGAAAGACAACTATAATGGATGCAGTCAGGTACTGCCTCACCACTAATAAGGACTTTAATACTGCCGGAAATAAAAAGAGCGGCAGAACTCTTTTAGGCTCGGTTCACCAAAAACAGAGAGCGGAGGACAGCTATCTTCGTCCGGGGCATACAGTTTCCTATATAGGCATTGAATTTTTGGACGAGGCTATTAAAAAGACATTTGTAATAATTGCACGTGTGGAATCGGAAACTCCAAAGCAGGATTTGAGGGGAGTGTATCAGGATTGGTATATTACAAAACCGGGATACAGCCTTTTGGATATTCCTTTTTTTGTAAAGAGCAAAGAAGGAAAAAGTCCTGCTTCAAGAGAAGCTTTTAAGCTTGATAATAAGGGGATTGACAGGGCTTCAAATCAGGCTGATGCCAGAAGAAGGATCTGTCGTATGCTCGGTATCGGTGAGGCGGATTCTCCTATCGGAAAGAAATTTAATGAAGTATTTCATATGGGTACAAGCCTGGAGGATATAAAGGATATAAGAGAGTTCATTTATACTTATATTCTGCCGGAGCCTGAGGTAAATATTGATTTTTTGCAAAAGGATATGATTGAGCTGGAAAGGTTGCAGGAGATACTCCAGGAGGCATCTGACAGAGAGGCTTTATTAAAAGAGATAAATGAAAAAATAAAGAGTGCAAGAGAACTCTTGGTTAAGGTGAAAATAAATGAAATATTGGTTGCCTACGCAAATCTTCAAGGAAATATAGAAGAAACAAATGAAAGAAAATATCTTATTGATGAGTGGGAAGTAAGTTTATCTTTGCTGGAGGAAAAACTTACAGAGCTTTCAGGCAGAGAATCAAAAGCCTCAGAACTTTTATATGAAGCACAAAGGGCAGCTGAAAACAATGCTGAAAATAAGGAGATGCTCTCTCTTGAGAGTGAAAATAAAAATAATAAAATTGAAGAGAAAAGGCTTACAGAAGAAGCGGAAAAGTTTGATAATGTGGTTAAAGACTTATTTGAATTAAAGGATAAATTAAATAAGCTTGGATTTATTTTTGATATAGATAATTGTATAAGAGATGAAAATTGCTTTGAAGAAACAAAGATTGCAGAGATAAAAAGAATTGCCAAGATTTTTGCAGATATGGAAGAACAGATAAAAAATTATGATGCAAAAATAAGGACTGATATAGCGAAGTTAAATGAGGAAGGCAAAGGACTTTCAAGTAAAATAAAATCACTTGAGTCAGGAGTGATGTGTTATCCCAAAGAAGCAATATTTGTCAGAGACAAGATAAATGAGGCCTTGAGTGAACAGAGTAAGAAGTCGGATGCCAGACTTTTGTGTGAGCTTTTATATATGACAGACAGGAGTTGGCAGGATGCAGTGGAGAGCTACTTAAATACACAGAGATTTAATATCATTGTAGAACCTGATAATTATATTTTAGCAAAGAAAGTTTTTATCTCTTTGGGAGATAAGGTCAACGGTATAGGACTTATAGATACGAGAAAAATAAAAAATGTAGAATATAAGACTGAGAAAGACTCTTATCTGGGCGATAAGATTGAATCTGAAAATATATATGCCAAGGCATATGCAAGATTTGTGATGAAAGATGTTATATGCTGCGAATCTTCAGATGATTTGGAGAAATTTTCAAAGAGTGTTACCAAAGACAGACTTAGATTTCAAAGCTTCTGCTTACAGAGAATGGCAAAAAGAGAACATTTTATCGGTGTGGATGCCATTGAAAAGCAGTTAAAAGCTGCAAAAAAAGAACTTTTGGATATACAAAACAGCTTGAAAGAGTTTGAAGATGCAAAGAAAAACTTTGACTTGGTATATAACGGATATACAAAGTTTAGAGCCGGAGAGGGCTTTAGTAAGCTTGAAAAGTATTGTGAATCGGGGAAAAAAGCTAAGGAGCTTGGAATAAAGATAGCGGATATAGCTAAGAAGATAGAAGAATTTAAGCAAAATCCAATATTGCTCGCAATGTATGACAGAGTCAAGGAATGCAAAAAGAGTGTGAATTATATCAGAGATGAGATAACGGATGCCAAGGCAAAAAAGCAAAATATAATTGATAATATAAGAAAATCAAATTTGCTTATAGAAGAGCTTAAAAAGAATCTGGAAGAGCTTAAAATTGTATATGAAAACAGTATAAAAGGATATTCGGAATTTGCACTTGATGTGGAAAAGAAATATTTAAACGAAAGAAAGTCTAAAAAAGCTTCTGCTATTGCATACAATTTTTCAAATCGTATGGCACATGATAATATAGCATTAAACAGCTATTTAAATCAGGAATTGATACCTTTACAACAAAAATATACCGCCAAATATACTTGCGACTATGCTACAGGCTTGGAAGGGGCGAATCGGTACATGCAAGAATACCTTACTCTGCAAAATATTGAGCTGGAAAGACATAAGAATGAACTTGCAAAGGCTCAGATTCGCTGTAAGGACAGATTTCGCAAGGAAGTGCTATTTAGGATGAAGGACGATATCTTAAGGGCAAGGCAGCAGTTTAAGCAAATAAATCGTGTTATGGAAAATCTGGAATATGGTGAGGAAAGCTATAGATTCGGAATTGACAAGAGCAAAGATAAGGAACTGGGACTTTTCTACGATATTATTATGGATAAGGACAATCAGCAAATTGACAGAGAAAATGATATGCTTACATATATGGCTGAGGTAAATAAGTCCGAGGTATTTGAAAGTCAGATTGATGACTTTATGAGTAGAATAATGATAGATGTGGAAGAGCATGCGAAACAAAATCTAACAGGTCAAAAGTCAAAGGCCAAAAGTATGGGAATGTATGTGGACTATAGGACTTATCTGGACTATGATATTATTATAAAAAATTCAGTGACAGAGAAGGAAGTAGCATTGTCAAAAGTAAGCGGTGAGGGCAGCGGTGGAGAGAATCAAGCTCCGTTTTATGTAGCAATATGTTCTTCACTTTTGCAAATTTATGAGCAAAGTAAGGAAGAGTCTATGAGGCTCATATTGTTGGATGAGGCATTCAACAATATGACCAGCGACAGAATCGAGCCTATGATGAACATGTTTAAGAAGTTGAATTTGCAACTGGTGCTTATAGCTACAGCCGAGAAGGCTACATCAATTTTACCATATTGTGATATTACCTACTCAATAGTTAAATCAGGAAACAGAAATGCAATACGAGCTTTTGAGAGGTTGGAGGATGGATTACGGTAAGGATATAAGTTGTTATTGACTTTATGTTTATAAATAGATTATAATTTATTACAGCTAAGAAAAGATATGGTATCTCATGTAGATACAAAACGAACCCCTAGTAGTTGCAGCTGTTAGGGGTTCTTCTCATATTATACGGTTTGAGTATCCGTTCAGGCTAGTTGTCGCTATGATCTCTGTCTAACCATTTACAAATGTAGTAGCTGGCTACATTTGCCGCTACAGAGATAAGATAAGTCATATAATTGATAATGTGAGAGGTTGGAGGATGGATTACGGTAAGGATATTTTAAATAGTTTAGTGGATATGTATGAAAGAAGAGAGGGCTATATAAAAGAGCCTTCTTCTTTGCGTGCAATACAAATAGATATAAAAAAGAATTATCCGGCATATGTAGACAGATATGATCATAATGCGTATAAGGATATAAATGCAGCTATAGAAAAGTTGATAAGTGAAGATGTGATAATATCAAAACTTGAATCTACCGGAGGGTATAGTAAGGTCAGATTAAATATTGACAGAATAGAGGATTGCTATAAGAGATTAAACAGAAAAAGTATTCCGGAGCAATGTGAATATATAAAACAAATTCTGTCCTCATTTGCGGACAGTAAGTATAGGCTGCTGAATAATATAATATCCGATTGGATGCATCTGGCCATAAACTATAGGAAGCTGCCATATGATTTAAAGTATGACGGTAAAAGATTAAAATATGTCCTTACAATATTGGAAGCTGTATTTAAGATAGAGAAGGAAAGCTACATCAGAAATTTCTCAACTGCCGTATTTAAAGATTCAAAGAGATTTCAAAAGGAATTTAAGTCCTGCATAGAGAGTATATTATTTGATTATACGGATGATCCTATAGAGAAGGATAAGATACTTGAATATTATAATTTGTATGAGAATCCTACATATGTATATATAAAGGGAGATGTGATAATAAGTTTTGAAAATTCTACAATATATGCTGATGAGTTACCGGATGGAATAGCTCTCTCCAATGCTTCGCTTAAAAGAATAAGAAATATAAAGGTACTTACAAAAGCTGTTATTACAGTGGAAAATCTGACTACATACCACGATGAAAATAAGAAAGAAGCGGTATATATCTATCTTGGAGGATATCACAATAAATCAAAGAAAGAATTACTTGAAAAAATATATAAAGATAATAAATCTTGTGAATATCTACATGAGGGAGATATAGATATCTACGGATTTTTGATACTTGAAAACTTAAAAGAGAAAACAGGTATACCGTTTAAGCCCCTTCTTATGGATGTAAATACATTGAAAAGATTTTATGAGTCGGGAATATACAAGGAACTTAATGTATCAGATATCAGAATGATTGAGAAAAACAGAGAAAATCTTAAAGAGTATTCAGAGGTATTGGATTTTATGCTTTTAAATAATTGTAAGGTGGAGCAGGAGTCATTAAGGGCTGTACGATTACTTGAAAACAGTTAAAATATTACTTTAAATAAAAGTAGTATATAATTTTGCTGTCAAGTCTGAATTCTTAGATTTAAGAAGAAACAGCAAAGTGCATAAATTTTATGGTTTAAAAGACTTGTCAACATTATCCACATTTTTATCCACAAAAATAGTGGGTTTTACAGGTCTTAGAAAGCTGTTAAATAGGCTGTTTTCAAGTTATAAACTAAGTTATCCACAATTTAAGTGTTTTATCCCCATAGAGTAAAGACTGCATTTGAGATAAATTTGTAGATTTTATGAGCTAAAATATATAAAAGTGCAATTTTACTCGGAAAATACAATTGGATAAAAATTTAATAAAAATCATATTAGTTGAAAAATTTAATCAAATTGACAATACAATTATAAATTTAAATTGAATTTTTGTTGACAAAGTGGTATACTATAGACAAATAAAAAAGAAAAGGAGCTTATACATATGCGTTATACAATTACTGGAAGAAATATTGAAATTACTGATGGTTTGAAGAAGGCGGTAGAGGAGAAGCTTCAGAAATTAGAAAAGTATTTTACAGCTGAGACAGAGGCAAGAATTACATTAAGTGTGCAAAAGGAAGCACATAAGATCGAGGTTACCATTCCTACAAAGCAGGGGCTTATAAGAGCCGAGGAAGTCAGCCAAGATATGTATGTCAGCATAGATAAAGTTCAAGACATAATAGAAAAGCAGATTAAAAAGTTTAAAAATAAGCTTATAGATAAAAAACAGGCTGCAATGTCATTCACAGATTTCTTTATAAACGATGAAGCTGCCTATGGAGATGATGAAGACGAGATAAAAATCGTAAAGACAAAGCGATTCAGTATCAAGCCTATGGATCCTGAAGAGGCATGTTTGCAGATGGAACTTTTGGGACATGATTTCTATGTTTTCAGAAATGCAATCAGCGATGAGGTGTGCGTAGTTTATAAGAGAAAAGACGGAAAATACGGTATCATAGAGCCGGAAGTTTAAATTGGTTGCTAAGCTATTTTCCTTTTTAGCTTTTCAAACATACAATAGTTACAGGGAGTCTTAAGACTCCCTGTTTTTGTATAAAAAATATTTTGAAAATATACACAACTTTTTTAATATATACTATAATATAGACGGGTGTTGAGGTAAATTTCTTTGTTGAATTTACCATGATGTGGAAAGAACGTAAATTAGTTTTCTATAAGGAGGAGAATGAAGCATAGAGATATTATTGAAAAAATGACATTAGAGGAAAAGTGCGCCTATCTTTCAGGTAAAAATGCTTGGGATACGAGGTCGTTTTCTTCTATAGGGGTTGATGTTCTTCACCATGCTGACGGACCTACAGGTGTAAGAAAACAGGCGGGAAAAGGTGACCACCTCGGATTGAACGCTTCCGTACCTGCAACATGTTTTCCGACTGCGGCTACTTTGGCAAACAGCTGGGACGTAAGGCTTCTTGAAAAAGTGGGAGAAGGACTGGGAATTGAAGCTGCGGCAGAGGATGTAAATGTACTTTTAGGACCCGGAATAAATATCAAGAGAAATCCGTTATGCGGGAGAAATTTTGAGTACTATTCGGAAGATCCGTATCTTAGCGGAAAACTTGCTGCTGCTATGATAAAGGGGATACAAAGTAACGGAATAGCCGCCTGTGTAAAGCATTTTGCTGTAAATTCACAGGAACTTCGCAGAATGACTATGGATTCGGTACTGGATGAGAGAACGCTTAGAGAAATCTATATCACCGCCTTTGAAATAGCTATAAAAGAGGGCAAACCGAAATCTTTAATGACGAGCTACAATATGGTCAACGGTGTATATGCAAATGAGAATGAGCACCTTCTGATGGATATTTTAAGAAAAGATATCGGATTTGACGGTATGGTGGTTACTGACTGGGGAGCTTCAAACGATCATGCTTTAGGGGTAAAAAACGGTTCAAGCCTTGAAATGCCGGCTCCGGGACTTGACAGCGCAAGAGAACTTTTAGAGGCATTAAAGACCGGAAAAATAAGTGAAAGTGATATTGATGTCAGAGTGGATGAGCTGATAGATATCACATTGTCTACAAAGAATAAGAAAAAGCCGCAAGACAAGGCAAAGATGTTTGAAGATAATAATGCGCTTTCAAGAGAAGCTGCAAGAAAAAGTATTGTGCTTTTAAAGAATGAAGAAAACATTTTGCCGCTTGGCAAAAGTAAAAAGGTAGCGATTATAGGTGACTTTGCTTTTAGTCCAAGATATCAGGGAGCTGGATCTTCCATGGTGAATGCAACAATAGTGGAGGATGCACAAAAGATTATAAAGAAGCTTGATCTTGACTCTGAAAAAGAGAAAAAGATTGAGACCGCCATAGGAAATATTGAGGAAAAGCTTGAAAAATTGGATATTAATCCGATATATGAGGGAGCAGGGATTACAAATGTAAATGCGACCAATGTTGATACTGTGGAAAAAGTTATATCACATTTTGATCTAAATATAATCGGTATGGCACATGGGTATTCAAGAGCGGATAAAGAGGATGAACTCCTTGTAAATGAAGCTATAGAGCTGGCAAAGCAGGCGGATATTGTACTGTATTTCTTCGGACTCAATGAGGCGAGTGAATCGGAAGGCCTTGACAGAACTCATCTTAGAATTCCAAACAACCAAGTGGAATTATTGGAAAAGCTTTCAAAGGTTAATGAAAATATAGTCGGTATAATCAGTGCAGGTTCATGTATTGAAATGCCTTGGGAAAAGAATTTAAAGGGAATACTTCATGGATATCTCTTCGGTCAGGCAGGCATGGGTGCGGTATTTGAACTGCTAAACGGTGAGTACAGCCCAAGCGGCAAGCTCTCTGAAAGTATTGTAAAAAAGTATGAGGATGTTCCGAATATAAAGTATTATCCTTCAAAAGAGAGGACTTCGGAATATAGAGAGAGTATATTTGTAGGATATAGATATTTTACTACGGCAAATGTACCTGTAATGTATCCTTTCGGATATGGACTTTCCTATACAAAGTTTAAGTACAGTGATATAGAAGCAGATAGAGATAAGGTAAGCTTTTATATTGAAAATACAGGTGAATTTGCGGGTGAGGAAATAGCCCAGCTTTATATAGGCTTGAAGGAATCAAAGATATTTAGGGCAAAACTTGAATTAAAGGGATTTGAAAAAGTTTTTTTGAACTCGGGTGAAAAGAAAAAAGTCACTATTTTATTTGATGATAAAGCATTCAGGTTTTATAATGTAGCTACAAATGCTTTTGAGATAGAGAGCGGAGAATATGATATATATATCGGCAGCAGCTGTGTAGATATAAGATTGCAGTCTAAAGTAAGTGTTGAAGGTAATGAAACAGTTTTCCTATATAATAAGAGTGATTTGCCTTCATACTTTGACGGAAATGTAACAAATGTAAGTGATGAAGAGTACAGGATTTTGCTTGGAAGGGAAATACCTGACGGAAGCTGGAGCGGGGAACTTGGAATCAATGATGCATTATGTCAGATGTATTATGCAAAAAGCTTTATTGCAAGACATGCCTATAAAGTACTTGATAAAAGGCTGAAAAAGTCGCTTGAAGCCGGAGTGCCGGATCTTAATACTCTTTTCCAATTTAATATGCCTTTTAGAGCTATCGGAAAAATGAGTAACGGTCAGGTAAGTATGGAGATGGTAGATGCCATATTACTGTTGGTAAACGGACATTTCTTTAAGGGTCTTACAGGTATTATAAAGGGGTATTTCAAAAACAGAAAGGCCAATAAGATATATAATGAAAAGTTTCTTCAAAGAGAAGATAGAGAGTAGTTATGAATGTAGTAAAAGAATGGATAGAAGCGCATCCGAATCTATGGGAGTTTATTAAATTTAATATTCTCTCAAATGTAGCAACAATTGTAAATTTTATAGTTATGTGGATAGGAACGGCTACATTTACAGGATTTGGATGGCATCAGATACCGTTTCAATTTCTGATTTTTAATTATGCGGAAAATATTGAGCAAAATCTTGGGATAGCAGGATTTTTAAGCTTCCTTGTGGCTACCGCACTTGCTCAGACTGTAAATTTTTTTGTTCAAAAACAGTTTGTATTTAAATCAAATGCGGCATTTAAGGATGCTATACCGAAGTATATTATGCTTGCTGTTGCATTGATCATTATTTCTGCGGCACTGCCTGCATACTCACAGAAATTTTTCAGGGATATAGGGGTTGGTGCAAGTCTTGTACCTACACTGGCTAATGCGGTAAATATCATTGTTCAGGTGGTTATCAGCTATCCGACAATGAAATACATTGTAATGCCGGAGAAAAAATAAATAGGAGGAGTATTATGTTAGCTGTTAATATGGCGGATGTAATAAGTGTTATCAAATCTATAGCGCCACACCTTGTGGCTATAGTGACACTTTTTGTGGCGGCCCTTGTGGTCATGTTTATCACAAGAAAGGAGAAGCCTGCACGTAAGAATCTTACAAGATCGGCTTCATGGCTTGTTTTCGGACTGGGAACACTTTTAAGTATCAATCTTATGATAAACGGTCCTTTAAAGACTATGATAACACTTGCTACAGGAAGGGGAGTTATAACCGAACAGTCTTTAAATGAGGCAAAGTCTTTAGGTGAGGAAATTTCAAGTGAGGGTATTGTACTTTTAAAGAATGACTCAACACTTCCGCTTCAAAAGGGTTCAAAACTCAATCTCTTCGGGTGGTCGTCAACCAATCCTCTATACGGAGGTACAGGTTCGGGAGGACTTAACGATTCATTCCCTACGGTATCACTTATTGAAGGATTACAGAATGCGGGATTTGAGGTAAATGAGGAACTTGTAAAGTTTTATACGGATTTCAGGCAGACAAGGCCTACAGTAGGAATGTGGGGCCAGGATTGGACCATACCTGAGCCTTCAATTGAACAATATAACGAGGCAAATATTTTTGATAATGCAAGAAATTATTCCGATAAAGCGGTAGTCGTTATTGCAAGATCAGGCGGTGAGGGCGCAGATTTGCCGAGAAGCCTTGATCCAAGTGTTGAAGATACATTTGTGGACGGAGGTACTTTCGGGTCAAAGGGTATCAGATACAGTGATCAAAAGGATGATCTGGATGCCGATAAGAGCTATTTGGAACTTTCAAACAGAGAAACGGCAATGCTTGATGCAGTAAATAAGAAGTTTAAAAACATTGTTGTAATCATAAACGCTTCAAATCCTATGGAACTTGGTTTTGTAAATGAATATGAGAATATAACAAGTGTGGTTTGGTGCCCGGGAGCAGGACAGACAGGATTTAATGCCCTTGGCAAGATTCTTGACGGAGAGGTAAATCCTTCAGGTAAGACAAGTGATATTTTTGTATATGACTTAAAAACAACACCAAGCTATAATAACTTCGGTAATTTCAATTATACAAATATGGATGAGTTTGCTGTAGAGGACAGAGGGGTGTCATATAACCCGAGTTTTGTAAACTATGCTGAAGGTATTTATGTAGGATACAGATTCTATGAGACTGCAGCTAAAGAAGGTGCTATAAATTATGCCGGATATGTACAGTATCCGTTCGGTTACGGACTTTCTTATACCAACTTCACAAAGGAAATGGGAGAGATAGTTGCAAATAACGGTAAGATAAGTATCGATGTCTTGGTGACAAATACGGGAAATGTTGCAGGAAAAGATGTTGTACAGTTATACTTTAATCCGTCTTATACAAACGGAGGTATTGAAAAGGCAAGTACAAATCTTGTAGGCTTTGCCAAAACAAAGCTTTTACAACCGGGTGAGAGTGAGACTGTAAAGATTACTTTTGCGGTTGAAGATATGGCATCATTTGATGAAAAAATCAAAAAGGCTTATGTACTTGAAAAGGGTGTGTATGAAATCAGCTTACAGGAAGATTCTCATAATATACTTGATACAAGAACATTCCCTCTTGAAGATGATATAGTTTATGGTGATACAAATAAGAGAAGCAGTGATGATACTGTTGCTACAAGCAAGCTTGACGATATGAGAGGCGATTTTACAGTTCTTTCAAGAAAGGATAAATTTGCAAATCTTGAGGAAGCAACAAAGGCACCTACAAATTTTGTGCTTCCGGCAGATAAAAAGGCTGAATTCTTAAATAACAGTAATTATGACGGCAAAAAATTTGATATTGAATCAGATGAGATGCCGAAGACAAATGCAAATAATAAAATAAAACTTGCGGACCTTCGAGGACTTGACTATGATGATGAGGCATGGGATAGTCTTCTGGACAATCTGAGTTTTGATGATATGTCAAAACTTGTAGCTTTGGGAGGATATCAGACCACAACAATAGGAAAAATAGGTAAAGTACAGACAGTTGACTGTGACGGACCTTCTTCAATAAACAATAACTTTACAAAGAAGGGTTCAATAGGACTTCCTGCAACTATAATGCTTGCAAACACCTTCAATACAGACCTTGCACATTCATTCGGAGACAGTATCGGTAAGATGGCTGATGAGATGGAAGTTTCAGGCTGGTACGCACCGGCTATGAATACACATAGAAGTGCATTTGCAGGAAGAAACTTTGAGTATTTCTCGGAAGATCCTTTGCTTGCAGGAAAGATTGCTTCAGAGGCTGTAAAGGGAGCCGAAGAACATGGAGTATATGCATATATTAAGCATTTTGCTCTAAACGATCAGGAGACCAACAGAAACTATCAGCTCATGACTTGGGCGGATGAGCAAACTGTAAGAGAGATATATCTTCGTCCTTTTGAAATATGTGTAAAAGACGGAAAAGCCAAAGCTGTTATGAGCTCATTCAACCACTACGGAATAACACCTGCAGCTGCTTCAAATGAAGTTCTCAATAAGATTCTAAGAGATGAGTGGGGCTTTAGAGGTATGGTACTTACCGATTATTTCGGCGCAGGCGGATATGGTTATATGAATGCCGACAGATATATAAGAAACGGTAATGATTTCTGCCTAACAGCAATTGATACAGGTTATAATTATGTAAAGGATAAGAGCGCTACAGCAGTGATTGCACTCAGAAAAGCATCACATAATATATTGTATACAACTGTCAACAGTAGGGCATATGCACCTGAAAACCTGAACTTAGGTATGATGGGATGGCAGATTGCGGCTATAGTGATAGACATTATATGTATAGTAGCGGCTGTACTTTTAGCTTTGAAGGCTTGGAAAAACTACGTAGCAAGAAAAGATACAGATAATGAATAAAAATTTTTTAGCATATAAATTAAAAGAATATGTCAGCTCCGGTATATTGCCTATGCATATGCCGGGGCATAAAAGAAGAGTGCCCAAAGAAATAGAAGAGATGATGACAGATATCTACGGTATGGACTTGACGGAGGTAGAGGGCACCGATAATTTACATGATGCCACAGGAATTATAAAAGACTCTATGGAGTTTACAAAAAATATATATAAAACTAATAAAACATACTACTTAATAAATGGTTCAAGCTGTGGTATACTTGCGAGTATAAGAGCCTGTGCATGTACAGGTGATTATAAAAATAAAAAATCATATATAATAGTAGCGGATAATGCACACTTTAGTGTATATAATGCCATTGAATTGTTAGATTTGATACCAATATATGTGAATATAGGGTATAATGATTTAGGCATTGCAAAAGAATGTGATGCAAAGAGTGTGAAAGCGCTTTTAGAAGCAAATAAGGAAAAAAATATAGTGGCAGCGCTGTTTACTTCACCTACATATGAGGGAGTTGTATCCGATATACAAGTGATTGCAAAAACTTTGCATGAGTATAATATCCCGGTTATAGTGGATGAAGCACATGGTGCCCACCTTACTTATATAGAAAAAACAACAGAAAAATACGCCGATTTGATAAATGCATATGATATGGAGTTTCCTTCATCGGCAGTAAGTTTGGGAGCGGATATTGTGGTACAAAGTCTGCATAAAACTTTGCCTTCACTTACTCAAACGGCACTTTGTCATTTAAAGTCAAAGCTTATTGATGAAAAATGCTTGGAAGAGTCACTCCATATATTTGAAACCAGCTCGCCTTCATACATTTTTATGTCAGGTATTGATGCCTGTATAAGGTATATGAGTGAAAGTTATGCATATGTATCTCAGTATTTAAAGAGTCTGAAAGGCTTCAGAGAAAAAGTTTCAAGCTGTAAAAGTATTCATTTATGGGAGGAAAATACAGGACTCGGATATGACTTTACAAAACTTGTAATTTACTCCGATAATATTGACGGGGTTACATTGGCAAATATACTCAGAGAGTTCTACAATATTGAAACTGAGATGAGTAGACCGGGATTTGTACTTGCTTACAGTACGGTTTGTGACGGTGAAGGTGATTTTGACAGGCTTTATAAGGCCTTAATTGATATTGATAAAAATTTCGTTTATATAGAACATGAGTCTACATCAAATCTTGATGAAAAGTATCTAAATAAGATTGCGAAAAAAAACATATATATATATCCGCCCGGTGTACCGGTTATAAAGAAGGGGGATATAATAGATCGAGCCGGTTTTGAGTTGTTGCAAGAATATATTAAAAAAGGAAAAAGGGTCTATGGACTGGACCCATAAGTAAAATGGGAAAAATTTATTATGTAATGGGCAAGAGTGCTTCCGGAAAAGATACTATCTTTAAAAGATTGTATAAGGAGTGCCCGAGAACAAAAAGACTTATAACATATACCACAAGACCTATAAGGGACGGGGAAGAAAATGGTGTTGATTACCATTTTGTAGAGGAATCCGTTATAGAAGAATATAGAAAACAGGGTAAGCTTATAGAGATGAGGACCTATAATACAGTTAAAGGTCCGTGGATATATGCAACTATTGATGACGGATCGTTGCATCTTGAAAGTAAAAATTATCTTATAATAGGAACTCTGGATTCTTATAAAAAAATAAAAGAGTACTATGGTGCGGAAAATGTCGTACCTATATTTATAGAGCTCAGTGACGGCATCAGACTGCAGAGAGCTATAAACAGAGAGATGGTGCAATCAGAGCCACAGTATGCCGAACTTTGCAGAAGATTTTTGGCGGATGAGGAGGATTTCTCACCTATGAGACTTGAAGCTGCCGGAATCACAAAAAAGTATGTCAATGAAGATTTAAATAAGTGCATACTTGAAATAAAAAAAGATATGGGAATAAAGATACAGGATGAGTGATTTTATTCTTGGAAATGAAAAGATAAGGCATCATTTAAGGGAGTCAATAATAAAACAGTCGATATCACATGCATATATCCTTGCAGGGGACAACGGGATAGGAAAGTCTAAAATTGCAAGAGAGTTTGCTATGGAACTTATATGTGAGAAGCATACAGGATGTGGAGAGTGTCCTGCGTGCAGGCAGTTTTTGGCGGATGCATACCCCGACTTTTTTTATATGGATGCCGATGGCAAAGAAAGTATCGGAATCGACAGGATTCGAGAAAATATAGTTAATGATGTTTCAATCAGACCGTATCATGGAAAAGTAAAGATATATATAATAGACGAGGCGGATAAGATGACTGTGGGAGCGCAGAATGCACTGTTAAAGACTATAGAAGAACCGCCCGAGTATGTAGTTATCTTACTTTTGGTAAGAAATATGAGCTTACTACTTGAAACAATAAGGAGTAGATGTATAAAGCTTTTGTTGAGTGCAGTAAGTAATGACAGAATAAAGAGATGGCTTGTTGAAAAAGGTACAAGTGAAGATTTGGCTACGGTGGTAGCCTCGTATTCAAACGGTGCACCGGGGATTGCCAAAGCAATGGCTGAATCTGAGGATTTTGCCGGTATGTATAATCAAAATGTAGAATTTTTGAAAAAGATTTCAGAAGCATCTATAAATGATATACTTTTATTTATAGAAGAATTGAAAAAAAGAACCGGAGGATTTAGGGATTTTATAAATTTTCTAAGACTCTGGTATAGAGATATATGTATCTTAAAGCTTACAAAAAAGATAGATAACCTTGTATTTATAAGGGAGGAAAGCATTATACTAAGGCTTTCCAGAGAATATACACTTAAAAAGATTAACAGTATAATAGATTTAATAGATGAAACGGAGACTAGGCTAAACTCCAATGTAAGCGGAGATACGGTGATGGAATTGCTTTTTATTGGCCTTAGAAAATAGGAGAAAAAGATGAGAGTAATAGGCGTTAGGTTTAGAGATGTGGGCAACATCTGCTACTATGATCCTGATGATATTGATATAGATGTAAATGACAGAGTAATAGTGGAGACTGATAGGGGCATTGAATGCGGCAGAGTCATATTGGGAGCAAGAGAATTAAGTGAAGCTTATGATAATCCGCTAAAGAAGATAATAAGAAAAGCCTCTCCGGAGGATATTTGTACCTGTGAGGAAAATTACAAGAAGGAAAAAGAGGCTTACGATATTTGTAAGTCAAAAATAATAGAGCTCGGCTTGCCCATGAAGCTTATTTCTGCAGAGTATACATTTGATAAAGCAAAGGTTTTGTTTTATTTTACCGCAGAATGCAGAGTTGACTTCAGAGAGCTGGTAAAGATACTTGCATCTATTTTCAGAGTAAGAATAGAACTCAGACAGGTAGGAGTAAGAGATGAAACCAAGATGGTAGGCGGCATGGGTTCATGTGGAAGAGCGCTTTGCTGTCACAGTTATCTGTCCGACTTTGTACCTGTGTCCATAAAGATGGCAAAGGAACAAAGCCTGTCTTTGAATCCTGCAAAAATCAGCGGTGTATGTGGAAGATTGATGTGTTGTTTGAAAAATGAATCCGATACATATGAGTATTTAAATAAAAAGATGCCGAGAGAAGGTGTCACGGTTTCCACACCTGCAGGTGAGACCGGTGTAATAGTTTCAACCAGTGTACTAAGGCAGACTGTAAAGGTGCTTGTTACAAAATCAGAGGATGCAAAGGAAATTGAAGAGTATTCTTTAAAAGAGATAAGGATACAAGCTTAAAATCATGAAAGATGAATTGATAAGGGAAGAATCGGGAGAGAGACTTGACGATTTGCAATGTGAGGATCTCTTCCTTATACAAAATCCGGACAAATTTTGCTTCGGTATAGATGCGGTGCTTTTGGCAAATTTTGTTAAAGTAAAAAGAGGCGGTTATGCTGTGGACCTCTGTACAGGAAGCGGCATTGTACCGGTGCTTCTGAGTGCGAAAACTCAGGCAAAAAAAATAACAGGTATTGAAATACAGGAAGATATTGCCGATATGGCAAATAGGAGTGTAAAGTACAATTCTCTGGAAGAAAAAATTGATATAATAAATGATGATATTGCTAATGCGCTAAAATATATAAAACAAGGAAGTGTAGATACCGTCAGTGTGAATCCGCCATATATGAAGGATACAACAGCTATAAAAAATCCCGATTTACCGCTTGCTATTGCAAGGCATGAGCTTCTTACAGATCTTGATAAAGTGGTGGAGATTGCAGGTAAGTTATTAAAAGAAAACGGTAAGTTTTTTATGATACACAGGCCAAGCAGGCTTTCCGAAATATTTGCCGCACTAAAGAAAAACAGAATAGAACCCAAGAGAATAAGATTTGTACATCCATATATGGAAAGTAAGGCAAATCTTGTTTTAATAGAGGGGGTAAAGGGCTCGGGTGTATGGCTGGATGTGGAGCCGCCCCTGGCAGTTTATAAGGATAAAAATATATATACGGATGAGGTGTTGAAAATATATGGCAGGTAAAATATATCTGGTGGCCACACCTATAGGAAATCTTTCCGATATAAGTATGAGGGCGATAGAAACATTGAAAAATGTAGATATAATTGCCTGTGAAGATACAAGAAACACTATAAGGCTTTTGAATCATTTTGAAATAAAAGGACATTTGACCTCATACCATGAATATAATAAAATAGACAAGGCATATGAGCTTTGTGAAAAAGTAAAAGAAGGTAATAATATTGCTTTTGTTTCAGATGCAGGAATGCCTGCAATATCAGACCCGGGTTATGAGCTGGTGGATATCGCATATAAAGAGGGACTGGAGGTTACCGTTGTTCCGGGAGCCAGTGCGGTAGTATCTGCACTTGCAATAAGCGGTATAAGTTCAAGAAGGTTTGCCTTTGAAGGATTTTTGCCTGCGGATAAGAATGAGAAAAAGGAAATATTGACTGAACTTTCACAGGAAAGCCGTACCATTATTTTATATGAAGCGCCACATAGATTGTTAAAGACCTTAAAGGAACTTTTTGAGTATATGGGGGATAGAAATATTGCCATAGTAAGAGAAATTACAAAATTGCATGAAGAGGTTTTAAGAGGAAAACTGGCGGATATAATAGCTGATTATGAGTCTGAAAAGATTGCAATCAGAGGCGAATATGTACTGGTGATAGAGGGAAAGAGCCTTTTGGAGAAGAGGGAAGAGAGACAGAAGTCCTTTGAAGAAATCAGTATCAGGGAACATTATGAAAAATATATAGCCGAGGGCATGGACAAAAAAGAGGCGATGAAGGCAGTGGCAAAAGATAGGGGAATACAAAAGAGAGATGTTTATAAGGAACTCTTGTAAATAAAAGGAGGAAATATGAGAATTGGAATAGGAAATGATCATACGGCAGTTGAGCTGAAGGACATTATTACAGAGCATTTGACAGCGGCAGGTTTTGAAGTTGTGGATTTTGGAGCGAAGGTGGGGGAGAGATGTGACTATCCTGTACCCGGAAGAGATGTCGCAGAGGCTATAGTTTCCGGAGAAGTGGATAAGGGAGTACTTATTTGCGGTACAGGTATCGGAATATCATTGGCTGCAAACAAGGTACCGGGAATCAGAGCGGCAGTTTGTTCAGAGCCTTATTCCGCAAAGATGGCGGCGCTTCACAATAATGCTCAGATTATTGCATTCGGTGCAAGAGTGGTCGGCTCTGAAATGGCTAAGATGATTGTAGACAGTTTCTTCGAGACTGAGTTTGAAGGCGGCAGACATCAAAACAGACTTGATATTATCAGTGAAATAGAAGAAAAGTACTCAAGGTAAAAACATGGGAATAGCAGATTGGTTCAGTTTTGAAACGGCAAAGCAGAAAAAGAAGAAGATGGATAGATATTATAAAAAACTCTATCCTTTCGGAGAAGAGCAAAAGAACTGGGAACAGGACAGGCTCAATGAAACCTTTCCTGATAATAAAAAGACAAAAAGTTATCATTTTGAACTTTTGATTTTGCGTGAAGGTATTGCAAATCTTTCAGACCCTGATGTATATGATGAGGATGAGGAGCGTCCAAGCATTGAGGAAGTAATAAAAAACTGGAGAGATAAAGAGACGGTTTACAGATTAAAGCCTGAAGAAAAGCAACAGTTAGTTGAAATTGCGCTTGAAGAAATAGAAAAATTCAGTAAATAAAAATATATTTGTTGAGGTGGGTTTATGAATAAAAAAGTGTTAACGGTACAGGATATTTCATGTTTCGGACAGTGCTCCACAACAGTGGCATTACCGATACTTTCAGCTTGCGGAGTTGAGACGGCTATAATGCCGTCTGCTATACTTTCCACCCATACAGGCGGTTTTAGCGGATTTACTTTTAGAGATTTGACAGAGGATTTGCCCAAGATTATGGAGCATTGGAAAAAAGAAGGCATAAACTTTGACGCAATATATACGGGTTATCTCGGAAGTAAGAGACAGATTGAGATTGTAATTGATTTGTTTAACAATCTTTTAAAAGAAGACGGAATTAGGATAGTTGATCCCGCTATGGCTGACAACGGGAAATTGTATACAGGATTTGATGAAGATTTTGTAAAAGAAATGAGAAATCTTGTAGGTACAAGTGATATTGTACTTCCGAATATGACTGAAGCCGCTTTACTTACAGACAGTGAGATATTACTTGATAATCAAAGCGGTGAATATATTATGAGTATTATATATAAACTTAGGGATCTGGGTGCAAAGAATATAATACTGAAAGGTATCCGAAATATTGAAGGTAAGTTGGGAATAGCGGTATTTGAAGGAGATACTGAAAGTATTGAAATTTTCTACACTGAAAGAATAAAAAAAGATGCACATGGTACAGGCGATTGCTATGCGGCGGCATTTACAGGCGGATTGATGCATGGAAAGAGCTTTAGAGAGGCTGCAAAGATTGCTGCCGAATTTGTTTCGGAAGCTATAACAAAGACAATTGACGATGATAATCATTGGTACGGAGTGAAATTTGAAAAAGCCTTACCGGTTTTAGTGAGAGAGTTGAATAAATGATACAAATAGATGTAGGAGATATACTTACATTGAAAAAGCCGCATCCATGCGGTTCTTATGAGTGGGAAGTGCTTAGGATTGGACAAGATTTGAGGCTAAAATGTGTAGGATGCGGACATCAGATGATGATTGCAAGAAAGAGTATAGAAAAAAATATTAAAGCAAAAGGAAAAGATGTAGAATGAGTATTTTGAATGTGGAAAATTTGAGCCACGGTTTTGGTGATAGAGCTATTTTTGACAATGTTTCCTTCAGAATGCTAAAAGGTGAGCATATAGGACTTGTTGGTGCCAACGGAGAGGGTAAGTCTACATTCATGAGTGTAGTTACAGGGAAGCTGATGCCTGATGAGGGCAAGATAGAATGGGCGAAAAATGTGCAGATAGGATACTTGGATCAGCATTCTGTATTGGAAGAGGGAACCAGTATAAGAGATGCATTAAAGGGAGCCTATGATTATCTTTTTGATATGGAAAAAAGGATGAATGAGATCTGTGACTTGCTTACTACAGCTGATGAAAGCGTAATGGATGAGCTTATGGAAGAGCTCGGTACTATTCAGGAACTTTTGATGGCACATGATTTCTATACTATTGATGCCAAGGTCGAAGATGTGGCAAATGCGCTGGGACTTACAGATATCGGACTTGAAAGAGATGTAACGGAGCTTAGTGGAGGACAAAGAACAAAAATTCTTTTGGCAAAGCTTCTTTTACAAAAACCGGATATTTTACTTTTAGATGAGCCTACAAACTATCTGGATGTCGAGCATATTGAGTGGCTGAAAAGATATTTGCAGGATTATGAGAACGCATTTGTACTTATTTCTCATGATATACCGTTCCTTAATTCTGTTGTAAATATTATATATCATATGGAAAATCAGGAACTCAACAGATATGTAGGAGATTATAATAAATTCCTTGAGGTTTACGAGGTAAAGAAAAAACAGCTTGAAGCGGCATATAATCGTCAGCAAAAGGAAAGAGAAGAACTTGCGGATTTTGTTGCCAGAAATAAGGCCAGAGTTGCCACAAGAAATATGGCAATGAGCAGACAAAAGAAGCTTGACAAGATGGATATCATAGAACTTGCGGCGGAAAAACCGAAACCGGAGTTTAATTTTAAAGAGGCCAGAACACCGGGTAAGACTATTTTTGAGACAACAGATCTTGTAATAGGTTATGACACACCACTTTCAAAACCTATAAATGTAAGGATGGAAAGAGGAGAAAAGATAGCAATGTTCGGTGCAAACGGTATAGGAAAGTCCACTCTTTTAAAGAGTATACTTGGTCTTACACCGGCGCTGTCAGGAAAAACCGTTCTGGGAGACTACCTTGAGATAGGTTATTTTGAGCAGGAAAGCGACAATAAGTCAAAAAACACCTGTATTGAAGAGCTTTGGAGTGAATTTCCGGGATACAGTCAGTATGAGGTAAGATCCGCACTTGCAAAATGCGGTCTTACTACAAAACATATAGAGAGTCTTTTTAGAGTACTTTCAGGTGGAGAGCAGGCAAAGGTAAGACTTTGTAAGCTTATTAACAGGCCTACAAATATTCTTTTTTTGGATGAGCCGACAAATCATTTGGATGTGGATGCAAAGGATGAGTTAAAAAGAGCTCTGAAGGCATATAAGGGAAGTATACTGCTGATTTGCCATGAGCCTGATTTTTACGAAGACTTTATAACAAGAACCATTGACTGCAGAGAGTGGTCACTGAGGGTATAAGATTTTTATAAATAGGATATATTTGTTTTGCTTATAAAATTTTGGAAAAAATAGAAAACAGAGGTTGACAGGACAGTGTGTAAGGTGTAGAATGATACCACTGTCCTAAAAAGACGGAAAAACAAAAATAAATATTTCTAAAAACAATAGAAAATACTATTGACATGATTTAGAAAGTTTGATATTATGTCAAAGTTGCTCAAAAAGAGCAAAGAAAGTTCGGAAAAACTTTTCAAAATGACTTAAAAAGTTGTTGACAAGATGAAACGAACTTGATATAATAGCTAAGCTGTTTCAAACAGCGAAGCAAACGAACCTTGATAATTTAAGATTAAACAGTACACACAACCCTGAAAATAACTTAATTATTTTAAAAATAATTGATGAGATTTCAGAAAAACAACGTTTAGATTCGAACAGAATTTAAAACCTTTAAAAACAGTAGATCTGTGAAAACAGATGCAAGCTAGCGAGAAGGCTAGATTAAACTTTTATATGAGAGTTTGATCCTGGCTCAGGATGAACGCTGGCGGCGTGCTTAACACATGCAAGTCGAACGAAGCTGCCT
>NZ_BTHK01000008.1:0-127096 GCF_033242365.1 Lachnoanaerobaculum sanguinis
TACCTATAAATATTTTACCCCTGCACCATGCGGTGCTGTGGTCTTATGCGGTCTTAGCGGAAATTTCTCTCCGTTATCCCCCTGTATAAGGCAGGTTATCCACGCGTTACTCACCCGTCCGCCACTAAGTCTACCTAAATTCCATCCGAAGACTTCCTTTAAGCAGCTTCGTTCGACTTGCATGTGTTAAGCACGCCGCCAGCGTTCATCCTGAGCCAGGATCAAACTCTCATATAAAAGTTTAATCTAGCCTTCTCGCTAGCTTGCATCTGTTTTTACAGATCTACTGTTTTTTAAAGGTTTTAAATTCTGTTCGAATCTAAACGTTGTTATTCTGAAACTTCATCATATTTTTAAGGTAGCACCATCGTCTCGCTACGCTCGACGAGGTGTACTATTTTTCTAAACTCGAACTTCGCTTCGCTCGTTCTCGTTAACAAAAATATGCAAATTTTCAGGGTTGTGTGTACTGTTTAATCTTAAATTATCAAGGTTCAACGCAGAAGGAGGGATTTGAACCCTCGCACCGCTATTAACAGCCTACTCCCTTTCCAGGGGAGCCCCTTCAACCACTTGGGTACTTCTGCTTGGTTGCGAGTTATCCTTCTTCTGTTCACCTCTCTGCTTTTGGGCAAAAAGGAAGCGGAGAGGGTGGGATTCGAACCCACGCGCCCTTGCGGACAAACGGTTTTCAAGACCGCCTCGTTATGACCACTTCGATACCTCTCCGTAACTGCCTAATTATAATATCGCAACAAGGCATTAATGTCAAGCATTTATTTCTATTTTTTCTAAAAAATTTAAAGGCTGTAAAACCCTTTATTTAAGCCGATTTAACCCCTTTATTCTAATAGACTTCGTAAACTATATCGCTGTCTGCTAAAAGATTTTCATCAAACTTTATCAGCAGATAAAGTTCTCCTGCTTGTGTTTCTCCTACACGATATCCAAGCGCAAACATATTATAGCATCCGCTTTTATCAAAAATGATATCACTTAACTCCAATATATCTACATCCTCATTTTTATGTTGCTCTTTGATAATACCCCTTGCCTCTTTATCAAGCCTCTCTATATCATTTATAATCCTTTCAAGAAAGTCCCCTAAATATGATAACAGCTCTTCCTCTTTGTATCCTGAAAAATCAAA
Source organism: Lachnoanaerobaculum sanguinis (assembly GCF_033242365.1). Classification (NCBI taxonomy): domain Bacteria; kingdom Bacillati; phylum Bacillota; class Clostridia; order Lachnospirales; family Lachnospiraceae; genus Lachnoanaerobaculum; species Lachnoanaerobaculum sanguinis. Next base: position 1,151 of record NZ_BTHK01000008.1, read on the forward strand.
GTTTATTTCTTTACCGTATACATTACCTGTAAAACAAATATTATCTTCATTACTATGCCAATCTTTTCCGCCACATATATGTAACAATTCTTCTCTTTTCATATATCCCCCTTTCTTATATTTACTTATATAAAAAGCGGACAGCCAAGCCGTCCGCAAAACATTCTTATACAACCTTGATATTAAACTTTCTTGCCTCAACTTCACTGTCCACTTCTCTTATATCGGCGCCCAATGAAACCAACTTGCCTTCAAAATCTTCATACCCTCTTTTTATATACTTAATATCGTCCACTGTGGTCTGTCCCTCTGCTGCAAGCCCTGCCAAAACAAGTGCCGCACCGGCTCTAAGATCCGGTGCTTTAAGCGCCGCTCCTCTCAGTTTTGCTACGCCGATAACCATAGCGGTATTACCCTCTACTTTGATATTTGTACCCATTCTTGCGAGTTCATCCACATATTTAAATCTGTTTTCAAATATACTTTCAACTACCAGACTGCTGCCTGTAGCTAGAGCCAAAGCGGTAGTTATCTGTGGTTGCATATCTGTAGGAAAGCCCGGGTAAGGTAATGTCTTTATATTTGTAGACTTTTGATTGTTCTTCGCAATAACCCTTATTGCATCGTCAAATTCCACAACCTCACATCCCATCTCCATAAGTTTTGCACTTATAGCTTCCATATGCTTCGGTATAATGTTCTTTACAGTAATATCACCTTTTGTAATAGCTGCGGCACACATAAATGTTCCGGCTTCGATCTGATCCGGTATTATGGAATATCTGCTTCCATGTAATGACTTAACACCGTTTATTCTTATAACATCTGTTCCTGCACCCTTTATATCCGCACCCATACTGTTCAAGAAATTTGCAACATCAACAATATGCGGTTCTTTAGCCGCATTTTCTATAACCGTTCTTCCTTCCGCCAACGATGCCGCCATCATAATATTTATAGTGGCACCTACAGATACGGTATCCAGATATATATCCGCCGCAACCAAATCAATGGCATGTGCTTTTACTCTTCCCGACTCAATATCAATCTCGGCTCCCAATGCCTTAAATCCCTTCAAATGCAAATCTATAGGTCTTGATCCTATATTACATCCACCCGGCAAAGCAACCTCGGCACTTTTATATTTACCTAACAAGGCTCCGATAAAATAATATGATGCTCTGATTTTTCTTATAAACTCGTCATCAACCAATACATCCTTTACTGAAGATGCATTAATTCTCACGCTATGTCTGTCAAGTCTTTCAACACTTGCACCTATAGCCTTTATCGCCTCAAGCATTACATTAATATCTTTTACATCAGGTAAATTTTCTATATAAACATCTTCATCTGTCATTATAGCAGCTGCCAAAATACCAAGTGCCGCATTCTTTGCACCGCCTATAGCAACCTCTCCTACCAATGGACTGCCACCATTCATTATATATTGAGCCATTTTTCTCCTCTATATAAAACTATATATTTAAACTTTAATATTTAAGTAAATAAAAACCTAAATCAAATCTTTCTTTTTTTATTACGATTCTAATTTTATCACATTACATTCTAAAGGTAAAGAAACAAGAAAAGTCATTTTGGGTGCTATTGAATATACTTTGAGCCTCATTTATATCTATTTTCTGTACACTTGCTGTATTTATATCATATACTGTGACACTTTTTGAATCATACGCAGTTATTATAACCGGATTATTTATTGCTGTAAATGTAAACACAGGCTTTTTAACAGTTAAAAAGTACATTGCCTCTTTTAATGTTATTCCCTGAAATCTTGTAAGCTCATTATTTTCCCAATAATTTACATATTCTCCGACTTTGTTTACATCAAAATTTGTATTTGACGCGGTCTCAACCATGGACCTAGCATACACCATTATACCTTTTCTTCTTACAAATCCCATATCTGTATATGCGGTATCTATAGCATTCACCGGATTATCATATATCCCTTCCAACTTGGAATTAATATAGACATAATACATATTGTCAAGATACGGTTTATTCAAATCGATATTATATTCTATATCGGTACTGTCAATTTGAAGATCCTTAAAGTAATAAGCCTCACCTTCAATCCACTTACCGGTGTCTATGACATAGTTCTTTGCTCTGAAACTGTCCATATAAGATGATACTCTGCTCTCACTTGCCACAGACTTGTTGCTGATTATTGTATCCTCTCCCGACCTGGTAAAGTTTTCACCGTCATATTGATAAAGATCAATATGCACACGATTTCCCTTTACATCAATATTGTCAATATATCTGCCGTCATAAGTATATTCCTTTTGTAATTCCAAAAGATTATTGTATATGCTCACCTTTTCAAAAATACTTCCGGTAGATTTGCCGTTGATTGTGTTGGAAATATTTTGAGATTCTATTGCTACTACCAAGTCGCTTCCAATATACCCTATAGGCAACATTATCTCATTTGCATTATCTAATTGCTTATTTTCTCCTGTAGCAAAATTATAAATATTCAATCCGTCTCCGATATTCCAGGATAATAAACTCTTATCCTGACTTATGGAATACTTTCCGTTTTCAAGGTTTTCCGCCACAGTCACATAATTTCCCGACAAAACATCAAGGCCTACAACTTTATCCATAAGCTTAAGATAAAGCATTGCATTATCACCCATATATGCAAGTTCATCTATCGATTCCTTTAAACTTTGAGCATCAATTTCTGTTTTTACAAAAGCCAGCTTTGAAACTTTTTTTGTGCTCTCCATATATTTAAAAAGGCAAACACCTACAGCTCCTATATGAGATGAGTCAACATTATAACCATAGCTTATAAAGTACAATCCGTCTCCAAATTTCAGCGGATAAATATAACTGTTTTTTCCTACGCTGTAAACCTGTTCAAGACTTTCCTTTTTACTGTCTGATAAAAAGAGCTTATTATCTACCGGGAATGCAATTTTCTCGCCTGTATTATCCGATATAGACCTGATATCTTTATTACCGATGCCTAAATCTATTTTCTTATTGTACTCAATATCTTTTGATAAACTTTGATTCATCGTTCTGGTATAATCCAGCATATAAAGTCTTTGTGTACCGGATTTACAGATAAAATTCTCTTCTATATTATAAACTTTATTTTCCGAACTTGCAGTAAAGCTGAAATGTATTTCCCCTACCTTACCGTTATAATTTACAAGGCTCACCTCTTTTTCAGAAGGTGTAAGGTTCATTCCGTTATAGCTTATCATATTGAAATCCGACTTCAATGTTACATATTCAAGTCCTCTTGAATTCCCTGTACCGTCACTTTCAAGGTATACGGTATTGTCTTTTGCCGTATTGTTGTCAAAATTATTATTGGAAAAAGTATTTGCCATATCTATAAGCCTTTTGGCAAATTCGGTATTGCTCCTGACTATCCTGCTGTAATAATGAAATGTCTGTCCATTTGTATACAATCTAAGTTCAAGAAAGTATTCTTTATTTTCTTCCACCAGACTTGACAGATGCAAATCTATAATATCGCCATCAAGTTTTGTCCTGTCTCCGCTTTCTACAAGTTCATTAGTATCAAATGTTCTTATGCTGTAATCATAATCTTCAATATCTGCAATATTTGCATCTACCACTCTAAACTTCATACTGTAATCATCCAGTACCAATGACAGTATATTGTCGGCAGCCTCAACATCCGTCTCATCACTGTAACCATACATTTTATTTATATAATAATCTCCAAGTACATTATATAATCTCGGTATATTAATATCACTTGCCTCAATATCTCCACCTGTAGTGTCAACTTTATTTTTTTTCAAAAAAGAGTATAATAAAAAACCTGTTACCGCCAATAGGAATACAAATACAAATATAATATATCTAAATTTCTTAGTTCTCATAAAATTCCCTTATATCACATAATGTTTTAGAGTCAAATAGGGCTCTTAACCCCGGTATTTTATTATACTATACTTTTCACTTTACTTGAAATATTTTTTAATTAAAAAATATTTATTACATACTTAGTTTATACTTGCTTTTTTTATTGTAATTGACTATACTTTTAAGTATATTAATGTACATTAGTTAATTAACTGATATGGAATTCTTAAACATCGTCTATTGTACATTTAGTCGAAAATTTGAAAATTTTATTTTATAACACTATCGGGAGGTTTTATGAACGAAAAAACTGTAGACAGGCGAGTAAGAAAAACCAGATCGCAGCTTAGAAAATGTCTGAGTATCTTGCTTGAAACAAAGAAAATCCAAAATATCACGGTAAAAGAACTTGCACAGATGGCAGACATAAACAGAGGAACCTTTTACTTACATTATAAGGATGTATATGATTTGATGGAGCATATACAAGCCGATCTTTTAAAAGAATTTGAAGATATACTTACTAAAATAGCTCCGGATACAGACAACCTTGTACCTTTTATAGAAGCTTTATTTGTATTTATATATGATAACAAAGATATGGCAAAAATATTCCTGCATGACGATTTGGATGCAAACTTCTCTAATGAACTCAGAAATAAATTGCAGACCTGTGTATTCAATAAGTATAAGGCTTTTATAAAGCAAAAGAATATGCCTTATTTTGAATTATATTACGATTTCATTCTTTCAGGAACACTCGGTCTGCTTGTAAGATGGATTGACAGTGAATTTGAGATGTCACCTCATGATCTCGCAGTACTCACTCTGTCATTTATACGCAACGGACTTACAAATATTATGGAATAATAAATCGAGCCTATGAAAAATTCATAGGCTCTTTTTATATCAGTTATTCTGACCTTCTTCTTCAAAATGCTTTCTTGCAAAATCCATATCCTGAACTATTTCCATTGTTCCAAGATATTTTTTATTTTTGTCTCTGACCGCCATATACTTTACAAGCATGTCCTTATTGTTCTTCTTCATCCAGATAGCAACTTCATCTCTGCTTCCGTTTTTAAATCCTGATATTATCTCTCTTACCATCGGCTCTATCTTTGGAGGATGGCATGAATACACATCCCTGTCAATTGCCATTAACGGTCTCTTAAATGCTTTCGGACAATCATTATCATTGAAAAATCTGTTTATATCATCGGCATCTATAAATGTAATCTCAAGAGGCATGGTATCTAAGAGTGCAATAAGCTGCTCCTTTGTAAAATGCCCTCCCGGAAGTACTATCTCACCGTCAATATCGTCAAACTCTCTTTTAACTTTCTCGGCTTTATCAAAACTTTCAGGTACTATATCAAGACAGTTCTCATATCCCTTGCTGTCCAAATAAATATTTAACCAGTCCTCATCTGTAAAGTTCACTGTACATATCGGAAATAAAATATTGGCTTCTTTATAAATCATCTCCTGCATACGGGTAATTACAGCCTTTATATCCTCTATCCATTTCTCATCTTCTTTTTCGATTTTATCAAGTCTTCCAAGCTCATCTCTGATTTCGTCATCTACAGACCACATTACTGTAGCAGGACCCGAAACATTATATTTGGTCTTTAACAAAGGATATAAAAGATCGCCCTTCTTTGCATAATGCATTGAAACTTCTCTTATCTTTGAAAGTAGCGCTCTGTCTATCTCATTGTTTTCCATTTTAGCCAGAAATTCATTTATATACTTCTCAAGATTTTCATTTTCTCTTGTAAATGTAGAAAGCGGATGTCCCTTTGTCTCAATAAGCATTTTAGTGTCATCTTCATTTGCACCGTCTGCCATACTCATAGTATTCTTTATTTCATTTTCATTTCCAAGCTCATTGCTTGTTGTTCCGTGAAACAGTGCTGAGTGCACATCACATAATTTTTGAACCTCCTGATACGGCATTCCGGATTCCATCAGTGACTGCTCCGCCTTCATTATTTCACTTGCATCTACAGATTCAAATTTTTCTCTGAAATCTTTTTGAACCGACTCCAAAGATTCACCGTTTGAGAGTCTTATCAAATACTGCTTGAGTAACTCGGTACTGTCTTCGGTGTTATTTGGTATACTCTCCGCCACATCTTTTAATTCTTTTTCTTCTTTTTTGTCCTCAGCTATCTCATATCCATGCTCTCTAAAAACTTCTTTTATTTTTTCAAGAGGAATGCCCTTCATTTCAGCACCCTTATTTATAGTAATAAAACGCCCCATAGAATTTAACATAACAGGATTTTTTATATCTTTAAATCCGAGACCTGCGAATATTTCAATAAAGTCAGGATATTCCTTTGCCAACTCAAAAACCGGTTTATTTAAATCAAGTATTTTACTCATATCATTCTCCTTTTCCCCATATAAGTTAGTATGCCCTAATTATAATCTTATAAAAGACATTTTTCAGTATCATATGTTACAATATAAAAAATAAATAAAAAAGGACCGACACTTAAAAAAGTGCACAGTCCAAATTTTAAAATTTATTCCGCATCTATTCCGTACATATTGCAAAGAGCAGCCAATCCACCCTGATATCCGCTACCTATGGCATTGAATTTCCACTCGTCACCGTTCTTATACAGTTCACCGAATACAACTGCGGTTTCTATAGAGAAGTCCTCACCAAGGTCATATCTTAAGAGTTCTTCACCTGTATTCTCGTCAAATATTCTTACAAAGGCATTTGATACCTGACCGAAGTTCTGTCTTCTTGCTTCCGCCTCATAAATAGTTACTGTGAATGCAATCTTTGTGATTTCTGCAGGAACTCTTGAAAGATCGATCTTTATCTGCTCGTCATCACCGTCACCTGCCCCTGTAAGATTATCTCCCAAATGGCTTATTGCACCTGACGGATGATTAAGGTTTCCAAAGAATACGAAATCATTCTGGCTTGAAACTTTCCCTGAATCTGTCAAGCAAAACGCTGCCGCATCCAAGTCAAAATCCGCACCTGTATCATAGGCGTTTGTATCCCATCCAAGTCCTACCACAACATTCTTAAGTCCCGGATTTCCCTTTGTTAGACTAACTTTTTGACCTTTTTTTAAACTAATTGGCATATTATCCTCCTGATATATCATTGATATATAAATTACCAAAATTTGTTACCTCAATAATATATCAATTATACTCTTTTTTCAATCAGCTACCATGTAATTTAAGAATGTCTTCATTAAATCACCCTGGCTCCAAAAGGCATTAATGAAAGTTTAGCCAATTTGAAGAACTGAAGTCCAAAAGGAAAACCTATTATGGTTATACAAAGGATCACACCGGCTGTCGCATGAGCGATTGCCATAGGTATTCCAAGTATAATAAGCCAGATAATATTTACAAGAAAGCTTACCGCACCTCCGCCATATACCACTTCTTTCCCGAAAGGGAAAAATGCCAGTCCGGCAAATTTAAAGCATTGTAGACCTAAAGGTATACCTATAACCGTTATACAGCAAAGACAACCTGCAAATATCCACATCAGTCCACTCCAAAGTCCACAGAAAATAAACCACAAAACATTACCCAAAGTACCCATACTTACTCCTTATATTACCTTTATTAAATCTATTCATATTTCATTATAAATTTCTTTGTGTATTCCCTAAGTTCATTAACAACTTCTATAGGAGATACTATTTCCACATCATTTCCAAGGCTGAATATCCACCCGAAAAACTGTGGGCTGACATTTATATCCACTATCAACTCACTGTTGTTTTCATCTATTTTTCTGAAAAGAGTATCTTTTCCGAATCTGTCTATAAATACCCCACACATATGATTTGCAAATTTTATACATACCTTGGTCTTTTCACCATGATACATACCGAATGTCGCCTTTGAGTATTTTGCCATATCAAAGTTTTTAAACTCTTCTTTTCCGGATCTTTCATCATTTCCAACTTCAATATACATCATCTTATCTACACGATAATGTTTGATTTTATTATCCCAGTCATCAAAAGCAATCATATAGTAGTTTTCATCATCCCAAAGCAGTGCCCACGGACTTACAACAAAATAGCTTCCACCATGTCTTTCCACAAGTTTCTTATCAATATCCCATTTGTAGTATTTGAACTTAATCTTCCTGTTTTGATTTATAGCAGTATGTATATCATCCACATTGTAATACACACTTTCATTCATAGTCTTTACACGATCGTTTATCACAATCTGCCTTTGTAATTGCTTGGCCTGATGCTCACTTACAAAATTCTTCACTTTGGAAATCAGGGACTTTGACTTTTTTTGAGTAATAAACTTTGCAGATTGTACAGCGTCAATAAGAAGCTTTACCTCTGCAAGCTCAAACTCCCTTCCTGCGATATGATAAAAGGTCTCTCTACCCCTTTGCTCCTTTATAACATCTATACCCAATTTTGACATATCCTTAAAGTCTTCATAAATGCTTTTTCTCTCGGCACTTACTTCGTACTTTTCAAGCTCCTCAAGTATTTGAGGCATAGTAAGACTATGTTCATCATCAGTCTTTTCAGCCATAATCTTCATAAGATATGTAAATTTAAATTTTTGATTGCTCCCCCTTGGCATAACTCACCTCTTTTTTATTTTCTATTGAACAATTATTCCGCTCATAATCTCTCCGATAGGAGCATTTATAGATAACTCGGCATTTACAGCTTTTCCGGTCTCCGACTTATTTATTACAACAAGATGCTTACCCTGAAAATAGTCAATAAAACCTGCAGCAGGATATACCACCAAAGATGTTCCGCCGATTATAAGAGTATCTGCAGATGCTATAGCTCTTATTGCAGCGTTTATTACATTTCCGTCAAGCCCCTCTTCATACAAAACAACATCAGGTTTTATCATACCGCCACATTCACAATACGGTATTCCTTTTTGGTTTTTAACATAATTTGCGTCATAGGATTTTTGACACTTCATACAGTAATTTCTATGTATACTTCCGTGAAGCTCATAGACTGTTTTACTTCCGGCTTTTTGATGAAGTCCGTCAATATTCTGTGTCACTACAGCCTTAAGCTTTCCCGAGCTTTCAAGCTCCGAAAGTTTATTATGTGCTGCATTAGGCTTTGCATCAAGACACATCATTTTTTCCTTATAAAACTCATAAAAAACTTCAGGATATTTCATAAAGAAGCTGTGGCTTACCACCTGCTCCGGTGAATACTTATACTTTTGATGGTAGAGTCCGTCCGCACTTCGAAAGTCCGGAATACCGCTTTCGGTAGAAACTCCGGCACCACCGAAAAATACTATATTGGTACTGTCATCAATAATTTTTTGAAGCTTTGTCTTCTCATTCTCATACATATAAATACCCGCTTTCACCTACAAATACTTGTACTTAATATTAATGTCCCTTATGTTTTTTTCTTTTCTTATACTGTTTTAATAAAAATCTCTTAAGTTCATCCGCCTCTTTTTCTTCTCGCCTTCTTACCTTACTTTCCTTCTTATTCTGTTCATGTTGCGATTTTAATGCAAGTTGCGATTTTGTTCCTATACCGGATACTTGCATCTGCTTTCTTACATCACGTTGAGCTTTCTTAGGGTTTGTTTTGTCTTTTTTTATCTTTGTTTCAACAGCAGGGCTGAATACCAAACTATAGTAATTTTTTATTATGTAGTCTAATACCTCATAGCCCTTAGGCTCTGCACCGAACGTTACTTTTGATGCAACAAGAAAGTTGTTTTCAACATGCTCAAACACACCTACCCAAAACGGATTTTCAAAAAACACAGTTAACTTGACATTTATATCATTCATCGCCATCCCTCCAATTTCTTTACAAAGAACGGACAACCCGGAGGGGCAGGTTACTTACCCTATATACTTATAGGACTGCCGGGCTACCTACCGGCTATAGCACAATAAATGTACATTGCGTTTTTATCTTTGCTTATATAATCAAGATTAAACTTGACTGTTCGCTATTATTTTCTCATATAATAATTAGTTATTCAATAAAAATCAAACTTTTATATACAACAAAAAACGATAATGACAAGCATCTGTCACAAGTCATTACCGCCAAAAATGTTCCCTGCGGGAATCGAACCAACAATTACAACTTAGGAGCTAAGGTTTGTACTGTAATTTACTAATATTATCTATCAACATAAGTCAATGAAAGTAGCTTGTTTTCTAACTTTACTGTAAATCTGTGTCAAAATAAGAAAACCTGTTTTATCCCTTGTAAAAGTACCTGACGACGCTTGTCCGGTGCCCGAAGCACTGAAAGGATATAACCATTCAGTTCCATGGAGTTCATGCCTATGGCTACCATTGTCAAAAAGTTTGCAACAATGATTGCTCTATTTTCTTATTAGATTAAATATATTATAGTGTTAATTAAGTCGGATGTCTATTGGGTTTTGACCGTTATTTTTATTCTATTATTTCCCAATGCCCACTATATCCACTACCAATATAACGAACATTATCCATTTCTTTTATATGCCGTTTTATAGTTTTTGAACTCACACCGGGAGTTTGACAGCTACCGATTGATGTAGTGCAATCAACTTGCTATCTGACTTCTTTTCCATACACTAATCACTCCTTCATATACTAAGTACGATTTTAACACTTAAAGCTTGCAGGTCAAAATTTTTTTTGCCTTTCGTAATTCAATATGATACAATTTTACCCAGTGCAAGCTGGTAATTCAGCAATTATGGGTATTAAGTTATGCTATTGTTCATGTACTTTCTTTTCTGTTTTTTTGCAACAAAAAACAGTAAACCAATTTGATTTACTGTTTTTTGAAATATTATATGATGACTGTTATCTATTTTTTATTTAGATCAGCTTTCATGTGTTACATAAAATACCTGTTTTTCTAAATTAAAATAAATAACCATCAGTTCATCTGTTAATTCCGGATTAAAACTTAAATCCATAATAAAAGCTTGCTGATTTGTTTTATTATCAATTAAGCTCCCAAAACGTATCATTTTTAAAAAATCTACCATTTCTGTAAATGTTATTGTATCAACATTACTTGAAGGAAACAGCTCCAATACCGTATCAGCATCCATTTCATCTCTATGAAATTCCATAAAATATGCAACAGTGCCATAGTATTCATTTCCCTCATTCAATAATGTATTTTTCAAAAAATCTTTAGCTGCTTCTACTAATGTATCCACTTCATCTATCATAGAGGCTACAATCGCCATAGCTTCATCATTTGAGGTTAATTCCTCTTCAACATCAAAGTAAAAAGAACTATTAATTTCCTCTGGTGACAAAAAAATTTCTTCTCCTTTTTCATATTCAATGGTTGGATAATTATTACTTTTTAAATTCATCTCAATCTCCTTGTTTTTATAAGTATATTTTTGATTTTATAATTTTCATTGCCTATCATAGGGATTTTTACGATTTTGTCTTTATAGGTTAAAATAATATCATCACCATAAGGCTTATCATTGTTTTCCATTTTAATAGCAATCTTATTTCCTATCGCCTGATTAAAATATTTTACAATATCCTCATCATCCTCTCTCCAATCAATTGCAATGACTGTATCATTTTCATAAAAATCATCTGTATTCTGTGGATTATTTAAAAATTCATTAATAGCTTCATAACTCTTATCCATAACAAGCTCACAGTGTATTACTTTGCTGATGAATCTGTTAATGTTATTCTAGCACAGAGCAAATTGAGCGTCAATTTAATGAAATATCAATTCTTTTACCGCTAACTTTGCAACAACCTGTTGCAAAGTTGAAACTATTCATCATAACTGTATCAAAATACCTTCTCTTGGTGGACACCTTGAGGGACATCTGGCTGTCATTCCAGGTGCCAGCCGAAGTGCTAAATTATAAATATAAGTTTTTGCATGAAAAAACGGTAATAACCTTATCTTCATTACCGCTTAAAATGGATGTTCCCTGCGGGAATCGAACCCACAATTACAGCTTAGGAGGCTATCGTTATATCCATTTAACTAAGAGAACCTATATATAATTATAACAAAAAAAGTATACAACAAATACATACTTCTTTCAAGCTGATTTTAAACCCTACCACTTCATCCGGTTTTTGTATCTTTTAAATTCAAAACTGTAATTATATTCTTATAATATTTTGTTTTGTCTTATTTGTTACAGATTCCGATATTTTATAAGTGTATACTCTTTTATAGATATTGATGTAAGTTCATCTTTATCTATAAAACCGACAGTGAATTTGTTTATGATAATTCACTCACTTTAAGGAGGTATGCTATGATTACAGCTAAAATGTCACTTGCCGATATTGTTAAACAATATCCTCAAACAATTCCTTATCTTAACAATTTACACCTTGACTACTGCTGTGGTGGTCATATGCCACTTGATGAGTCTTTCACAGACGGGAGTATTGACCTTACTTCACTTATAAATGAACTTAACAATATAGCTTCGCAGCCTGTTCCACAAAACAAAGAAAGTGTGGAATCCATAGAAGATTTTGAAAAACTAAGCGTTAATGAGATGCTTGATAATCTTGAGGCAACTCATCATGTTACAGAGCGTGAGATGATGGAACAAATCGAAAAGCTTTTAAACAAGATTTTGATAGTACATTATCAGCATCATGGTGCGGAACTTACAAAGATTCACAACTTATTTGCAAGAATGAAAGCAGAACTTGAAGAGCATTTTGCAAAAGAAGAGAGGCTCATATTCCCGCTGATGCGTTCAAATCATCACCCTGACAAAGAAGCTCTTGAATTGATAAGTGAACTTGAAGGTGAACATGTAGATGTAGGCGACATGATTAAAGAAATGCAACAGCTTACAAATAACTTTCAAGTACCGGCTGATACTTGTGTCACATATGCCAATACGTTTAAACTTATGAAGGATTTCGTTGAGGATATTTTTGTTCATGTTTTCAAGGAAAACAGTATTACATTTCCTGAATATGCAGAACAATAATAATTAACAAAAGGTCTTAGATTTACAGTTATACATCTGTGAGTCTAAGACCTTTTTACTTTATATTTTATTATGAACGCCACGCTCAAAAAATGATTTTGTCTCTCTTACCACTACTCCGTTCAGTGCTATCAAAGCTATCAGATTCGGTATTGCCATAAGTCCGTTACAAATATCCGCAATTGTCCATACCGCTTTAACCGTCATATAAGGACCTATAAAGATACATGCAATATAAACCCATCTGTAAACCGTTATAGCTTTCGGCTTATTTCCTATTATGTACTCAAGGCATTTTTCAGAATAATAATCCCAGCCAAGAATAGTTGTAAAAGCAAAGAACACCAGACATACCATCAATATAAATGCAGCCACACTGTCCGGGAAAGGCAATCCTATTTGAAAAGCCTTTGTTGTAACAGCTACACCTTCAAGCCCCATATCCCATGCACCTGTGATTACTATTGAAAGTCCTGTCATAGTACAGATAATAATAGTGTCTATAAAGGTTCCAAGCATGGAGATAAGTCCTTGGCGAACTTCTTCCTTAGACTGAGCCGCAGCAGCGGCTATCGGTGCACTTCCAAGTCCTGCCTCATTTGAGAATATTCCTCTGGCAATTCCCTTTTGCATGGCGACTATCATAGCACCAAACATGCCCCCGCCAAAAGCTCTTAGTCCAAATGCACCTTGTACTATCTCAATAAGTGCAGCCGGTATCTTTCCAAGATTAAGTATAAGAATAATCATAACCACAGCGACATAAATAATTGCCATAAAAGGTACTATAATCTGCGCTACATTTGAAATTCTCTTTAATCCTCCTATTAAAACTGATGCTACAAAAAAGGTCAGTATAATTCCTGATATAATGATAGTAAGAGAATAATCCCTTCCAAACAGATTTACATAATGAACACTCTCTTTATCAAAGAAGTTTCCTATTGCGCTTGTAATACCGTTTATCTGTGTAAAAGTTCCTATTCCGAAGAGACCTACCATTATACCGAATATTGCAAATATTTTTGCCAGCCATTTAAACTGATTGCCCATTCCGTTTTCAATATAATAAAACGGTCCTCCGATAACATGTCCGTCCTTTTCAACGACTCTGTACTTTACAGCCAGAAGACATTCCGCATACTTTGTTGCGGTTCCTACTATTGCTGCCACCCACATCCAAAACAGTGCTCCGGGTCCTCCGGAAACTATGGCCGTAGCTACACCTACAATATTTCCTGTTCCGATTGTGGCCGAGAGAGCTGTGCAAAGTGCCGCAAAGCTTGATACCTCTCCGCTTCCGTCTTCCTCATCCGATGAGAACATATACTTGATTGCGAGAGGTAGCCTCTTTATCTGAAGTCCCCTTAGTCTTACAGTCAAAAATAATCCCGTTGCCAAAATCAAAATAATCAGTGGTAATCCCCAAACAAAGTCATCCACCGTGCTCAAAATTTTTGTTATAGTACTCAACATATGCTACCTCTCTTCGTGTATACTTTAGTATGTTACCACATTACACTGTTATATGTCACCTGTTTTTTATGTAAAAAGAAATAAGGACCATATTTTTTAATATTTTTTTCATTGACTAAAACATATTTATCAGTATAAAATCTTGTTTATAGAAAATTTTTGATAATGAGATGTATTTACATCTCCAATATGGAATGGAATAATATATGAAATTGATTAAGAAAATATGTGCAACTTTTATGGTGTTTACAACACTGCTGGCAAGTACAACTATAAACTCTCATGCAGCTCTACCTGTAGAGAAGCTGGCGATTTCAAAATCTGCAAGCCACATTGTGCTTATTGTCGGACATAAGAGCAATAAAAATAAGGTTACGGTAAATGATTATACAAAGTCGGCTGACGGCACATGGAAAAAGAACTGGTATGTAAACGGTATTGCAGGTACAAACGGTATTTCTCTTCAAAAAGCTGAAGGTGACAGAAAAACACCTGAAGGAGTATTCAGTGCAATGTTCGCCTTCGGACTTAAGGATAATCCCGGAAGCATCTTGGAATATCGTAAAATCGGTGATGACGATTACTGGGTAGATGATTCAAACAGTGCATACTACAATAAATGGGTAAATACCTCAAATGTAAAGAAAGACTGGAATTCAGCCGAAGATTTAAAGGCGGCTAATCCTTTCTATAACTATGCATTAGCACTTAACTATAATACAGAATCCATACCGGGTAAGGGATCGGCAATCTTCATTCATTGTACAAAAACCGACAACGATACTTCATCAGCCGGTTGTGTAAGAATTCCTGAGGAATATATGAAAAAACTTGTAAACAGCGTAGATGCCGATACAAAGATTGTTATAATTGAAAATGTAGATAAGCTTACAAGCTATTAATACTTAAAAAGGCAGCGTATCAAATATACGCCGCCTTTTTGTTTACGATTTATTATGATTCATCATAGTCAGAGAAAATACTTTTTAATAATTCCTCTACATCATCATCAGACAAATCATGATTTTCCTGAACAACCTTTATATTTTCATAAATTTCTGCAAGCTCCTCCGGATCTCTGTTCTTATAATCCTCTGAGTTTTCAATCTTATACTCATATAAAATTTCATCTATCTCCTGCCTTGCAATTATATTAAAATCATCCTTTACAAGTTTCCCGTTTTCATCCCTGAGAAATCCGCTTCCTACAGGCGAGTTCAAAAAAGGAATGATATCCGAATCAATATTAGCTACTGCATTTAGAGTATATACACCGGCATTTTCAGCATTTGACATATATTCTTCATCCTCATCTCCTGCAGTGAATCTCCATCCGCTGTCTTCTTTGCGGTCGGCATGCTCTCTGTACATATATCCGACTTTTCTGCCTTCTACCATTATTCTGTCGGAAGCTATACAACCCTCAGGACCGTCTGTGTGAAAAAGATCTTTTAAATCTTCAGGTTTTATACAACATTTTTTATTCATTATAAATTACTCCCCTATTAATTTTCTAAAATTTCTTCTATTATTTCGCTTATCTCAATTGTTTTAAAAGGCCATAGTTCCGACTTGTTTGTAATATCATCATAAAAATTCTCAAGTGAGTCGGCAGGTGAGAGCACACCCAAACTGTAAGGTTTTAGTTTTATTCTTCCTATCTTTTTTAAATATGGCAGTAGTTCACCTAGATCCTTATGGTTAAACCAGCAGTCTGTCTCAAGCACAAACTCGGTATTCATCTTCTTATACGCAATACTGCTGTTTACAAAATCATCTATGGTAGGCTCAAAATCCTGTAATGTTCTTGCACAGGCTATATGATATTCTATCTTTCTCGGTCTAACCTCCAAATCCGAGACAAAACATATACCATATTTATCCTCAAACTTTATCGAGATAACATCTCCAAGTTCAAAATACGGTTCTCTTCTTTTTTGTGGCTTGGGCTTTTTAATAGGTCTTGGATTTTCACTTTGAATTTGAAGAGCTAATTTATTTAAAGCTTTCTGTCTCGCTTTTACCGCCCTTTCGTCTATCTCGTTCCATAGTTTGCTTGCACCTTTTGATATAATTTCCATAGCTTTATTTTTTATATCTTCATCCAAATGTCCTATCTTCCAAAGCGCATAGGCAAGAGATGTCCAGTATATCTCTGTATACAATTCATCTATGCAAAAATTTGCTTCCTCATCAAGCCATTCTCTTTTAATAAGCTCAACATCTATTCCATCCTTATATCGCTCCACGATATCATTATAAATATCATAAGCATCATCACTGTCTATAATTTTAACTCCGTCTATCGCCATAAAATCCCCTTTTAAAATCTATTTTGAACATAGATGAATCACCATAGTTCTTCTTAGTTTATCTGCAAAGTACATATATATTTTTGTCTTCAAGCTCATTCCCTTACAATGTAGCAAGGCATCAGAGAAGAATCCGTCAAGGCTTACTAATTTCATCTCCACTTCTTGTGAAAACACACAGACATCGTCTATACTAAAATACATTGTCGCATCTGTATTTCCTGTCTTTTTTACATACTTGTTTGCAAACTTTAAGCCTGTAGTATTTGTTACATCAAATACCAATTCAAATTTTGATATACGCTCTGCCATTCTTTTAATCATATTTACAATTTTAGGCTTTGTAAAATACTGATATACACCTGACACTACAACCATGCTTGGAAGCTTAGTGTCTATTTCATTTATCCATTCAAGTGTAAACATATCACCGGATATCAGCTTTTCATTTACAGCTTCACCCAGCAGACCCTTCCTTACATTTATAACATTTGGTAAGTCCACCTGATAAAATTTTGCAGTCTTATTCCCTATCCTGTCATATGCCGTTTCCAGCCCTGCTCCAAGAAAAACAACATTACATTCTTTATGTGCATTTAAAAATTCTTTTATTTTCTTGTCTATTGTCTGTTGCCTGCATGCACTTGCCATATTGAAAAATTCTGTAGTAGTAATTACCGGTACAATTTTTAAAAAATGTTCTTCAAGTTCCAAAGCCTTTCCATCATAGAAAAAGTCCGGAAATCTCTTAGATACATAAATTCTTGCCACAAGCGGAATATATAGTGTATCTTCAACACCACATAGTTTATTCTTCATAGTTTTACTCCTATGATAACGTTATAAATATTGTAACCTTTATTTTGATAACAGCTTTGTAAACAGTTTCTTCAAATTAGTTATGTTACCGTTTCTAAAGTCCTCATCTGTGACTATCATATTTATCTTTTCAATTATTTGTTTATTTAACTTGGCCTCAATTATTTTATTTATCCAATCCACATCGTCCAAAGACTTGTTTCCAAGGTAAATTTGCTCATATGTATACACACATACTTCACCTATTCCAAGAACGATAGCACCTGCAACAGCTGCATTTATTACAGAAGCCGCCAAATTAATTGCAGGAATTGCTTTTAGCGCATTTATAGCCGCCTTTGCCGCTAAACCTACAGTTCCCGCTTCCACAACAGAATTTAAAAATCTTTTAGAGTTTTTATCATTCTTGATACCATATATCTTTGCCAAAGAATTTATTTCACCAATTTCTAAAGGTGATAACAATGCTGCATCTGAAAGTGGAATAGGTATTGCAGCTATTGCAACAGCGCTTAGCGTAAAAGTAGCAATGGCAGTTTGTGCAAATGACCTTTTTCTGTTTAATTTAAACGCTTCAATATCTTTTCTTGCAGCTTGCATACCCTCAGGTATCAGCTCATAGGTCATATCTATAAGCTCCGTTATACCTTCCTGTGCCACAAACTGTTCTTCATCTATTTCATATATCAAAGCAACTACAGGAATAATGCCCTTTAGATTTTTAGTATTCTTTTGCTTTTCAAATACCTCTTTAACCATCTGTATATTTCTTTCACGCTCAGGCTTTGAATATGATTTTGTAATTACAACTATTATTGGAACAGATGGATAAATAGATGTCGCTTTAGAAAGACTTTTTATTGCCTCCGGAAATAATTTACTCGAAGTGCCTTCAACACAAAACCATATAACATTTATATCCGAGTTCTCTTTTCCCTCTTTAATGGCATTTTTTGACCACTTTTTTACAGCATTTATAGCCCCCATTCTTTTAAAAAATGAAGGTTCAAAACCTACAGTGTCTATAATATGAAAATCCGGTACATCACTTTCATATACTTTCAGTTCCTTTGTAGTACCCTTATCTCCAAAACCGGATTCAGCAATTTCTTCTCCTAAAACAGCATTGATCAAGGTTGATTTGCCGACACCTGAATCACCTATTACCAATATATTCCCCTTATCCATACTTTCTCCATTTATTCTTTCTTAGTATACTCTGTAGTAATTTATCATATGATTCTATTATAAAAGTAATCGGTATATAGTCAATGTATTGATAATTAAACTGTAAAAAACCGGAGATGTATTCATTCTCCGGCTAATATTACTATATCAATATTTAATTATACTTTTATCTAAAACAATTCACTCAGTATAGTTTTAGGAATGCACATCATAACCGTACGCTCGGGATCCACTACCTGACAAAATCTCAAGTCTCCAACTGCACTTATTAACATACCGGCATCATTGAATGAAAGTCCAAGTTTCTTTTGCATAACCTCATTTGCAATTCTTACTGCGTGAAATACGGCTTTTTCAATCTCTTCATGAGAATAGATAACACCACAGATATTATCATTTTCAAGCAGCGGTGTTTCAATACTTACACCTTTTATTACAGAAAGTCGCACAGTAACATCAGCGGAAATCTCCACACCACTGACCATTATTTCTCCATCTCCCATAGCCGCATGTACATCACCTAAAGAAAATATTGCTCCGTCATGAAATACAGGGAAATAAAGAGTCGCACCTTTTGCAATCCTCTTATTGTCCATATTTCCACCATGATTTCCGGGTGTTCCGCAATTTATAGCTCCACTCTTTGGTGCTACACCAATTACTCCAATCATAGGATTTACATCAAATACAATATTTTCATTAAAGTAAACCTTATTATTTTCCACCTTCAAACGCTTTACAGACTCTTCTTTTACTAAAGAACCCAATACACCGTTATCAGGGAGTGCGCACATCACACCTTGGTTTTCAAGCTTGATATCCAATATTTCAACTTTTAATACATCTCCGGCTACCGCATTTTTTACATATACCGGTCCTGTTGCCGGATTGATACAATCCCAGTTCAGACTACCAATAGATGAACCCTCTTCACTTAACTGATTATCAAAGCAATCATGTGTACGGAAAACCAGAGTTTCTCCATCCTCAACCTCTGCCACACATTTATTATTTCCATCAAATGCAAACACCATTTTGTTTTCTATTATTTTCATATCCAAATACAATCCGGTATTCTCCTGTATAGAATATTGGATCCTCTCCTTTCTGCAAAACCTGTTTTAGTATTATTTCCGTCTTTTCATCATTCTATAATAAATGTAGCTCTTACTCAAGTATAATTGTTTATACTCTATATCTTTTTTATCTAATAAAAGGCGACTACCTGATTCACCTTTTTCTGCATATAACTTATTAAATTCAATGCTAAAAAGGTCTTTTCTTGACTTTTATTTTTGACTATAATACACTTATTACGTTCGGATTATATTGAAATTTAAGGAGAAAATCATGACTTCAATTACACATAAACGTGTTGAATATACTGAGTTATTTTATGACTTGGTCTTTGTATACGCTATTTCTAAAGCAACAGCATTAATACATCATTTAGATAATGGCATAGTGACCTTTGAATCCATGCTCACATTTTTATTAACTCTCATTATCCTACTCAACAATTGGTTGATTCAAACCGGATTTACAAATCGTCACGGAAAGAATTCCCTTCTTAATATGTTTGTAAGTTTCTTAAATATGGGAATCCTACTTTTCATTTCTAATCTGATTACACAGGAGTGGGAACTTGCTTTCCAAAAGTTCTGCTTAGCACTAGGAACACTGAGCCTAACTTTATTCGTTCAGTATTTGATCGAATATATGAAAAAAAGCACTTCATGCGGATCATTAAGAACAGTACGCGGATTATTGTGGTTAACAGGTCTTAGAGCAGTCTCTGTCTATACAGCATCTTTTCTGCCTCTTAAGTTTGGTGTTCCCATTTTCTTGGCAGGTTTTTTATCTACTTTTGCTATGCCAATATTTATGGAAATGAGAGGAGAAAAGTTCATATCAAATCTACCTCATTTGATTGAAAGGCTATCGCTTCTTGTTATTATAACCTTCGGAGAGATGGTTATGGGACTTGCCCAGTTCTTCACTACCGAAAATTTTTCAATTAACTCAGTTCTTCTCTTTATTATTATGGCTTCGCTATTCCTCTTCTATTTTGGCGAATTCGACCATGCTATTGACGAGGCAACTGATGCCAATATATCATTCCTAATATATAGCCACATACCTATCATTGTTGGACTGATTGTAATAACTGTATCTATGAGTTTTCTCGTTTTGCCAAGCGTAAATCACCTCTTTGCTGCATCATTCTTCTATTTTGGAATTGCAATTTTTCAAGGAGCTACTCTTGCAAACAGCAAATATAATATAGAGGATTTTAAGTTTCCAAAATGTTACTATGCATTTCAAATAGTGCTATATCTTTGCGGCCTGATTCTAAGTCTATTATTATCAAAGAATCCTGACACAGTCATCTTGATTACTAGTATTATGAGCGTCTGTCAAACAGGAATCTTTATTGTGTACTTCGTAAAGAAAAAACCAGATTATAACTTATTACAATTATGACCACCGGCTCAGCCGGTGGTTTGTACTACCCCAATCATCAATGAGCTTTTCCCTTTGAGATAACCAACAATTTGTGACACACTGTATTTTGGTGGTATCTCTACAAGCATATGTATATGATCAGGACAACATTCTGCTTCGATTGTATGTATTCCTTTTCTTTCACAAAGGAGTCTTAATATTTTTCCTATGTCGACTCTTATCTTTCCAAAAATTAGTTTTATGTCTAACTTTTGGGGTGCACTTCATTTTTAAGAACTTTTTTTGAACTGTTGCAGGATTACGTCCCTCCCTCTGTGCTAAATCCCTTATAGGTGGCATCCGTTGTCCCGGAACATAGTCTCCTCTTAAAATAGTCGCTCTTAACACTGATGCAATTTGTAAATATGGATATATTTTCATTCGTTTTTACTTTTCCGCCCTCGTAAAAATTTCCAATATGCAGAGTATGGAATAACTGTAGCGAACAGAAGATAATATTTTCCAGCAAATATATCAGTGGTTCCTCTTGCATTGAAATGAACAGGAATTTTCTCCGGAAGAAATATGCAAACAATAAATATTACAAACATTATTCCTATCAGAACTAATAAATCTTTCAAAAATCTTTTTTTCATAGAACATTTCCTCCTTAAACTAAAAAATTTAATATACAAGTTTTTATATAAACGCCACCCGCAATAACGAGCAAAATAAGTGCTACTCCCAATAATGTAGGTACTATAGGAAAATGCAAAAACCAATGTAAAAGAATTGGTATAACTAATACAGTCATTCCAATAATTGAAGACACAATTACAGGCATACTCTGTTTTACTATCATCATCTCACTTTCCCATTCAAAGTTAGGGAATTTTTTATTCAAAGAAATTCCAATCACTGTTATAAAAATGGAATAACAAATAGGGACAATTATTAAGCTGACAGTTTGAATAATATCCATATCAAGCTTTACCAAAACTATAAACACAGAAATAATATATCCGATTAAATGAAGCGTAAGATTTACTGCAATCTTAGAATTCAAAATCGTTTTTACTCGAATAGGAGAACTTTGCAAAATCCAAACATTTTTACCTTCTAAAGATATAGAAAACGCTGCCGGACAACTAAGTACAAACATTGAAGCAATACATATTGGAGCAAAATTTGAAAGATATTCATTAATATTTTCGATTCCCGAATATTCCCCTATTTGTTGTAAAGAGTTAAACAGGAAAAATATACTGAAAACACATAAACATATTACACCAAAACCTGCATTCAACACTGCCATATATGAGTTTAGAAATAGTCCCATTTCCTTTTTATATAGGGCAAAAAATACCGATGTTCTACTATTAGAATTTTTGTTGTCGGAATATCTTGTTGTTGTTTTAGCAAGAGTATTAAGTAATCCATACTTCAATGAAACCATTTTGGCAAATATATAAAAAAATACTATTGAGAGAACAATAAATAACCCTACTCCAATGTGCATTGGAAAATTATAGTATTCCATAAATAGCTTAGATAGTGGGTACAATCCTGTAATTTGCTTAGAAAGCATAATCCCGATACTATTTTCATTACCTGATTTCATGGCTGACACTGCAATATATCCAATTATCCCTATCATTGCAAATGAAAAGATTAAAGCAATAACATTTTTTCTCTTAAAGAAAGATGAAGCAACAACTATAATGATTCCCATACATGCTGCTATACACATCGGTATCAACGGAACAAAAATCATGGAGGTAAAATACAATATAATCTGTAATACATTTAAACTTCCGTTTAACACCCAAACAATTCCTCCCGGAAGCATAAACATCAATCCTATTAAAAAATTCAATAAATACATAAACATAAACTTGCTGCTCATAATATCCGAACTTTTTACAGGCAACGACAAAAGATTTTCCATATCACGACTGCCAAATAAAATCCCATTTGAATAAAATATTGTCAAAAATAATATTGCAAAGCTTGATACCGACACCATATATTCCGGTATCAATTCCTGCTGTCCCACTTGTACCAATGTTTTAGCTGTTATGATATTATAAACAAAGAAAAATATGGCAAGAGTTATTATTCCAAAACTTGTAATAACAATCGAACTTTGTTTTTTATTCCCCGGCTCTTTCATTTCGTTGATTGGAAAGAAATTCATTAATTGTGCTCTAATTAATATCCAAATTTTGCTCATTATCCTGCACCTCCATGAAAAAAGTTTCCAAAGATTTATTGCCTTTGACTTCTTCTGTATTTCCGCTCGCAATTAACTTTCCATTTTTTATAATTGCAATTTTATTACATAATTTTTCTGCAACATCCAATACATGTGTTGAAAAGAAAATAGCTCCTCCATCTGATACGCATTCGTGCATTATTTTCTTTAGTAGAAAAGTTGCTTTCGGATCAAGTCCAACAAAAGGTTCATCTAAAATTAGTAACTTTGGAGAATGCACCAGTGCAGAAATAATCGCCGTTCTTTGCTTCATACCATGTGAATACGAAGATATCATTCCCGAAAGATGTTTAGTCATTTCAAATAAATCGCCGTATCTCTGAATTCTTTCTCTGCGTATCTCAGTAGAAACTTCAAATAAATCTGCAATAAAATTAATATACTGAAATCCTGTCAGATGTTCATATAAATCCGGATTATCCGGAATGTATGCCATCATTTTTTTACAAATAACAGGCTCCCCTTTAATGGAATGCCCATCAATCGTTATACTTCCATTCTCAAAATCATGAATTCCAACTACCGCCTTTATCGTTGTAGTTTTTCCGGCTCCATTTGCACCAATGAATCCATAAATATCTCCGGGCTGTACTGAAATTGATAAATTTTCAACAGCTTTTTTATTCCCATAGAATTTACTAAAATTCTTTATCTCTAACATAATTTCTATCTCCATTGACATTTTGTCAGTTATTCTTTGAAATAATACCGATAGCTTGCGTAGCAGTAGCTATCGGCATATTATTCTCCTTGCAAACATTCTTTTCTATTTTTAAGTACTAAAGATTTTTTTCGTATTTAAGCTTTGTTCAAGTATTATCTTAAATGCGTTTAAATAGTCACTAATAGGTTCTTTTTTCGAATCTCTTATACTTATGTTATTTGAAACAAAAACATAAGCTGTCATAAGAAATTCTGCTGTTTCTAATGGATATTTTACAGAAAAAACTTTTTCTGCTATTCCTTGACTTATAATTTTTTCAAAATATATTGTAAGTTTCTCAACAAGCTTATGGGATAACTTATCTAGCATATATTGATTTTCTTCAAGATCAACTGTCTTTTGTAGCACTGTACCCTCTGCTGAAACATTTTCCGAAGATATAATTGTGACATCTATAAATGATCTGATTTTTTCTATGGCAGTTTTATCTTCATCATAAACAATACTATAAATATCTTTCAGTAGTCTATCTGAATATTGTTCTACAAGACAATATAAGATATCCTCTTTATTCTTAAAATGATAATATAACAACCCTCTTGATATATTTACTTTATCAACTATATCCTGTGTTGTTGTATTGGTATATCCTTTCTCCATAAAGAGTATCATTGCAGCATCCATAATCTCTGCACGTCGTATTTCAGGTTCTTTTACATCTCTCATTTTATACCTCCTATTTAGAGGGTATCACACAACTGACAATTTGTCAATTATTTTCTCATTTCTCTTGAATTTTATGGTATAATATATTTACAATTTTAGAGAAATGCTTAATGCTTGCTTGACTTTTGTAGCAAGCACAGTAAGTGTACGGACACTTACAAAAAAATTGATGAATCAGCCCTTTGGGATCTGCATTCCCAATTATTAATCTAAAATTTGTATTCCATAGAATTTGCAAATTTTACTAACATAAGCATAACCGGAACTTCAACCAATACACCAACTACAGTTGCCAGCGTTGCCCCAGAGGACAACCCAAAAAGTGAAATTGCTACTGCTACTGCCAATTCAAAGAAATTAGATGCTCCTATCATACCACAAGGTGCAGCTATAGAATATGGTAATTTAGCGTAATACGCCATAACAAAAGTTATCCCAAAAATAAATAAAGTCTACAAAACAAGTGGTATTGCTATTAAGAAAATATTTAATGGTTGATTGATAATTTTCTCACCTTGGAATGAAAAAATGATGATCAATGTAAGCAAAAGTCCTGCTATAGTATATTTATCAAATCATTACTTGCTACTTGTACTAGAGTATATGCACTATCACCTTTGGTTAATTTACTCCATACAAAAACCATTGCGGTACATGGAGCCGCACCCAACAATACCGCTCCTGCTAAATACTCCAAAGCTAATTCTTTGCTGATAAAGCCTTTATAAATAATAAAGAAAAATAAACTTGCAATTAAATACATAGTAAATGGTTTTATAATCCAGTTAACAAACCACGTTATAAAAAGTCCCTTTGGATTCTTACCTATATCTTTAACACTATTAAAATCAATCTTTAACATCATTGGATAAATCATAATCCAAAGTAAGATGGTCGTTGGAATTGATACATTATTAAACTCTAGTTTCCCCATTCCTTGACTTCTTCTAATAAATCAAGCACCTTTCTTTCAATTTCTTCTATGACTTTTATAAATTCTTCATCTGGCTTTCCTGTTGGATCATCAAGCCCCCAATCAGCCTTTTTATAGTTAAACGGAAGAACCGGACAAACTACATTACACCCCATTGTTATTAGATACTCCACCTCTTGAGTTTTTTATAATCTCTACACATTCATCCGGATTTAGAACCTTACCATAACTTACAACCTTATTATCAATCACAAGTGCAGGGGTAGTCATAACACTCATAGATGCAATAACAGAGAAATCTCTTATATGTTTTATTTCTTCATTAACATCCAGTCTAGTTAAAGCTTCTTTAACATTGTTCTCTAAAGCATTACATTTAGAACATCCTGAGCCTAAAACATAGATTCCTTTTTCTTCAATCTTGCTTTCTCCTTGCTCTGATACTTGATTACAACAAGCTTTTTTCTTAAATAACATTTTTATTCCTCCTTAGATAAATAGATTTTGTAACACATTAAAAATATATCCTACTATTATAATTCCTATAGTGGTTATGGTGATGAACACATATAGAAGCTTTGGTTTAATAGCCTTTCTCAACATAATCATAGATGGCAAGCTTAGTGTAGTTACTCCCATCATAAAGGCTAAAACAGTTCCAAGCATTGCTCCTTTAGAAAGTAGTGCTTCTGCAATTGGTATAGTACCAAAAATATCAGCATACATTGGCACACCTACTAATGTTCCTAAAATCACACCAAATGGATTGTTCCCTCCCAGTACCTTTTCTATTAATACTTCCGGTATCCAGTTGTGAATAATTGCTCCAATTCCAACACCAACCAAGATATATGGAAACACTTTTTTAAAGGTTTCTACTACTGCATTCTTCGCAAATATTACTCTCTCTCTTTTTCCAATTTGTGCAACTTCAAGCTCAATTCCTTTTGGTGAATTCATGATAAAATCTTCAACTTCATTTTCCAGCCCAAGCTTTTCAATTATCATTCCTCCAACAACGGCGATCAAAAGTCCAAATAAAACATAGACTATTGCAACTTTGGCTCCAAATATGGTCATAAGAAGTACCAAAGACCCAAGATCGACCATAGGTGATGAAATTAAAAAACTAAAAGTAACTCCTAATGGAAGTCCGGCTGATGTAAAACCTATAAAGAGTGGAATAGATGAGCAAGAGCAAAATGGCGTAACTGTGCCTAAAAGTGCAGACATAATATTCGCCCAAATCCCCCTAAACTTTGATAATATTTTTTTACTTCGTTCAGGTGGAAAATAACTTTGAATATACGAAATAATAAAAATCAAAGTACATAATAAGATACCGATTTTAATCACGTCATAAATGAAAAATTGTACAGATGCACCCCATTTACCGGTTACATCAATATTTAATAGTTTTAATACATATCCTATTAAATCATTAAGCCACTTCATCCCTAAAATCTGATTTTGAATAAATTTTCCTATCGACAAAATCATTAAATCACCTCCTA
The DNA here is from genome assembly GCF_033242365.1 of Lachnoanaerobaculum sanguinis. Taxonomy (NCBI): domain Bacteria; kingdom Bacillati; phylum Bacillota; class Clostridia; order Lachnospirales; family Lachnospiraceae; genus Lachnoanaerobaculum; species Lachnoanaerobaculum sanguinis. The sequence continues at coordinate 28,374 of NZ_BTHK01000008.1, forward strand.
TACATCAAATATTTTTGATATGTTGTTTGTTTTTTTAGTCATCCAAACTCGGATGACCAGTTTTTATTTTAGATATTCATTTAATAATTGTATGACTTCATCAATTCCATTGTCTTTAATGCTATAATGTGTCCATTTACCATCTTGCCTTGCATTTATTAATCCTGTATCTGTTAATATCTTCATATGATAGGATAATCCGGATTGTGATAAATCAAGTTTGTCTAGGAGTACGCAAGCACATTTTTCTTCATCTTTGATTATATCAATTATTTTTAGTCTTTTAGAATCGCATAAAGCCTTAAATACCTTAGCATTCTCTTCATAATTTTTCATTATTAACCTCATATCAAATATTTTTGATGTATTTATTGTATACCAAATAAAACCGGTTGTCAACATCAAATCAAAAATATTTGATGTATTTTAAAATTTTCAGAAATCATCTATAAATTTATATTTGTGCATAAGTAGCCTTGCTTTCAGCACTTGTCAAATCAAGCTCATCCAGCTTAATTTCAACATCTATATGCTTATCGACATCAAATTTGGACAATAGTGCTACCGCCTCCGCAGTTCGCCGTTTCCGTTCTGTCTGCGTGCTTCGCACTTGACAGTCACGGACGGCTATTGCATGGGTGGTTTGTAATGCTCTCACTTCCCTTACGGGCCAGCATAACAACCGCCTCCGCAGTTCGCCGTTTCCGTTCTGTCTGCATGCTTCGCACTTGACAATCACGGACGGCTATTGCATGGGTGGTTTGTAATGCTCTCGCTTCCCTTACGGTCGCGACAGCATAACAACCGCCTCACAATTAACTGTGTTTGGGAACATGTCTACTCCCACGCACTTTTCCATTCTGTAGCCTGCGGCTTCCATTATTTTAAGATCTCGTACAAAAGATGTAGGCTTGCAAGATATGTACACGATTTTCTTTGCACCGAATTCAAGTATCTTTGGCAATGCCTTTGGATGGATGCCGTCTCTTGGCGGGTCAAGTATTATAATATCAGGATTAAATCCCAAGGTATCCACCACCTTTAATACATCTCCGGCTATAAACTCACAGTTATCAAGGCCGTTTTTCTTCGCATTTTCTATGGCGGCTTCAACGGCCTCTTCAACTATCTCCACGCCATAAACTTTTTCAGACTCAGATGCCAGAAGCTGAGCAATAGTACCTGTGCCGGAATACAGATCGAATACAGATTTCCCGGCCGTATCTCCAAGATACTTTCCGGCAACATTGTATAAAACCTCTGCTCCCTTAGAATTGGTCTGGAAGAATGAAAACGGTGTTATCTTAAAATCCAGCCCATTCAATCTTTCTGTAATATAGTCCTTCCCATGTAATAGAGTTGTTCCCTGATTTAGTACCGCATCTGCATATGAGTCATTCTTTGTATGCAAAATTCCTCCGATGCTTCCGTTTAGAATTCCCTTGTCGGTCTCTGACTTTAAATAATCTGCCCATTCTTTTATAAGTACTTCTTCCGCAGTTCCAAGTACAGAAGGCTCAGGTAATGAATTTGGATCCTCCACAAAACCGAAACTGCTTGTAGTTACCAAAGACACTAAAATCTCTCCTGTATACTCACTTCTTCTAATAAGCAAATGTCTTAAAAAACCTATATGGCTATTTTTATGAAAGTATGATACTTTTCTCTCCTTAAAAAAGTTTAAAGTAAGTTCAAGTATCTTGGTAAAATCACTGTCCACTATTTTACATTCAAAAACATTCACTATATCATAGTGACTGCCCTTCTTGTGCATGCCCAGTGCCAAATCACCGTCTTTTTGTTCATCACCAAAAGAAAACTCCATCTTATTTCTGTATGCCAGATACTTTGGTGAAGGTATAACTCCCTCCCAATCAAAATCCTTATCTGTTGCACCTTCCATAAGTGCTTTTAATTGTTCATTTTTTAATTTAAGCTGATTTTCATAGCTTAAATTCTGATAAGTACATCCTCCACATACCTCATAATGTATGCAAGGATTTTCATTGTCCTCTAATTGTGATTTTTCAATTATGTTTAATGCTCTTCCTTCAAGCTTCCCTTTTCTTTTTTTGGTAACAGCAAACTCTATAGTTTGACCTAAAATACCTTTCTTTATAAGTACCTTTTCTCCTTCAAGGTCAATATATGAGCTGTCGGGGAAATGGCTTTCTGTAATCTGTCCCTTTAAGATATCGCCTTTTTTCATTATCACCTCACAAAAGATAAGGCGACCTCAAGGGCCGCCATCATATCATGTTATTTCTTATTCTTCTATTTCATCATCAAAGTCATAGTCAAAATCATCATCAAAGTCTTCTTCGAAGTCTTCAAGATAATCAGGTGTGAAGAATTTGTATACCGCAAAAGCAATACCTGCTACAGCAGCGATAGCACCTATAATAGCCAAAACCCAAATAATGGTATTTTTCTTCTTCTCATCTTCTTCTCTCTTTGCCAAAAGACTGTTAAGTCTTGATGCATTAACCAATTCTTCCATTCTAGAACTTAAATTATTAAATTTATCCATAACCATACCTCTCTTCTAAAGATATATTTTGTGTACAAAGTCAGGCAAAAATGCTTAACTACTCAATTAATTGATTTTATCATATTTTAGTCAGATTGGCAAATCCTGCATACATCTTTTTAATTCCAAATTTCTCAAAATTGACCTTTACTTCAAAATCTCTTTCGCCGTCAACTATTTCAAGAACTTTACCCATTCCGAATTTTATATGTTTTACAGTATCACCTACAGAATAATCAAGACTCTGAGCCTTTTCAACTTTAAACTGTTTTCCAAAGCTGAGCGTTTTCTCAAAATTATTATTATTTACCGGAGTTTTTGTCTCCCAAGGCAATGCCCCGCCAAAACTACCGCTTTTTTCTGTATACCTTTTTTCGGTATCAAGAACATGTTTATTTAAAAGTTCTCTTGGAATTTCACTGACAAACCTGGACATCAAAGAATACCTTGTCTCACCATTTACCATTCTTTGCTTTGCCGATGTCAGTATAAGATTTTTCTTTGCTCTTGTTATACCTACATAAGCAAGTCTTCTCTCTTCTTCCAAATCCTCTCTGGAATTTGAACTCATAGCGCTTGGAAACAGACCTTCCTCCATGCCTGCAAGATATACAGTATCAAACTCAAGTCCCTTGGCACCATGTAAAGTCATAAGTGTTATTCTGTCGGCATTTTCATCCATCCTGTCAATATCGGCAACCAAAGATACATCCTCAAGGAAAAGTGAAAGTTCTCCGTCCTCATATTCTCCCGACTTATTTATAAGTTCCTCGATATTTTCTTTTCTGCTCTCACCTTCAATTTCACCCTCATCATAGAGGCTTTCAATATATCCGGTTTCCTCAAGAAGTTCTTCAATCAGATTTGCAATATTTGCCTTCCTTGCTACCTTCTCTCTAAACTCCTCAATCATTGTAATAAAACTCTTAATTTTATCACTTGCCTTACCTACTCCTGCCATTTCGCTTATACTCATGGCATCATAAAGGCTTATATTATTTTCATTGGCATACTCGCTTACCTTTGCAATAGTGGTAGCTCCTATTCCTCTTTTCGGCACATTAATAATTCTAAGTAATGCAATATCGTCATTACCATTGGCAATGGTCTTTAAATAAGCAAGCACATCCTTTATTTCTTTTCTTTGATAGAAGTTTACACCTCCCACAAGTTGATACGGAATGCCAAGAGTTACACAACGTTCCTCCAAAAGTCTGGACTGAGCATTTGTTCTGTAGAGCACAGCAAAGTCTCTGAAATTATCCCTTGCTCTGTCTCTAATATCCTTTATTATATTGTCAGCCTCTTCATTAGCAGTTTGAAATTGGCGAAGCTCTATATTTTCTCCACTATCTCCCTCTGTCCAAAGGCTTTTATCTTTTCTTCCCCTGTTGTTTTTTATGACAGCATTTGCCGCATCAAGTATATTTCCTGTGGAACGATAGTTTTGTTCAAGCTTTATCACCTTTACATTCTCAAACTTGTCTTCAAAACTTAGGATATTTTCAATATTTGCACCTCTAAACTTATATATACTCTGGTCGTCATCACCTACCACACATATATTTCCGTATTTTTGCGCAAGCAAATAAATAAGCCTAAACTGAGCTGTATTGGTATCCTGATACTCATCCACCATTATATATCTGAATCTGTCCTGATAATAATCAAGCACTTCAGGACATTTTTCAAAAAGCTCAACACTTCTGCAAATCAGATCGTCAAAATCCAGGGCATTATTCTTTTTTAGAGCACTTTGATATATCTCATAAAGTCTGGCTACTCCCTTTTCATATGAGTCTATGGCAGACTTCATAAATTCTGCCGGTGACATAAGTTCATTCTTACAACTGGAAATAATATTAAGTACTGCTCTTTCTTTATATACTTTTGTGTTTATATCATTCTCTTTGAAAATCTTTTTCATAAGAGTCTTTTGATCATCACTGTCATATATCGTAAAACTGTTGTCAAAACCAATCTTATCAATAAATCTTCTAAGGAATCTTACACAGCTTGAGTGAAATGTCATTACCCAAACAAAATTTCCCTCTTCACCTATAAGTTTACCTATTCTTTCTTTCATTTCCTTGGCAGCTTTATTTGTAAAGGTGATTGCCATAATATTATAGGGATCTACATGTTTTTCCTCTATCAAATATGCAATCCTGTGCATCAGTACACCGGTTTTTCCGGAACCCGCTCCCGCCAAAAGTAAAAGGGGACCTTCTGTAGTAAAAACCGCCTGTTTTTGTTTATCATTTAATTTATCGTATATAGTAGACATAATACCTCTAAAAGTTTTCTTTATTTCATTTTAGACCAAAACATATGTTCTTGCAAGCCTTATAAAAATTCTTCTCTGATCCTTTTATTTATATAATTGAGTACTCTTTTTTTGTCTGCGCTCCACATCGGCTCAATAAGAAGCTTCTTATCTCCGTCTCCGGTCATTCTATGTATGATTGTACTCTCCGGAAGTATTTTTAAACAATTTATAAGTACCTCGGTATATTCTTCAAGGCTCATTATTTTAAACGGTTGATCTTTGTATTCCTTTGCAAGTCTTGTTCCTCTTAGTACATGAAGTCCATGTATCTTAATACCGTCTATTTTCTTTTTGGCAAGGTACTTAGCTGTGGCATACATATCCTCTTTACTTTCACCCGGCAACCCAAGAATCATATGTACTATTACTTCAAAATTTCTTTGCTTCAGCTCATCATATGTCTTTTCAAATACATCAAGTGTATAACCTCTGTTAAACGCCTTTGCAGTGTTTTCATTTATAGTCTGAAGACCAAGTTCTATCCAAACAGGCTTTAACTGATTTAAACGCTCAAGTCCGTCCAACATCTCTTCACTAAAGCAATCGGGCCTTGTAGCAATGGAAAGTGCCACTATTTCATCTCTTTGTATAGCCTTCTCAAACAAGCTGATTAGTCTCTTCGTATCTCCATACGTGTTTGAAAATGATTGAAAATAAGCAATATATTTTCTATCGCATTCCTTTATTGAGCCCGGAATCTTCGCTGAAATCAAGTTTTTCGCTTTTTCTATTTGCTCTTTTATATCGTTGGCGCTTACTGCAAACTCTCCCGAGCCTTTTTCAGAGCAAAAACTACAGCCACCTACCCCAACCTTTCCGTCACGGTTGGGGCAGGTGGCTCCTGTAGTCAGTGCCAATCTGTACACTTTTGTTCCAAATTTTTCTTTACAATAATCTGATATTGTTTTTATCATAATCCCACTTCCCTCCCTCACACAAACAGTCAGTAATCGGTAATAACAGTAATTTATAACAATACACTTGTACACTGTCGGGGCATAACTATAAACAAATGCTTGCCCAAGGCCCCAATATGTGCGCAAACGCCGTTTTTACTCGCCCTGAATATGCTACCATCTAAAAAATATTATTCTATAAGTTCAGTAGTCCAGTTTGTTTCCTGGATTTTATTATCTATAAGTCTGATTTCTTTTGCTGTCTCATCAGCCTCTTTTTGCCAAGCCTTAACATCTATCACAGGAACTATCTTTATCTCTGTATTTCTGGCTCTGTCTGTATTGCTGCTTCCCACATACACACTGTCTCTGTAAGCAGATGACTTTACTTGCAAAGCATCCTTTCTTGCAAGCAATTCTGTAATAGACTTTCCGTCAACTTTTGTTTCACAGTTTGTCTTATTGATAGCAGCTATCAAATATTCCAATCTGTTAATACAGGCATCAAGCTCCTTTTTTAAATCCTTAGGATCTTCTGCAGGCTTTTCTCCTTCCTGCACCAATATATTTCTGTTTAATCTACCCTTCAAATCTTCTATTTTGATATTGAGATCTGCTCTTTCCTGTAAAGCTACCGCTAATTTCATATAACTCCCTTCAAATCCTTATTCTTTCTTTTCTTTAATTTGAATCACTATTGACATCAGTATAAAGCATATACCGACAAAAATCCTCAGACTCATATGTTCTCCAAGGAATATTACTCCAAGTAAAATACTGCTCACCGGCTCTATAGTGCTAAGAAGTGCCGCCGTCTGAGCTCCGCACATAGGTGCACCGATTTGGAATGTTGCAAGTGCCAATGTAGATATAACAGCCGCCATAAATACACTCATTCCTATAGCTGTGGTATCCATTTGAAATCTGAACTTACCGGATACAAGCATAACTATGGCAATCTCTATTGCAAGTAAAAACGAAAGCCATGCAGACATTTTAATTACAGGTATCTTACCCGCTTTTCCATGTGTCAACACTATAATATATATGGCATAACCTACACCTGAGGCAAGTGCCATAACCATTCCCAAAATATTTATATTTCCGTCAGGTTGATAGAACACACCTATACCTATTGCACAGAACAATAAACATAACAGCTTTATCTTACTTATTTTTTTTCTAAAAATCAATAACTCAAGTAAAATAACTGCTGCCGGATATGAAAAATGCAATGTCGAAGCCAAACCTGATGATATATAGCTGTATGATAAAAATAACAATATACACATAATAACTTCAGGAACAGACAAAATAAATATTGATATAAACTCATCCTTAGTTAACCAAATACTTTGTCCAAGCATCATATAAATGGCGGCAAATACCGCTCCGCTTATCAAAAATCTAAGCACCAGCAGACTATATGCGTCTCCGCCGTGAGCATATATGATCTTTGCAAAAAAAGGCTGCAGTCCGAAGAAAAATCCGGACAGTAATAAGTATATTTCACCTTTTATACGAATTTTCTTTTCCATAATTCCCCCTCAAATCCAATGATTTATTTTATTATACAATATTGCTTCCGAAAATTCATCTATGATTATATATCCATTGATTTTCCATCCAGGAAAGCTTCACTCAGTATTTCATCCTCATTATACACCAGTTTAAGTGAGAAAAATTCCTCTCTCTCTTCTAAAAGCTTCAGAAAAATTTTATCACCTTCCCATAAATTTAGATTCAACACCTCTTTTTTATCTATCCATTTTAATACACCTTCATTACATTCTATGGGATCCCCTACTACATTTCTTCCGACAAAAAGGTGCATATACTCTACAACTTCCTCTCCTGCTTTACCATATACAAAGGTTACGATACCTCGAAAATCAAAATCGCAAAGTTCATATCCCGTCTCTTCTCTTACTTCCCTGACAAGGCAATCCTCAGGACTTTCCATTTCCTCAAAATGTCCGCCAACCCCTATCCACTTATCTTTGTTTATATCATTTTTCTTACTTACTCTATGAAGCATCAAATATTTATCATCTCTCTCAATATAGCATAGAGTGCAAAGCTTAACTTTTCTCATTATTTGTCCTTTCTGTTTCCATTTTTATCAAATCTTTTTCTAAGTGATATTTCTGTCGGAATAACCGGCAAAAGCATTGCTACCAACTGAACATAGCATATAATCATTCCGGCAAATCCCACAGTATCTTTATCTTTTCCGATAAAAAAGAATAATACAATTATACTTATTAACCCTACTGCAATACCGAATCTAAACCAGAGCTTACCAAAAAATCTATGTGCATACTCCCATGTTTCTTCATTTTTCATAGACATTACAGTACGGTATCCGAATGCAAACTTACTTCTTGCTATTTTGGGAGGCTTTTTTTCAAAGACACGTCCGTAAATTATCATAACAAAAGGAGTAAGTAAGTTCATTACAAGCATAAAAATCCAAAAATTCATAAGTCAACTTCCTTTTATATTTTATAGTTTAATGCACGCAAAACAAAGAAAATAGTCTAAAAATTTTCACTATCCTTCTTCCTTATGCTATAATATTAACATATATATTTTTATACTTAAAGCTATAATATATTTATTTTTTATATGGTTTTTTAGCTATAAGAATAAAATCCGTAATCATACAAGTGAAAGGAATCAGCTCATGAAGCTTATGCATCTATCCGATTTACACCTTGGAAAACGTGTAAATGAATTTTCAATGCTGGAAGACCAGACCTATATCCTCAATAAAATCATTCATATTATAGATGAGGAACAACCAAGCGGTATAATACTTGCCGGTGATATCTATGATAAGCCCATTCCTCCTGCCGAAGCGGTGGAGCTTTTTGATGATTTTCTCTATAAACTGTCACAGAGAGAACTAAATGTTTTTATAATAAGCGGCAATCATGATTCTGCAGAGCGTATTGCATTCGGTTCCAGACTGTTTGATAAAGCAGGCATACATCTGTCTCCGGTTTATAACGGCAATATTTCTCCAATTGAACTTTCTGATGATTTTGGAAAGATAAATATATACATGTTGCCTTTTATAAAACCTGTTAATGTTAGAAGATATTTTCCGGATGAAGAAATAAATTCATATACCGCCGCCGTCTCCACTGTAATCGATAATATGCCTATAGATACTGATAGTAGAAATATCCTTGTCACTCACCAGTTTGTTACAGGCTCTTCAAGAACAGAATCAGAAGATATTTCCGTTGGCGGTAGTGACAATGTAGATGCAAGCGTTTTTAAAGACTTTGATTATGTGGCACTTGGACATATTCACCGTTCGCAAAACTGTGGAAGTGAGTATATAAGATATTGCGGTACACCGCTAAAGTACTCATTCTCTGAAGCAAATGATACCAAGAGTATAACCGTAATTGATATAAAAGAAAAAGGAAATATAAAACTTGATTTCATTCCTCTCACACCGCTTCGTGATATGGTGGAAATAAAAGGTAAATATAATGAAATTATGCTTAAAGATTTTTATGAAGGCAGTACTTTAAGAAATGACTACCTTCATATCACCTTGACTGATGAAGATGATATACAGGATGTTATAACAAAACTTCGTGTGGTTTACAAAAATATAATGAAGCTTGATTATGACAATCAAAGAACAAGAAACAGTGCCGAGATAAACCTTATCAATGATATGGAATCAAAGTCACCTCTTGAATTGTTTGATATATTCTATGAGTCAAGAAACGGTCAACATTTAAATGATATACAAAAAGATTTTATGAAAAATATTATTGAAGATATTTGGAGGGATAAATAATGAGACCTATAAAATTAACAGTTTCTGCATTTGGACCTTATGCCGGCAAAACGGAATTTGACTTTGACAAGCTTGGTACAGGCGGTCTTTATCTTATAACCGGTGATACAGGCGCCGGTAAAACAACTATTTTTGATGCTATTACCTATGCTCTTTACGGGGATCCAAGCGGTAATAACAGAGAAGTTTCCATGTTTCGCTCAAAGTATGCAAGCGATGAAACACCTACATTTGTGAAACTTATCTTCAATTATAAGGGAAAGAAATATACCATCAAAAGAAATCCGGAATATGAAAGAGCGGCACAACGAGGATCAGGGCTTACAAAGCAGACTGCAGCTGTGGAGCTTATTCTTCCCGATGGAAAACCAATCACCAAAACCAGAGAGGTTGATAAGGAAATAAACAATATCATAGGTATTAACAGAGATCAGTTCTGTCAAATAGCAATGATTGCACAGGGAGATTTCCTAAAACTTTTAATAGCACCTACTAAAGACAGAATAGAAATATTCAGGCATATATTTAAAACAAAACTTTATTCAGATCTGCAAAGCAGGTTAAAGTCAGAAGCATCCGCTCTTGATAACTCCTGCTCAAAAATAAAGCAAAGTATTTCACAGTATATCTCAGGAATAAGTTGTGATGACTCCTCACTGCTTTATACAGAGGTTACAAAGGCAAAAAACTCTGAATTACCTACAGATGAATGTATTGAGCTTATTGAAAAACTTATATCAGAAGATATTGCAGCTGAAGAAAAGACTGCTGACTCGATATCTGAAATAGAAAAGCAACTTGATGTATTAAAGATAAATATTGAGCGTGGCGAGAATTATCTGAAAGCAAAGTCAGCCTTTGAGCAAAATGAAATACAGATTTCAAGACTCACTGAAGACAAGCTCTCTTTAACAAAAGCTTTAGAAGACGAACAGAAAAAAACATCACTCCAGGAAAAGCTTACTAAGGATTCTGCAACTATAGAGTCTCAATTGTCTGAGTATGATGAATTAAGCCAAAAAGAATCAGCCTTTAAGAATAATGTTGCAAATATAGAGAAAAACAATGCTCTGCTTATAAAAACAGGAAAAGATATAGAAGATTTAAAAGCTGAAATCGAGCGATTGAGTGAAGAATCAAAAGCTCTACAAAAATCTGGAGAGCAAAAGATTTTATTTGAAAATCAAAAGTCTGTTTATAAGGATAGCCTCTCAAAGTTAAATACTTTATTAAAGAGCATGGAAAGTCTGATACAAATTGCCGCAGAGTACAAAGAGGCTACTGTAATATACGAAAAGAAAAAAGCTATAGCAAACGAGCTTGACCTATCTTTTAAAGTGAAAAACAATCTTTATCTTGATGCTCAGGCAGGTCTTTTGGCAGAAACCCTTGTAGATAATATGCCCTGTCCTGTATGTGGTTCCCTATCACACCCGCAAAAAGCCGTCAAGCCCACTGATGTTCCAGAAAAGGATGAACTGGATGCTCTCCAATCCAAGCTTTCAAAGGCGAATGCCGAGGCAAATGATGCCAGCCTTAGAGCCGGAAACTTAAGAGGTATAAAGAACGAGAAGACAGATGCTACAGTGTCCTCTATCAAGGAACTTCTTGGTGATATCGATATGAATAATGCCACCGATATTACAAGGTCAAAAATAACCGAACTTGAAAGTAATATCAAAGTACTTGACCAAAATATCCGGACGGAAGAAAAAAACATTGCCCGAAAAGAAGCTATTGAAGTCAGACTTCCTCAGTCACGTGCAAGGGTAGAAGAATTGCAAAGCGGTATAACTGCTATCAGCAATACAATAAGTACTTTGACATCTGAGAATAACTCACTAAATAAGAGAATTATTGATTTAAAATCAAAACTTGCATTTGCTTCAAAGCTTGAAGCAACCAAGGAAATACAAAAGAATCAAGAAATGATTTTAAAAATAAAAAAAGATATAGAGCTGGCTGCAAAGAGATTAAATGAGTGCAGTGAAAATCTGGCTTCAGCCAATGCTACAAAGGATGAGCTTTCAAAGCAGATGGAAAATAAGCAGGAAATTGATCTTGAAGCTGAAAAACAAAAAATGGTTGGACTTACTGCAAACAAAATTCAGTTTAATAAAAATAAGGAGAATATTCATAGCCGAATAGTAAATAATAAGTCAAATCACGATAATATAAAGCTCAAATCCTCCGAGCTTATAGATATTGAGAAAAAATACACCTGGGTAAAAGCTCTCTCAGATACTGCAAACGGCACTATCACCGGGAAAGATAAGATAATGCTTGAAACCTATATTCAAATGCATTACTTTGACCGAATTATCTCAAGAGCAAACGCCAGACTGATGATAATGACAGACGGTCAATATGATCTTATCCGTAGAGAGGAATCCCTTAGTAAAGTCGGACAAACCGGACTTGATCTTGATGTAATAGACCACTACAACGGTACTACAAGAAGTGTAAAATCACTCTCCGGTGGTGAATCATTTAAAGCTTCTTTAGCTTTAGCACTTGGACTCTCTGATGAAATTCAATCATCTGCCGGCGGTATACAACTTGATACTATGTTTATAGACGAGGGCTTCGGCTCACTTGATGAAGACTCCCTCGCTCAGGCAATGAATGCCCTTGCATCACTTGCAAGCAACAATAAGCTTATCGGCATCATCTCCCATGTGGGTGAACTCAAGCAAAAAATCGACAAACAAATTATTGTAAAAAAGGACAAGACCGGCGGAAGCAGGGCTGAGATAATAATATAGAAAAATAGGTACTGCAAAATCGTTGTAAATCAGATTTTACAGTACCTTTTTCAGGTCCTATTATAAACTCAGTTTTTAAATTCATCCATCAAATTATACTTTTTGAGTAATTCATTTCTATATTCCTTATTAGTATTGGCTTTAAGTATCTTCTCCAAATCACCTTCCTTTACCAATATTTCATTCAGTTTGCTTATGATATCTGCACCTTTTTCAATTCCTTTCTCAATGCCTTTTTCAATACCCTTTTCAATACCTTTTGCCTCTACTCTATCAAGTACTTCACACATAGTCACTCTCTCCTTTCCGTTTAAATCATTTATAGTTTCCTCAAATCTTTTATCGCCTGTCATTGCGGCCATCAACATTAACAATTATATATTTTACAATTCCGCCATCCTCTTTAATGTATCCCCTGCAATCCTGTATGTCGTCCAGTCTGACATGGGTTTGGCACCCAGAGACAGATAAAACTCAATACTTGGCTTATTCCAGTCAAGGCACCACCACTCAAGTCTGCCACAACCTCTATCTACAGCGATGGAGGCCAGCTTATTTAATAAAGCCTTGCCATATCCTCTTCCTCTAAACTCAGGCAGTACAAAAAGATCCTCAAGATATATTCCGGCTCTGCCTAAGAATGTAGAAAAGTTGTGAAAGAAAAGTGCAAACCCGACTTCCTTTTCATTCTCCATTACAAAAATAACTTCCGCTTTCTGCTTATCAAAAATCCATTCTTCCAATGTCTTCTCATCAGCTACCACTTCATCAAGCATTTTCTCATAAAGGGCCAGCTCCTTTATAAAATAAAGTATTAAATCGGTATCTTCTCTTTTTGCGAACCTAAAATTCATATTTCCCCCTTTATAAATTATTCGTTTAACAGTTCCTACAACAGACTAAGTTGTCCCATAAATAAAATTAAATTATTGCTCTCCTACATTCTCCAAAGACATATCAATATCATATATATCATCAATCATAGCCCCACTGTCTGTTTTTGTAATATATACCATTGAAAGACTTGTTAAAGGCTCTACTGAGGTAATTGTTATCTTTGTAAGCACTGCATATGAATTATCCTTATAACCTATATATGCAATCGGCTTATACTCCACTCCTGTTAAGCCTTCTAGTGCCTTATCAAAAGCAACCTTGACCTCTTCATTTTCATCCATATAAGGATTTGCATCATTGTACTCCCAGCCTTCCTTTCCTTCCAAAAGTCTAAGGCTGCCTGTGATTTCAGCATTTCCTTCCAAGTCCTCATATACCTTTAAAATTACATACTCCGGCTTGGCATCCGGTACTACCATTTCCGCTCTGCAAAGATATAAATAATTTGTTCCGGCAACAATCTGCGAACCAAGTACCGCTGCTACATCATATCTGTAGCCATCCAAATCCTCTGTAGCCTTTTCAAAAGCTGACATAGCATTTGCATCATCGATTCCGTCAAAATCATTATTTATTGCCCATCCACCTGTTATAGGTGTAGATTCATTTGTTTCACTTATTTCTTCTGCTTCTTTAGTAAGTGTACTTTCCTGTGATGCTGTAGTTGCCTGAGATTCTGTATTATTCGCCTTTGCACCGCAACCCATAATTGAAGCCACACAGAGTATTCCCAATGTAACAGTAAATAATCTTCTCATTTTCTTATCCCCTTAAACAAAATATTACTGTGATTACCTCACTCAATTATACAGACGGAAAAATGTTATAAGGTCACAATATAAATTTAATTTTTATTTTTCCACCCCGAATTTACCGGTAGCAAACTCACTCATATCCTCATTTTTCATTGCTTTTTCAAGCAGCCTTGGTAGCATCTGTGGTGCTGCTGCAAAACAAGGAATACCTTGAGCGGCAATTTTTCCTGCCATATTTGCATCATAAAAAGGCTTTCCGTCATCAGATATCGCAAGCAGACAGATAACAATTACGCCGTCTTCCTTCATCTGTGTCAGTCTTCTAAGAAGTCCTGCACGATTTCCGCCTTCTTCAAGATCTGAAATCAAAAAGAAAATAGTCTTTTTAGGGTTCTCTATATATTTAGAGCAATATTTTATAGATTTTTCAATATCTGTTCCGCCACCCAGCGTAAATCCAAAAAGCAAATCAATAGGGTCCTCACATTTTTCACTCAGATCCACTATATTGGTATCAAAAGCCACTACCTTAGTCTTTATAGCACTCATACTTGCCAGTATGCAGCTCATTATAGATGAATAAATTACCGACTCTCCCATAGAACCGCTCTGGTCAATATCCAAAACAACAGTATATTTATTGGCTGCCGTTGTAGCACTTCTTTCAAAGAAATAATACTTTTGCGGAATAATCTTCTTTAGCTTTGCATTATAATCCTTGATTCCCTTCCTTATTGTAGTCTGAAAATCAAGTGCAGATGCTGACGGTATAGGAGAATGCAACTTTCTATTTATACTTGCTGTAACCGCTCTTTTTAAATCCGTTTCAAGTAATGCATTTATCTGTTCCACTATTTTTCTGATAAATTCTCTTGCATTTTCCTTACTTTGTTTTGGTATCTGATCCTTTAGAGTAAGTATCATACTTGCCATTTGCATATCAGGTTCTATATTATTTAGAAGTTCCGGCTCAAATATAAGCTGTTTTAAACCACATCTTTCCATAGCATCAGACTGGATTATCTTTACAAGATCCTTATCAAAAAGTGTTCTTACATCTCCAAGCCATCTGCTTATCTGTGGACTTGAAGCACCCCTTCCGGCTCCTCCTCCAAAGCTGAATTTCATATCCCTATTATAGATGGCATCTAAAGCCATATCCATCATAAGATCTTCCTGACTGAGGGCATTGCCGTCATCCATACTGTCAATTCTTTTTTCAGCCTCGGATCCAAGTATCAGCCTCCAACGCCTCAGTCTTTCATTTGTATCCATTTATATCTCCTAAAAGTCTCCGAAATCAAAGTCTTCAAGTATCTCCGTATCCACTTCCTTTATCTCAGAGTTGATTATTTCGCTTACCGCCTGTGCATTTAGTCCCCATATTTCACCCAGATTCTCTGCAATCATATCCTTTTCCTTTGCACTGTATTCTACAAAGGCTCTCCTTAAAAATACCACAGAGCGTCTAAATTCCTCTTCATCCAAAGTATCCAAGTATTCACTAAGACTCTCCCAGAGTGTAAGCCTGCCTATAAGAGCATAGTGATTTCTCATAGACAACCCTGCAAACCAATTTGCACCAAGTTCTGCCGGCATACCCATAGAAAGTCGTCTTGAAACCTCCATTCTAAGAGTAACCTCATCTATCTTACCTGCATCCAGAAGTATTGCTGTGGCAAGTCCTGATATTTTAGTATTCAAATCATCTCTGTTTGAAAGTTCTATAAGCTTATCAAACCAAAAGCTCTCATCCAAAAAATCCTGCATCATAAAAACACTATGTATTTTTTGAATATCATCTGCCAATGTAGCTGCAGCTATATCATCACATGCCGATTCTCCCACCAGCATAAGAGAAGCTCTGATACAAAGTCTTTTTACAATAGGCACCAAAGGTTCTCTGTCAAGTTTTCTTATATCACCAAATGAGATCATATTTGAAAGTTTGCTCACAGTATCCGCGATATCACACATAGCTATTGTACCGTTTGCCATTTCATCAAGACTTCTTTTCGCACCCTCTACTATCTTTGGCAATCCACAGTTAAATGCATCTTCTATAACCTCCGCTATTTCAGATATCTTTGTCGCCTCAGAAAGCTTCTCACCCAACACAAATGCTACAGCATCTACGATAGTATCTCCCTTTAAAACACTTTCCACTATCTGTATTTCAGCTTCAGGTGTCCATTGCAGTATCCAGTTCTCTGCCCATGTTGCATTATCCTGATTACTTTTCTTGATCTTGGCGAAATCTATTCCAAGTACAACCAGTCTATAGAGGAAAAAAGACCTGTTCAAATCAAGAAAAGCACTTTCCTCTGACTTTACTCTTAAGTTCTCTCTTAAATCAAGCTGCAATGGGGTTGCTACAAGTTCTTTATACTTTTCAAGTTTTAACTGTTTAAGTTTTAAAGTAAAATCACTCTGTATGGAAGTCTGCATAGCATCCTGAGGAACACTGCCTATCTTTTTGCCTATATCGGTTTCGGCAAAGCCCATTGCCATCTCACCGAAGCTTCCACCACCCATACAGGTAATACTTGCATCCTTTAAATCTTCAAGTGTAGGAACAGAGCCACCACGAATAATAGCCAGCTCTCTTGCAAGCCTTGTCGCCTCTATTACCTGAGCGGATGAAACGATTCCGCCATGCTCTCTCATATACTTTGCCAAACTGCTCAGATACTTTCTTTCATGATAAGTAATATCTCCACTTAAAAATCCCTGCCAAAGTAACTCATAATATGCCGGTGCCGCATTTCCCGCACCATAACCGGTTCTTTTACTAAGTCTGTAGTATGAATATGGCATCAATGTGATATTGGATTCTCTTCTTTCTAATCCCTTATATTCCTTATCGGACATTTCACCCTCAAGGTTTTCAATAGCTGATGTATGAAAGGCACCTGTTATAGCTACTATCTTTTCCGAATCAAATCCCTTTTTTATATATTCATTTATCTTTCTTTTCATAAAGCTTTCACGAATTATATCTCTTGCAAAAGATTTTTCATCTGATTTCGTATCTTTTCTAAGGCTTTCACCAAACAAAGCACTGCCCGCTCTGTAGGCATCCATATTCTCACTCTGCTCTAAGTTTCTCTCCCAAAAGCCTTCCATATCCACATCTGATTTATTCTTTTCAGGTTCTTTAGAAATCGTCTCTTCATCTTTAGTATCATCATCTGTTCTTCCAAATCCCAGCATTATATCGGATTCCAAATCAAAAAAATGACATTCCTTATTATTTTCCCTTGCCCAAAGAATGGCCTGATACTCAGGCGAATATTCTGCAAAAGGATAGAGTATGGTATCAATAGGTGCTTCCTTTGTATATGCCATAATAGCAAACGGAGGAACAAGTTTTTTTGAAACAATATCATCTATTAAAAAGTCAAAATCCGCCGGCCCCTCTATAAGCACCAAATCAGGCTTTATTTTATCCAGAAACTGCCTTACAAAATAAGCTCCGGCAGGTGAAAAATGTCTAATTCCAAAAGTTTTCATGGCTGCCTCCTAGCCATTGAGCATCCTACACTCATTGTAGAGTCCGATCCACTCTTTTCCACGCTTTTTCATTATATTTTCAAGGTACTCTTCCCAAACCTTTGAGTCCTTAGAATCCTCTTTTACTATTGCACCCTGAAGTCCGGCTGCAAGGTCCGCATCACTTATCTCTCCGTTTCCAAAGCTGCCTGCCAAAGACATACTGTTTGTAAGTAAGGATATAGCCTCTGCAGTGGAAAGTACATTTGCTGTAGATTTTATCTTTTGCTTTCCGTCAAGTGTCTCACCCTGTCTGAGTTCTCTGAATATTGTACAAACCTTTTTTATTACCTCAGCCTCAGGCACCTTTGAAAGCAATGCCATACCCTCTGAAAGCTTCTCTATTCTGGTCTTTACTATATCCATCTCCTCTTCAAGAGTATTTGGACTTGGAAGCACCACTATATTAAATCTTCTCTTTAGAGCGGCACTCATATCATTTACACCACGGTCTCTGGTATTAGCTGTAGCTATTATGGAAAATCCCTTCTTAGCCGCACTGTCCTTACCAAGCTCAGGAATAGAAATTCTCTTTTCAGAAAGAATTGAAATAAGGGCATCCTGTACTTCGGAAGCACAACGAGAAATCTCTTCAAATCTGGCAATCTTTCCCTCTTCCATAGCCTCAAAAACAGGACTCTTTATAATTGCCTTATCACTTGGGCCTTCTGCAATAAGCATTGCATAATTCCATGAATATCTTATCTGCTCCTCTGTAGTTCCTGCAGTTCCCTGTATAACACAGGTTGAGTTACCGTTTATAGCAGCACATAGATGTTCTGAAAGCCATGACTTTGCAGTACCCGGCTCACCTATCAAAAGAAGCGCTCTGTCTGTTACCAAAGTAGCTATTGCTATTTCAACTATTCTTTTATTTCCTATATACTTAGGCATTATTTTCACACCATTGCACTCACCGCCCATAATATAAGTAAGTACAGACTTTGGTGACATCTTCCACCCGGTAGGAATCGGATTTTTTTCAGCCGCAATAAGTGCATCTATTTCTTTTTGGAACATGACCTCCGCAGGAAGTCTTTGTAATTCTTCGCTCATATCTATCACCTTTTATTTCTTCTTTACTTCTACAGTTTTCAAAAATTCAACCGCCTTCGGATTCTTAAATGTCTTTAAAGTCTCTATAGCATCAGTTTTACTTGCTTTGTCAGCTGTTGTTGCAAGTTCTATCAAAAAGTCTATATTATCTTCACTATACTTCAAAGACCTTATAGCCCTTTTTCTTATATCTTTTCTTGCTTCGCCGTTTATAACAGACAAATAAAAATCATTTTCTTCTTCTTTTGCAAGGTCCGCGATAATATCAAATCTTAGATACATTTCACTTTTTCCCATAGGGTCAAAGCCTTTTTTTAACGGCTCTATCATCATCTTGCCATATTCCATGATCCATCTTCCGATCATAAATGAGATCTCACTGTATCCGTCTCCCAGTCCGTCAATAAACTTCGGCAATATTCTATAGTCTAAGAAGATATCAGGGTTTTCTTTTCTGGCTTCAACCAATATATCCCATCTACCGCTTCCTGTTGTAGTAAGTGCAGTTATAATAGGCTCAAGCATCTTATAAGAATAATTTCCATTGACCCTTCCACAGCTTTTTTCAATATCTGAAAGCTCACTGCTTTCATATGTTCCGGCTTGAGTTTCAAGTACCGCATCCACAAGTGCAAGCAGATCCAAAGTCTTCTCACCGGGATTATCACATACAAACAGCTCCTCTGCCTGCTTTTTGATCTGGGCAAACACAGGTGCCGCCTTTGAAAGTGCTTCCATATCGTCTACACATTTTTTCAGTCTGAAGTCTTCCTTTATAAGAGAGCTGCCTGTTATTATGCTATTTCTTAATTGTGCCTGTAATTTATATAAAATATCCAAATTCATAATAACCTCCCTTAATATGCCAATCTGAGTATTTCGTTTTCCGTGATAATACTTCTTGGCTCTACACAAATCTGCTTCAACCTTGAGTCATAATGTGCCAATCCGAATAACACCTGATTTTTAAGATAGTCTTTACTTGGAAGTCCGAATATTGCGTCCATAGCTGTTTTATCCTTAGTCATAGCCATTAGTAAGATCTGCTTTCCTTCTTTATCCTCTGCTACAACATCACTACCGTTTGTACCTATCTTTGCAAACTCAAAAAGTACTCCATAAGCATTATCGGATAAAGTAGCTTTCAATATGTTTTTAGCAGGCTTTAAAAACTCTGTTATATTCTTCTTTGCAAAGCTTCTTATCTTTTTTATATCATCTATATCCAAATCCTCATCTCTACTGCTCTCATAACGTATTCTTCTGTTTTCTCCCTCATTAGCAGGATAGAAATAAAGCTTTTCAATGAACTTTTTACCAAAGAAGCTGTCATCTCTTTGAATATACTTTTTAGCCTTTAGAGGGCAATAATTGGCTGTATAATTTATATCTCCGGTATCAAGATCTATCCAATAGCCCTTATCTGTATATTCTTCCTTTACATCATCATATTCTGACATAAAGCTTAACTCTGCGATTGATACATTTTCCTTTTTAAGACCTGTTTCACCAAGTTCTTCAAGCTTCCAGACTCCGCCAAGTGCCTCATATAGTATATTATCATCAGGGTCGGTAGAATCACTTTCAAGCTTTTTATTAAGGTAATCCCTTGCTCTCTTTTCGATATATCTAAGCTTTGTGAGCTCCTTTACCGCTAAAGATAACAAATACTCCTCAACATAGTCATTTGGATAATCGTTTCTTAACTCATCTATATAGCTCTTAGGATAATCATTTATTATTTCTTCTATAAACAAATCATTTTTTATCGTTCTTAGAGATTTTAAAAATCTTTTAAATATTATCTGTACTCCCGGCAAATAGTAATCTCCCAACTGTTTTGCCAGTTCATCATATTTTTTATCAAATGCTTTATCCACGCAAGCTGCCACACCTGAACCGGTTATTTGACTCATAACATCTTTTAACAGATCCAAGCCCTCAATCTGCTTCTTTATCTTCTTTGTTTTAGCCGCTTTTGAGGCTGCACTTGTTTTTTTCGGCTTGTCAGGATTTTTCTCCTTTTCAATTTCCTTCTCGGCCTTTTTCTTTTCTCTTGCCTCTATCTTTTCTCTCTTATCCAAAATATCCTGAGGAATCTCAGCCGTTTCAAAGCTCTTGCCCTCTTTCATCTCAAACATCAAGCCTATAGCATGTTTGCATGGAAACTGTCTACTTGGGCAAGAACATCGAAATACCGGTTCACCCTCTTTTTCAAAGTCTATGGAAACATTATAATTGCTCTTTCCACTTCCTTTGCACTCACCAAAATAAAGACTGTCATCAGCCGACTTCATTCTTTTTACAAAACTGTTTCCTGATGACAGCTTTCTGCCGTTTGAAACCGCATTCGCATTAGGTGCTATAGAAACTATAGCCTGCTCATCAAAAGTTCTCATATTCTATCCTTTCCGATATCTTTTGGATATATTATATCACAAATTTTTAACTGTTATATTTTTGCATAGAGTCCATTACTTCCCTCATTCGCTCTATATAATCATATACTTTTACATTATTTTGCATGTCCTTTATTTCATCAAAATTAAGATTATAATACATGCTCATTTCCTGCCATTTACTTTCGACTTTCTCTTTTACCATATCTTTTTCTACAGAGAAAATATCTGAAAAACTAAGCTGTCTTCCATCTTCCTCTCTCAAATGGTAAAGCCCTGTACCAACAAGTCTTACCTCGCCTTTAGGTATATTCTTTAAAAGATTGCTCGCATTTTCATATATGGTATAGGCATCACTTGTACTTGCACTTATAAGCATGGATCTTGTTATACTCTTCATATTGGAATAAGTGATTTTAAGGGAAACTCCTTCCCCGTAAAGTCCAAGTCTTTTTGCCCTCCCTGCCACACGAAAAGACAATATAAAAAGCACATCATACAAAAGTTTAAAGCTTGATACATCCTTTTGAAATGTAAACTCCTTACTGATAGACTTTGTATCCTCTTCCCTATAAGGTATTACCTTTCTGTCGTCATAACCGAAAGCCAAATCAACAAGATATTCACCCTGCTTTCCCATAAACATTTTCACTTCATTACTTTTATTTTGTAAATCTCTTACTGTATCAACACCGTATAAATGAAGCCTTTTGGCAGTTTTTTCTCCTACTGTATATAATGATTTTACATTTCTATCAAGTACCAATGTTACAAAATCTTCTCTTGTCCTTATTTCAAAATATCCGTCAGGCTTTTTCTCTTCACTTGCAGTCTTTGCTGCGGTCTTTGAATACGCCAAACCTACAGAACAGGTAAGAGATAGCTCCTCTCTTACCCTTTTTTTGATCTCAAATCCGATTTTTCCTGCTTCCTCCCATGAATCCACCTTTTCCGTAAGATCAAGATAGCCCTCATCAAGCGCAATATACTCCGTTACATCGGTATAACTTTCCAGTATCTTATGCAACCGCTCCGATACTTTTTTGTATTTCTCAAAATTCGGATGCCTAAATATTCCTTTAGGACAACGATTAAACGCCTCTTTAATATTCATCCCTGAACGAATACCGTATTTTCTGGCTTCATAATTACAGGTCGATACAACTCCTCTTTCATTAGGCATTGAACCTATGATAAGCGGCTTACCTATTAGAGTTTTATCATCTCTCATCTCCACTGAAGCATAAAAGGCATCCATATCCACATGAATAATTATTTGACCTTCAGACATATCATTATCCTGCAAAGATTGTACCTTCAAACACATCTTCTATGTTCTTTCCCTCTATACTGAAACCGTATTCAGAAGCTTTTCCCATAGGTATACGAATAAGACTGCCATCCGAAGTTGTATAATCGGTAAAACTCTCCTTATCTGTACCTACCGGAACCAATACACTGCCGATAGGAATATCATAATCCCCAACTTCCTTACCGTTTATACCGTCCAATTTCTTAGCTTTTATAGAAATTTTAGTTGTCAATTGTATAGGAGTTGCAATTGTATAGTAGTTTTCCAAAATCTTCGGCATTCCTTTATTTCCAACAGTATATCTTCCCTCTATACCCAAGGTACTTATAGTATAAATTCTGTCTCCAAGATAAAATTCATCCGGATTTAAAAGAGAAGTATCTGCAAAACTTTCAGAAATTTCAAGTTTTTCTGATTTATTATTCAAATCAATGATTGATATACTGTTGTAATCATTGTCATACTGCAATTCAATATAGAGATAGGCATTATCTCCCTTTTTCACCACACTTGCCTTGGAAATACCATAGCTTGCATCTTCCTCATATGTGCTTTTTTCACCGTCAATTGTTACATCTATCTTCTGTAACATAAGATACTCGTCAATATCCTGTTCTATCTTAACAGTTCTAATTTTACCGTCAAGATCTATCTTTACCTCTTTATCTATTGGTATTTCAAAAGCGTAATCCTTTGGCAAGCTAAGTATCTCTTCATTAAAAAACTCACCATATACTGCAAACTCCAAAGGTAAGGAAACTATCCTTTCTGTATATTCATCCTTTGCAGTCATATAAATCATCATACCGGCACTACTTAGTGTCCACGCCAGATTGGCCTTATCATTTGCTCCCAAATTAAAAGCATCGGGATTTGTCAGAACAGTCTTTAGCTTCTCACTAAATCCCTCTATATCTTCTCCATATTCATCTGCAAGATAATTATCCTTTTCAATCCTATCATATAGACCTGTGGGATCCTTTAATACATCCTCTATCTTAAGCTCCTTGCCTGTATTTGAGTCTATATTTACTCCTCTAAGCAGTTCTTTTGTATCAGTACTTCCATTCATTACGGTAGTAGCCAGCAATGCACTGAAAACACTTGTATCGGTTCGAGTCAGATTAATCCTTGGATAATATCCGCCCACCCAATCATTATTTATTTTGTTTACAATGTCATTTAACTTTTCATTTCCCTCTACACTAAGTTGAGGTATTGTATTTCCATCACCCGCTATTTTGTTATATACATGTGCCTTTAGCATTTCCACGTCATTTTGTACTTTTGTTTCAGTTTCCTGAACGCTTTCTTTCGCAGAACTTTCAGCCACTGTACTTTCATTTGTATTAATTGTTATTGAAATCTTCTTTCCGCATCCTGCCAATAAAAAAATTGCAGGAATCAAATATATAAAACTCTTTTTCATAAAGTCCTCCTTTTATCCTATACTATCACAAAATAATTGTACCACCAATAAAGATAGTCTTAAAATAGCAAAGTTGACACCCTATAAAATAGGGTATATAATATATTTATTAAATCTGAAAGGTAAGAGTATGTTACACTGATTTTGCTGAGTATGAGGTGACATATTTGATAACAGCTTTTGAGAAAAAAGAGCGGGAAAATCTTACTATGGAAGAGAAGAATGTGCTTAAAAAGCTGGTAAAATCATTAAAGGAAGAGATTTCTAAGAATAGGAGGAAGCTATGAGTTCACTATTTGATGATTTGAAAGAGGGATTAGAAGAAGCTATAGCTCATGAAAATGGTAGCAAAATGGCAAAAGAAAGAACATATATGATTATGCCTGTTAGAGAGTATTCAAACAATGAGATTAAAGAGATACGTAAAAGGGCAGGTATGACACAGACGGTTTTTGCATCATATATGGGAGTATCAAAAAAGACTGTCGAGGCTTGGGAGGGTGGTAGGACACATCCGACCGGACCTGCATTTCGATTAATCAATATTTTAGATGGTGAGAATTTTACTGAAACCCAATTTGTTGTTGCAAAATAATGAATTTTAAAAAGGCTGTCACTTAAGACATACAATTAAAGTAGAATAAAAATTGTATATGCCTTTAGAGTGACAGCCATTTACTTATTTATCTAACTTACTGTCGGTCTTTGCCTGGAACTTTTCATTATTTACAATAAATCTTTCGTGAATTCCCTCTCCTATAAGACCTTTTTCATCATATGCCTCAACCTTGAATGTAAGAGCTCTTCCATCCACATTTATAAGCTCAGACTTTATCACGACCTTCATACCAAGCGGTGTGGCTGATAAATGCTTTACATTTACACAAGTGCCTACTGTAGTAAATCCCTCCTCCAGTATATCATTAACACTCATAAAACATGACTCTTCCATCAAAAGTATCATCATCGGTGTGGAAAACACCTCTAAACTTCCACTTCCTATACCTGCTGCAGTATTTTCCTTTGTTACAATAGTCTCTCTTTGTCCCTTTATTCCTACTTCCAACATAGTATTCTCCTTATCTATAGATATAGGCTATTTTATCATATTTTACTGATGAATGTTATATAGATAGAGTCAACATAACAGATTTTAATCTGTCGCTATAACAAACCTCAAAGTTATTTGGTATTTCTATTTTTACATTATCGGAAATATAAATCTTAACATCCTTGTTTTTTGAAATATCCGTATTTACCGCTTTACTAATATCAAACGCTTTATTAAAAAACTTTTCAACCGAGAAAATATCAAGCCTTTTTGACTCATCAATTTCACCTGATGAATATATGATAAATTTCGGTGTATCCAAGACTTTGAGATTATATTTTGAATAAATATAATCTGCAAAGTTTCTTCCTTCTATTTCCAACGCTCGTGTAAAAGCCTTCTCCCAAAACTTTGCAGGATTACATGTCGAAACAGGTAGCATTACGCTTAATGTGGCTTTTTCATTATTTCCTATAATATAAAGTGATACTCTTACAGTTACTTGATTCTCCCCATATTTGTAGCTTAAATACTCATATCCGATAAATGAAAACTCTTTATCTGTAACTACCTCTTTTACTTTTTCAGTGAATATATCCTTATTTTTTGATAGATTATTTAAGTCTTCTATAGGATAATTAAGGTATAGATCACAGACTGGAAACTCCATATCTCTCACATCTGCAAATTTATCAATTGTAGCTTCAAGATTTTCACTGTTGCACATATTGCTGACATCATCCTGCAAATGTATCTTCTCTTCCTTATCTTTTTTTATGTAAATAAAAGCATCCTCATAACCATACTCGGAATGAACTCTCACCTTTGCCTTTATATACATAGGAATTACTTCCCATTGGTCTATATAGAACATGTCCTCCTTATTTACAAGTAAAACCTTACCTTTAACACATCCTCCCTCATTTGGAACTACATTGAAATACTTCTCACCTATGTTTATAGAATATCCCTCAAGTCTTGCATCATATGATTCCAAAGTATGGCCTAAGAGCTTATTTTGCAAATATTCAGATTTCAAAGTCCCATATACAAATATCTTGTACATAAATATCTCCCATATACCCTGTATTGAAATTTTAATACTGATATACTTATTCTTTGTAAAATTTATTTTCTGATATATTAGCACAATATAGAAAGTAAAATAAATGGAATTAAGAAAACTTTACACCTTTAATATACCTACATACTTCATACTACTGCAACCTTCCGAATCTAAATCCGGAAAATCTTTAACAGCTACTCCCCAAATAACATTTCCTTCTAAAATCCCTTTTGCATTACACACACTCTCAAATTCATCCAAATCAGAGATATAATCTTTTGCAAGATCACGTACATTACATAAAGAAGCCCTAAAACAAAACCAAAAGTCCTTTTCATCCAGTTCTTCCAATCCCGTTTCCCTGCAAAAGCCACACTTTAGGCTAATATCAGGTTTAGCTCCAAGCCCCTCTTTGAAAAGTTTTAATTCATTTTCATATGGCTCATTATCCCAATACTGTTCAAAGTCATTCTCTTCGAATGTAGCTATCCATATATAATAGGTTTTCATATAAATAATTTTAAATCTCTACCACATGAACTTTTGCACCGTCTTTTGATGCAATATCTATCATGCTTTTTGTACCTTTACTCTCACCATCCCAAAATGCAATAACCATAGGCTCATCTTCTAAGGCGTACTTATACATTTCCTTATTTCTGACCGGTCCTGCACCTCTGCCATATTTCTTCCAATCAGGTTTAAATACAGACACCTTCAGAGAGTTTTTCAAGGCATACTCTTCACCGAATGTGTCTGCTCCTTTTGCATGACCGGATACTATCTCAACATTATCTAATTGTCCAATAATCTCATCAAGCTTTTCAAAGCAAAATTCTCTATCCTGAAAATTCCTGCCTCCACAAACAATTACTCTCAAAATTTGTACCTCTTTGATTCTAACTCAACTACGCAGCAGCATTCTCATTAATACTGTCAATAATGCCTTTGATATTTGCCCATACACCCAAGTCTGTAAATATCTCAACTATACTTCCCTGGTCTGTAAATGGAGCGTCTTGTAATACAGATAAATCCTTCATCATTCCATTGTGAACTATATACTCTACAATCTGATTTACAAAGTAAATCTGTCTGCTGTCAAGATTACTGTTCTCAAGATACTCTGAAAATGCTTCCTTCGCTGCATTCATATCAAGACCGACTATTTCTCTTACCAGCTCACCAAGTGGCTTTTGTCCGTATTCCTTCTCATATTCCTCTTTTGTTCCAAGTTCTGACCAAAGCACTTTTTCAAGTTCTTTTATATCATCTTTGCTTAAAGGAATATTTGATTTCAACTTTTGTATAGCCTCATTGTCCTGATGCTCTTTAATATAATATTCAGCCTTTGCACGATAGTTTTTCAGCGAATCACTTTCAAGATCCGAGTCATTCCATTCTATGGAAATAATATCGTCAGTAAAGTTGGTATCATATATAATACCTCCCTTTGGGATATACTTCATAAGTCCACGGAGCTTTTCTCTTATTATCTCAAACTCGTTTACACCACAGCCCTCTATGTAATCAGTATGTAATATATCTCCTATAAGGTCTGATTGCTCATTTATTTCTGTAATATTCGCAATACTTGCAAGTTTTTTCGCATTCTTCCTTAAATCAGTAACAAATCTCTTATATGATTTACCTGCAAGGCATGCAAGCTCTATGCCATACATCAATGCATCGAAACGCACTGCACTGATTTCATCATCTTCAGGTAAAATAAGAGGTGAAAGTTCTTCTCTTATCAACACAGTATCTTCAAATGTAAGTGCCTTATAACCTTCTTCAGTAGAATATAACTCCACAAACTTTAAATGTTGCCTTACATCAAAGCTGTCTCTTGAAAGCTCTGATACCTTTGCTACCATCTCTTCAACAAGTCTTTTTCTAAACGCTCTAAGCTCATCACTCTGGTAATCCAAATCCTGCAATCTATATGCAATTTCAAACTTTAAATTAAATATGGCACTCTGTATAGGAATAGAATTATCTGTAGCCTTACCCTTACTTATTCTAAAGAAATCAAAATTACCACAAAAGTCAAAAATATAAAATTTAGACTTGTCAACTCCGTCAATAAGACCAGAACACAATCTTGTACCACGTCCTATCATCTGCCAGAACTTTGCATAACTCATTACTTTCTTAAAGAAAACAAGATTGACAACCTCCGGAACATCAATACCGGTATCCAGCATATCTACAGAAATAGCTATCTGAGGAAATTTATTTGCATCCGAAAAATCATCAATAATACGCTGTGCAAATTTAATCCTGTTGTCAATAACCTGAGCATATCCGGTTAGATGTGGATACTCTTTATTAAAGATTTCAAGAATCTTCTCAGCATGTGCATGATTCTTTGCAAAAATAATGCTCTTGCCAATTTTTTGTCCATAATCTATTTTAATTCCGTTCTTCATAAATGTATCAAGAACTTTACGAATAGTATCAGAATTAAATATCCACTCATTGAGTGCAGATGAGCTTATTGACTCAGGTAAATAACCATCCTCTGTCTCAAAAGTATTCTCATATATGCTCTTATCTTCATCTGAAAGATCCGCATACACAATTCCTTCCTCAATAAACTTAAGCTTCGTTTCAACTGATAAAAAATCAACCAGATATCCATCCTTTACAGCCTGTGAAAGTTCATATCCGTATGTAGGAACTCCCTGCTCAAGATCAAATCTTTCATAAGTGTTTTTATCAATGTCGTCTTTTGGTGTAGCTGTAAGTCCTACCAAAGGAGCATCAAAATATGTAAAAATATTTTTATATTTATTGTATATAGACCTATGTGCTTCATCACATATCACAAGATCAAAATGTCCGCATGTGAATATTTTTCTATCCTCTTCCTTAGCTGAATCTACGCAATTCATCATAGTCTGATATGTAGAAAAAACGCAATGAGCATTATAATTATCTTTTTCATCACAAAGATTGGTTACTGAAAGGTCAGGATAATTATTTCTAAACGCTCTCTTTGCCTGAGTTACCAAAGATGTTCTGTCCGCAAGGAACAAGATATTCTTAATCCATCCTGCATCAAGAAGTACATGACACAACTCTATTACAGTTCTTGTCTTTCCTGAACCCGTAGCCATAACAAGTAATGCTTTCCTGCGATGTTTTTTATCAAAAGCATTACATACCGCCTTGATTGCCGCCTCCTGATAATATCTACCGGCAATATTCTTATCTATAACGACATTTTCAAGAGATGTTCTCATTTTTCTTAAGTTGAACATCTTTTCCAAGTCTTCTTTTGAATATACGCTTGCTACCTTTCTTTCAGGATAATCACCATCTATTATTCTGGTCTCAAATCCGTTTGTAAGAAAAATACAAGGTCTTCTACCGAATTTTTTCTCAATAACGTCTGCATAGTCGTTTGCCTGTTTTCTTCCGGCCACAACATCCACACATGTACGCTTTGCCTCTACTATTGCAAGTGGTTTGTGAGAAGCATCATAAAGTACATAGTCTACAAATCCGTCACCTGAATCTGTAGGTAATCCATCTATCTTTACCTCATTTAACCAATCAGAACCCTCTCTCCATCCTGCATCTGCCAGCATAACATCAATGTACATTTTTCTTGTTGAATATTCTGAGAGTTCAAGCGGCTTTGTAACATAGCTTTGGATCTTTTCTTCTCTCTGCTCTGTAAGTGAAGCCTTAAGTGATGCATTCTCTGCTATCAATTTATCCAAATCTATATCGGAAATTTCAGTTGTCTTTGGCGGCTCAACCTCTTTTGTCAGAAGTGATTTATCAAAGCTTTGTTCAACATAATTATCCGCATAACAATAGCTCACAAAATCAAAGAATATATGCAGATTCTCGAGACAAAGTATTGCCTTCTCCTCTGTTACCTTCCTTGCATTGTGAGTACCGTCATTACCTATCTTACGTATATAATCCATACGCTTAAACAGGTCTGCATCAATAATATCTTTGAATTCTTCGGTATTCATTAGGCTGATTAGATTGTCCTGATATGGTTTAGTCAATGAAGCATCTACCGAATACATCCATTTAATAGCAAACTCCATGGCTCTGCGGCAATTCATCACACACAGTCCCGGATCTATATATAAAACTTTTTCTGCCGCAATAGCAACATCTGAAAAGGTATCAAATCTCTTTTCCTTTTTCAAATAGTCAAAGTTGCCCATGGCAAACCTCCCCGTAGTTTTAGTAAGCAGTATTTAGTAAAGAATATCTCAACTTTATAGGAATATTCTTAAAATTTTATTTATGCAAAACTCTTTTGTATTAAGAAAATCGTTAACTATGACTATTTTACAGTAAAGTTAGGGTTTTGTATATATGGATTTGAGGTTGCGAGGCGGCTGACAATTTTGATTTGTTGACTTGTTCAATAAAATCTGCAAATTCATTCTGTAATTTCACTGGTGGCAAGGGCATGGCTATTTTTCTTACAATTCTCAGATTTAATATATCCATCGTTCCACCATGCGTATTCTCTGATAAGGATCTTTTCAAAGACTCTGATTGGAAGAAAAATTTAAAATAATATGGATTTACCTTATCTTTATCAAAAGTAATCTTCATAAGTCGTGGATTTATAATTCCTGGCTCAAATATTTCAGGCATTATGAGCAATTTCCCATATGTTCCAACAAGACTTATTAACACATCTCCTGCTTGTACAGCACAATTTTTCAAAGTCTTATATCGCTCTTCATCTATATAATAATCACCAAACGTATGGTCACCACTTATTACTTGTTCTTGTCCATATATTTTATAACCAGATTCTACATAGTACTCTTTCTTTAAAGCTGAGCCAAAAGGCCCAGCTTTCAGAGCATTTTTTTCATTCGCAACGACATCTTCAATAAAAGGCATATCCCAGCCTTTATTGTTTTTAATGGGATCACCAAAGAGTTCAACAAATCGGGCTTTAATAAGTTCATCTAGTTTTACAATCACTTCCTCTCTCATCTTTATAATAGAGTAAAGCATATCCAAATGAGTACAGATTTTCCTTTGCTTTGAATAATCAACCCCAGTAACTTCGTATCTAGATACATAATCATCCGTCTTTAAATTATGTAATCCAGTTGTTTTGTTCTCAAATGCCCTCGTTCCACCTCTTCTATAGTTTCTATAAAGAGAATAGAATACGTACTTTGGAAACCACTTTTCCTGATTCCGTACTCTTAGTACCCCCGTGAAATTGTTGAAAAGATATGTATTACTCGGTCCATCAAAGTATACAACTCGGCCAACAGGATATTTATCACTTCCACCAGATTTTTCAATAATGATATCACCTGATCTAAGGAATTTCTCATCTATATTATTCTTCGTAATCGTTCTTGTGACAACATTACTGTAATCAACTACTCCCTTATTAGTAAAGTTTGTAGTTCTGAGCACTGGTATTCCTTCACCAGTCTCATCATCTGTTCCCCACTCTCCAAGTAGAGCTTTACCCGTTATTTCTATTAATTTAGTCATAAATCATCCATATAAATCTCAAGTTGCTAAAAAATTAGGCAATATACTTCTGATGGGAATTCTTTACATTATTTTGGTTTACCATGGCATATTGCATTGTAGTATCAATTTGAGAGTGACCAAGTATCTTCTGCACTTGTTCGATTGGCATTCCCTTATCTATAGCTCTGGTTGCCATACTTCTGCGAAATTTATGTGGATGAATTTTTTCAAGATTAAGCTTTCTACCAAGTTGCCTTAATCTAATTTCTACTCCACTTATTTTCAATCTATCATGCGGTGCATCTAATGTAACAAAAAGAGCCTCATTGTCATCATCTCTACTTTCAATGTAATCAATAAGGTGTACCTTTGCCTTGGCATCAAAGTATACTTTTCTCTCTTTATTTCCCTTACCATATACAACACATTCACGACCTTCCAAGTCAATATCACCGATATTTAAATTTACAAGTTCGCCTACTCTTATACCGGTAGAATACAGCAAGTCTATTATAGCCTTATCTCTTTTTGATGAGCAATTATCTCTAAGTCTTTCTATACTCTCATCAGAAATAACGCTCTTTACCACTGTCTTAGTTCTTATTTTATGAATACGCTTCAAAGGACTTTTCAGAATATAATCTTCCTCTTCAAGCCATGAAAAGAAACTCGAAATATTTCGTCTTATATTGTCAATGGTAGTATTACTACAATTATTTATCTTTTGATAGTTAGAGAGATACTCTCTCATCTCTTCGGTGGTTACTCTTCTTACCGGTGTATCCTTATTCCTTAATAAATGTTCTATTGTTACTTTATAATACTGTATCGTCCTTTCAGAACATCCTTCTACTTTCTTTGCATCTAAAAATAGTTTCAAGAAATCTTCGTTCGGTATATCCTGCTTAGTAGCCTCACAATCAGAAAAAGCTTTCAAGATTACCTCCTGAAGCCTTTTCATCTGCGAAATAGATAAGTACTCTGACATTTCGTTTAGTATTATTACAATTTTGTCTTCCATGATGGTATTCTCCTTTGTATACCATCATCCTACGCCATCCAATTCCTTATTATATATACTGATTTAATTATTCAATAACAAAATGTTTTCATACATTTGTTCTGTTTTTACTATTTGTCACCTACCCAAAGTACTTTTGCATAAGACTATCAAATAATAACTGAGCTTTGTCCAATGCTTTTTGCACTTCAACTTTTGATTTGTTGACTTGTTCAACAAAACTAGCAAAGTCATTTTGAAGGTGCGTATCAACTTTCTTAACTCTTATCCCCAACATACCTGATTTAGAAATATTTTTCATACTTCCACTAGTACCTGAGCATACCTTTTGAATCTGTTCTTTTGTAGAAGGTTGAATCAACATATTCCATAAAAATATTGGATTTACTCCATCTCTTATTACAGCTTTCCAAAGTCTATCTGGAATGTATACATTGTCTGATACTTTCCAAACATATGCAGCTGCTCCTGTTAATTCAGCTGTATTCATACGACTGATTATAATATCACCTTTATGCACTAAATGCTCTTCCTTAGGTTCATAATTTATCGGTAAATTTTTAACCTGACTACCATCAAAATAATCAAATGAAGCTGCTCCTGTCTTTAAAACTTTATTCTTACATTCAACTTCACTCGCAAGGCTTTTTCCAGCTATAAGTTCTTTAATATAATAATCCACATTGCACATCTCTTTTATCTCTTCAAAGAGTTCAACAAATCGGGCTTTAACAAGCTCATCAAGTTTATCTATCTGAGATTGCCTTTCTCTTATAATAGATTCTAGTAACTCTATAATATTCACACATTTCTGTTGTTCTTCCCTGCTTATCTGTGGTACTAGTACTTCTCCAAGTACATTTTTCCCAATAGCTTTAAACGTACTCCCAGTTCCCTTACTATTAAGGTAATTATTTCTTGCCCTTAGCATATAAAAAATATAGCTTCGTTCAACTATATTTTTTACAGTTAATGCAGCTAGTCCTCTTCCTATACAACTTTTATCTTTAGCATAATTTAATGCACCTATTGGAGCTCTAACAGAAATCAAAATATCTCCTGGCATAGCAACTTTTTTAGGCTCATTACACCAAATCCTTTCATTAGGGTATAGTTCACCAAAATCTGCATTACCCTGAAAGAAAGGTAATCCATCTTTTTCTTTATTATAACTGGATGAATCAGGAGATTGTCCCATAGTTATTTTTGCTATATCCTTAAGTGTCTTATATTCCATCTACCTTCCCACACAAATCTCAATTTGAGATTCCTTTCAATAATTCTCTTAACACCTTAGTCTCTTCCATTATTTGCTCATTTAGGCGTTCTATTTCATCCAAAATCTCTGATGTTGGTGGATATTCTACAGGAACATACTCAACTTCCTTGTATTTATTTATTGATAAATCATAATCTTTTTCTATTATTTCACTCTTTGGTACCATGAAGGACTTATCTGTACGTTTTCTATCCTTTTCTCCATCAAGATTCTTAAAGCGAGCTATGATATCCGGTATATCATTTTCTGCTACCGGTGTTCTCTTATCATCCAGGCTCTTGCCGTCTGCTGTCATATCATAGAACCATACATTATCAGTTCCGCCATGATTGGTCTTTGTAAAGATAAGTATTCCTGTAGACACTCCGGCATATGGTTTAAAGACTCCGGAAGGCATAGATATTACCGCTTCAAGTTTCTGGTTTTCAACTATTTCTTTTCTGATTGCTTTATGAGCATTGGAAGAACCGAAGAGTACACCGTCAGGTACTATACAGGCACATCTTCCTCCTATTTTCAGCATTTTTGTAAATAGTGACAAGAACAAAAGCTCTGTTTTTTTAGTCTTACATATTTTTTGGATATCCTCAGATACTATTTCTGCATCCAAACTGCCTTTAAATGGTGGATTTGCAAGTATCAGAGAATATTTATCCCTGTCAGGATTTTGATCAGACAAGCTGTCCCTATATTCTATACAAGGATTTTCTATACCGTGAGCCATCATATTCATAGCACCTATACGAAGCATGGTTCTGTCCATATCAAAACCGTGGAACATGCTATTCATAAAATGCTCTTTATTCTTTCCATTCATAAGTACTTCTTTTTTATATTTTTCCTTTAAGTACTCACCACTGATTACGAGAAATCCTGATGTACCACATGCCGGATCACATATAGTCTCATTTGGCTGTGGATCCATCATCTTGACTATCATTCTTATTATATTTCTTGGAGTTCTGAACTGTCCGTTAACACCTGATTTTTCAAGTTTTGAAAGTAAATACTCATATACATCTCCTCTTACATCTGTACTTTGCTCCTTGTCCATTATTGCATATATTTCATCCATAGCATCTACTATCTTTGAAAGCATTAGAGGTGTATTTACTTTAAAAATGGCATCATTCATATATTTACTATATGCACTTTTTTTATCACCATGTAGGTTCTTTATAAATGGAAATACCCATTCCTGCATTATACTGTACATTCTTTGTGCAGGAAAATCGTGAAAAACAGACCATTTCAACTGTTCTCCTTCCACTTTACGTCCCTCTATCTCTACCTCACCGTCAAATATACTCTTAAAAGGTAAGCCAAGCATCGCTGCTTCTTTTGCTCTTATATTGTCTGCACTGTCAATATCTCTGATAAACATCAGATATGTCATCTGCTCTACAACTTCAAGAGGATTTGTAATACCTCCTGTCCAGAATATCTCCCACAATCCGTCAATCTTATTTTTTAATTCGCCTGTCATAATCTCCATTTCAACTTTCTTTAAAAATAATTTTTATTTTATTCCATATTATTTTTTATATTGTAAATTCGCTTCAGTTTTTCTCTTGAAGTTGAAAGCTTTTCTTTTAAGTCAACTATCCTCTCAAGTTCCTCTTTATATTTCTCCCCTATTATATTCTGTTCTTCCAGTGAAGGCAAAGGAATCTCAAGTTTTCTCAACTTTTCTAAAGAAATTGTTGGGATTACGCTACCTACATATATACTTTTAAATAAAGCTCTCCCAAGCTCACTGTCAAAAAGTAATAGCTCCTTTAATCTTTAAAAATTTTAAATTTCAAAATATTGTTTTTGCAATACATTTCTTGAAAAAAATTTCAGCACAAAATTTTCTCCCCACATCTCCCCTCATTGTACTATAATCATACTATAAAATTCAGAAAGGACATTAAGATGAATTCAATAAAATCTTTCTTATCAAAAAACTTATTCGGTATGCTTATATGCTTTCTCATTGCTCTGCCGGCGTGGTTTCTGGGGAAGAGATTTCCTATAATCGGAGGGCCGGTGATTGCGATTATTGCAGGTATGATTATTACACTTTTTTGGAATGAGAAGGGCAGGGCAGGTGCCGGAATAAAGTTCACTTCAAAATATGTTTTGCAGGCGGCGGTGGTTTTTCTGGGATTCGGCCTTAACCTAAGTGTTGTACTTCAAACCGGCAGGCAGTCGCTTCCTATAATCATATGCACGATATCCACCGCACTTATAATTGCCTTTATTTTACATAAGCTGATGAAGATCCCCGGCAATATTTCAACTCTTGTGGGCGTGGGTTCTTCCATATGTGGAGGTTCCGCCATAGCGGCTACAGCACCTGTGATAAATGCGGATGATGACGAGGTTGCACAGGCTATATCCGTTATTTTCTTTTTCAATGTACTGGCTGCGCTGCTCTTTCCTGTTTTTGGAAAGATGATTGGATTTGATACTCTAAGCGGAGAGGCTTTCGGCATATTCTCAGGCACTGCAATAAACGATACTTCATCCGTTACCGCCGCCGCTTCCACTTGGGACAGTATGTGGAGTCTCGGCACTCAGACTCTTGATAAGGCTGTTACTGTAAAGCTTACCAGAACTCTGGCAATCATCCCCATTACTTTGGTACTTGCAATAATCAATGCAAGGAAGTCAAATGATAATCAAAACGGATTCAGCCTTAAAAGATCATTTCCGATGTTTATTATATTTTTTATTGTTGCATCCGTTATCACTACTATTGCTTTAAGTGCAGGTGTACCTTCACATTCATTTGCTCCTTTAAAGGATTTCAGCAAGTTCTGTATCATTATGGCAATGGCTGCAATCGGACTTAACAGCAATCTGATAAAGCTTATCAAATCAGGAG
This sequence comes from Lachnoanaerobaculum sanguinis, assembly GCF_033242365.1. NCBI lineage: Bacteria > Bacillati > Bacillota > Clostridia > Lachnospirales > Lachnospiraceae > Lachnoanaerobaculum > Lachnoanaerobaculum sanguinis. Next base: position 64,896 of record NZ_BTHK01000008.1, read on the forward strand.
GCAAACCTATTATTCTTGGCGGAATATGTTGGATAGGAATTACCGCAGTAAGCCTTATAATGCAGCATATACTTGGTATTTGGTAAAAAAGTGTGCAAGCCCCAAAAACTTGCACACTTTTTTTAATTTATCATCACTTTATAAAGCATTACATCTCCATAATCTTTATAAACCTCGGTACTTCCATCCTCCAATAGGTATCTTACAACATCCGCCGCTCTTTCTCTGCCTTCCAGATACTCATCTTCAACACAGATATATTTTATATCCGCATAATGCAGATAATCCTTAAAATTATCAAGTGTTCTTACAACAGCGGAATTACCTCCGCTTCCTGTAATATCTGTATAAGTCCTTATATCCGCACTTAATATTTTAAGTAAGTTGTCCTCTGACAATAATAGTGTTCTCGGATTACCCAAACTCATCAAATCCATATATACATCTACAAAGTTGCTGTCTGTATTTCCCAACACTTCTTTGTCGATATATCTGTCATGATGATTATATATTCCAAGTTCTCTTATATACTTCGGACTTTCAGTAAGCCCTCTGATACCTGCCCAGTTTGTAACCCCCGTTATAAGAAGTGAAAATGCTATACATGGTATCAATGAATAGAATAGACTCTTAACCCCTGTTTCTTCAACGAGAAAACAAACCGCAATGATCACCAAAGCAAACAATAATATGAAATAATTACCGTCTACCTGATTTAATATAAATAAGCTAAACAGACTGACCGTAGCATCTACTCCGAGAATAATCATTATATATGTGAATATATCTCTATTACTCTTATTCTTAATGCAGTATCTTACAGTAAATACAGCCAGAATTATAAATAATACAGTTATCAGTACGGTAGGTGAAGCTATATAAATATGCGTCTCATTTGTCGGTGATATAAAAAGCTGGAATAATCTGTAAAATATATCCACTCTCTCACCTGATGACATATTCATACCTGCACTTCTATAATCTCCGATAGTATAAGGATATTTTGTCTCTATTCCAAGCTTATACCATACAGAAGAATATACCGAAGTAATAATATGTCCTGTAAGTATATATGTTCTTGCATATACAAGTACAATTGCTGCAATCGGAAGAACTGACAGGTAGGCAAATCCGAATAAATTTTTAATTTTATTTTTATTCTTTATAAGGTCTGTAACAAGATAAATAATATTTGCAATACCTATACCCAAGCTGAACAATAGACTCGTAGGCTTATATATAATACTTGCAAGCAGGGCTATCAATGCAAATGTAATATAGTAACTATGTCTTTTTTTCACATACAGGCACATATTCAGTATTGATATCAGCTGCATTAATAATGTGATCATATCAGTCTTTGCAGATAATCCCATATTCATAATTGCAGGTGTCACGGATACCAGTACTACTGCAAGCCATGACTTATCATATCTTTTTTCACTGCAGACTTTTACTATCTCAAACACCGTAAAAAGCACCATTATTGCACATATGTAAGAAAAACTCAGTACAAATCCGAAGCTTTTCTTTGTATTAAGTGCAAGTGTAAGTATCTCAAGTCCTTTCGGATAGACATATACATCGTTTACGGTTCCCAGATTGTCATATATTCCGGTATTTCCGATAAGTACAGACAAGCTTCTAAGTCCGTACCTTAAAGAATCATAGTCCAAAGTAATATTGATTCTTCCAATTTGCAACAGTATTGCTGAAAGGGATATTGCAGAACCGATGCAGAAAAAATTTTTATTTTCAAAATCTTTCTTTTTTTCTGTATTATTCTTTACTACAGGTACTATGATTTTGAAAAATCTCATCAAAATATAAGTGACTACAACAAGCATTGCAAGTCCCAGGGTAAAGTATCTTACTCCTTTTTTTGAAGCAAGATGAAGTGCCGAAAGGACACATATGAAAATAATATATGTAAGACTTCCGGCACTAAAGCTGTTTAAATAGCGGGCTATAATGCCATCTTCCACACAGCTTTTTCTCACCTTTACAAGTATTATTTCACCAAGCCAAATGAGTACCATAAGGAAGATACAATCTACTATAAAAGCGGTGGCGGCCTGATGTAAAATCATATATATCAGACTAAAAAAACCTATACCTGTAAGTCTAATATAATTGTTTTTTACCAATCTTAATATCAGATAAAATATAACAAATAGCAATATATGTTCAAAATAAAGCATTTTTGTTTCCATCTCTCCGATATCAAATAATATATAAGTCTTTTCAGCCAATAAAGAAAAACTGTATATACTAAGAATGGCGGCACATATAAAAATAAGCAAATATCCGGTTTTCTTAATATTCATATATAAACTCCATACCTCTTGTAACACAAATCTTTCTCATCAAATCACCACCTATTTTCATCAATACTCTCCCTGTTCACCCTGTATTTTAAATTTTGTCTCTAATACCTAGAAAATGTCGAAAAAGTCATCGTCGTCTTCAAAGAATTCATCATTATCTTCAAAAGAGTCTTCAAAAGAGTCATCAAAATTTTCATTCGTTCCATTTTTCCTTCCCTCATGTAGTTTTACCATTTCAGGGTCGAGCTTTATTTTATATGACTTCGGTTCAAACTCGTCTGTTTCATATGAATCGTCTTCATATAAATCTGTTTCATATAGCTTTACACTGTTTTTAAGTTCTTCTATAAATAAGCTTCTTTCTTGGGTAAATCCTTCAAATACCTTCGGCTCTTTCATATTATTTGTAAGCTTCTTATACAGTTCGTTTTCCGTGATATTATATCTTTTTGAAAACTTAGGTTTTGAGCCTCTTCTGAATATAATCTGATTTCCAAGTTTCATATTCAGGCAATCCTCCGTCATTATTCCGGCTCTCATTCCGATATTTCTTGCAGTATCCAAATCATTTGAACCCATATAGACATATGTATCACAGTTGTTAATAATGGTTGTAGCACTGTCATTTCCATAAAGTGAGGACAATTGTGACTCCGACTGTATCAAAAGTGTCACCGAGATACCTTTTTCCCTGAATATTGAAATATACTGGTCAAATAAAGGTACCGGACATCCGGTTGCAAAGTCGTCCGCCAGAAAATGTATAGGTCTTGGCAATACGCCTTCGGCCTGTTTTTCTCCAATTTCAAACAGCTCTTTAAATATATGTGCATAAAACATATTTATAAAACTGTTTAAGCTTGGATTTACCGGACTTGTAGTCACAAACAATGCTCTCTTTTCCATTGCCAGCTTCTCAAAGCTTATCTTATTTTCCATCTTGAACATTCTTCTAAGCTCAGGTGTAAAGACATATCCGATGGCCGTATTTAATGTGCCGAAAACACAACTTGCGGTTTTTATAGGCAATCTCCTAAAAGATTTCCAGTTAACCGTAGCAAAGTTAAAAGTGTTTGTCATTTCAAGCTCTAAAAAATCGTAATCATAATTAGTCTTTATCTCGCTTGTATCATCTTCAAAGCTAAGCTTATCAAGCATCTCAAGAACATCAATAAAACTCGGATCATCCTTTTTCATCAGTACATAGGATATAAATGCCGCAAAAAGTGAAGTAGCCGCCTCATCCCAGAAAGGATCCGCATTACTGTTTTCTTTTTTCTTATTTGCTGTAACAATGCTCTTGGCTACAAAGACTATATCCTGATAACTCTTGATAAAATCAAGCGGATCATAAGCTATATTTCCATTTTCAGGATGTACAAAGTCAAGATCCCAGACCTTATAATCTCTTTCTTCCAATAATGAAAAATATTTATTTACAATTCTTCTCTTTGTTACAGAGGTAATGATATTTCTGTTATATGATTCCAGAAGAAATGCCTCCGTTATGGAAAGGGTTTTACCTGAACCTGAGCCTCCGACTACCAAGATATTATTGTTTATACCGGTTATATTACTGTCTGTAGAAAATATACAATCTTCGCCTTCACCTAAAATCACCCTGTCAATTTGTGATTGTATCTGCTTACCATTTTTATCTCTCATTACCACTCCGCTTCTTTTACAAAATCAATAACTTTTGAGAACTCTATTATTTCATCACATAGATTGAATGCAATTGCTTCATCAGGTGAGAAATAATGATCAAAATCAGTAGCTTTGTCAATCTCTTCTTCGGTCTTTTCTGTATGTTTTGCCAGTAGACTGTTAATTTTCTTCTTGGTTTCAAGCATGCTGTCTGAAATACTCTTGATACTTGAAGCATTTCCTGATACTCTTCCGCCAAGCATCGGTTGATGTAGCATAAGTTCACTGTTTGGAAGCATATATCTTTTGCCTGCACATGCCAAAAGCACTGCAGCCATGCTGTAGGCTTTTCCCCTACATATCATCCTTACAGGTGCTATGGAGCCTACTATTGCATCATACATCAAAAGACCGCTGTTTATTTCTCCTCCCGGACTGTTTATAAGCACTGTAATAGGCTCATTTGACTCAAGATTTAGCTCCAATATCTTGTCTGTAAAATCAACAGCCAGCTCATCTGTTATTTCTCCATTGATATTTATACATCTTTTACTGAAAAACTTTGCTTCCAGTGATACCTGTGTAATACCGCTGTTTGTCTTTATTAATGTACTTGTACTCATGATATCTCCTCTAATCAATGTCTTTTAAAGTTCTATATGAAAAGTTTCACTCTATACTTATCCTAATTTGGCTTATTATTAATTACCTGCTACTGTTTCTCCTGTCCAGTCTTTGATACCGCCAAATTCATATACATTTGTATATCCCATAGCTGCAAGTTTTTCTGATGCCTGTCTGCTGCGGTTTCCGCTTCTGCAATATACAAGTATAACCTGATCAAGGTCAGGAAGCTCTGTAGGCTGAGTATTTGTTATACTCTCATTTGGTATACATATAGCCCCCGGAATATGACCTGCTGCATACTCATCCTTGCTTCTCACATCAACAATCACATGGCCGTCTTCATTTGCCATCATCTGCTTTGCAGTTTCCTGATCAATATGTGTATAGCTCTCTTTTTTAGCTTCCTCACTTTCCTTCATAGTTTCTCCGGCTTTTTCACTTGTAGCTACACTGCTTACAGCTGTTTCCTTTGCTGTAGTCTCCTGCATACTTGCATTATTTGAGCATCCTGCAACTGTGAGTAAAACTCCTGTTAATATGATTCCTGCTATCTTCTTCATATGATAAATACCTCTCTTATATTTGATTTCTTTCTGTACAATATATTAACATCACTATGTTACCATATCGCACATCTTCCATTATAGCATGAATTCATTTGTGTATCTATCAAATAAGTGCAAAGAATTCAACCACAAGCAGTCAGTATCAAGCAATGTACGGTATCCTCCAATCGTCTTAGCCACCAAATTCATATGATCGGAATTATCATAAATATATAATTCATCTATAAGCGGCATTAATTCCTTAAGTTTTGACAATGAAACATGATATCTTCTTTTTATATCCTCTTCCGGAATACCATGTCCGCCCATACTGACTCTGTGGGCAACTCTTTGAATTGCTAACTCCGGACTACTAAGTCCTACATAATTCATAATTACCTTGTAGCCAAGCCTCTTTGCCTTTAGTATATTATTTATCATACTTCTTCCGGTCAATGTGGTTTCCTGATTTAATGAAACAGCTTTATTTATACAGTCTTTTATAAGCTTTACGGCCATCTTCATTGCCTTGGCCTGATCGGATTGATTCCTCCAATCTCCACCATTGGATATTACGATTTCATCTGAATTTATTCTTACTCCGAAATCATGATTTTCCTGTAGTAATGTACTATATAAAGTTGACTTTCCTGCACCGTTTACTCCGGCAAATATTGTATATGTTGGCATATTTTTAATCCTCTACTTTTTTTATTTCTTACGCCTCAGAAAATCAAAAACTATTTCTTTTTTCCAGCTATTATTAGATAAACTCTCTTCCATAAGCATTGGAGAATCTGCTTCCATTGCAGCACACATAGCCTGTGATACTCCTTCATATACCAGCTTTGTACCTATATCATCATGTATATAATTTACAGCTCTTTCTTTTCTTATTCCAAATCTCTCGGCTTCTGCACATGCATCTATATTTGCTCCTATGAAGATAAATTCCCAGCCATACTCTTTCTGCTCTTTTTCAATCATCTTCTTAACCTGCTTGTAGTTATAATTGATGCTTGCATTTTCCATTCCATCCGTTGTTATAACAAATATGGTCTTATCAGGCCTGTCTTCTTCTCTTGCATATTTATGGATATTGATTATATGTTTGATTGCACCACCAACTGCGTCCAAAAATGCAGTCGATCCTCTTACAAAATACTCTTTATTTGTTATCTTATCCACTTTTTCAATCGGCACTCTGTCATGAATAACCTCGGTTCTGTCATCAAACAATACTGTTGATACATATGCTTTCTCTCCTGTCTGTTTTTGCTTTTCAATCATTGAATTGAATCCTCCGATTGTATCAGCCTCAAGACCGCTCATTGATCCGCTTCTGTCCAAAATATAAACTATTTCTGTTAATGTCTTTTTCATAAGATTTCTCCTTCAAATTTATTTTGTAAGCTTATGATACATTAACTAAGCCAAAAAAAGGTCAACCCCAAGGCGACCTTTTGCATTTAACTTGAAAGCGGTTCCAATCCAAAGTCAAACAGTACAATGTCTATTTTTATTACATTGTAATCTTTATTTTTTATAAAGTATTCCACCACCTTGTCGGTCTGTGAAATAGGTGAAAGTGCATATCCTGCAATTCTTAAAAAGTCCACAGTCTCATCAATATTCAATCTAAGTCCGACTGCAAGTGCCAGTACTTTCTCTTTTGAAGGCTTTACCTTTCCCTTTAAAAGCTTTGAAAAATACTGCTTTGAGATATTTGAAGTTGCGTAAACTTCGGAGTTTTTTAATCCCTTCTTGTTTATCAGCTGCTGCAAATGTTTTCCAAAAGATTCAGTATATATCTTCTTTAATAGATCCTCCAGTGATTCAGAAACATTCTCAGCCTTCTTTTTTCTCAAGAAATCCGGTATGTTTAAAGATGAAGTACTATACTCATGTTGAGATTCTCCTACTCCTGTTTCAAATTCTTTCAGACTCGGATATGGAGGCTCTTTGTAACCGAAACATTCCTTATCATCTTCATCGTAATAATCATCTTCATATGCGTAGTAATCTTCATCTACCGACAGATACTCTGTAGCATTTGCCGCCGCTACATAATCATCATCTATAAACTCTGTAACTTTATCAACCAGTGTACCCGAAACTTTTACCGCATCACTTCCGAAAACCACAAGAAATATTTCTATTTCATACTCTTTTAAAAATTCTGTGAAGGCTTCTACAGCTATAGCTACACCGATTTCTTCCGGGAATCTGTATGTACCTGTTGCAAGCAAAGGAAATGCTATGGAATTGCAATTATTTTCAACTGCCATATGCAGCGCTTTATCATAGCATTGCCTAAGTATAGAAAGTTCGTTACTTCTTCCGTCCTTCCAAACAGGACCGCTTACATGAATAATGTATTTGGCATCAAGATTGAATGCAGGTGTAATACCGACATCTCCGGGATATAAATTTCCAAGCTTTCTTCGCTCCTCTAAAAGCTCTTTGCTTCCTGCCGCATTATATATGGCGGTCTCAACTCCACGTCCTATAAAACCGTAAGGATTTACTGTATTAACAATAGCATCCGCTTTTACCTTCGTTATATCATTTCTTATAATCTTAAAAGGCACTATACTACCTCCATTTATTTATATCCCAATTATATACTAATCTATCCGCTCATTCCACCTATATAAAGCCTCTTTACTTTTCATGCACCAGTTTACCGGTTATATGGTCAATACTAATTACATACATTTTCACTCTGCTGCCTGCGCTTTCAATTTCCTTTTCAATGGATTCCGGGCTTGGATAAAATCTTTTAGCAAGTCTTCTCAACTGATCATATATCTTTTCCTTATCGCTCACTTCTTCTACATGACCCAGACATACAACACTTTTGAATGTATTTGCCCAGTCTCCCTCTTATATATGGCCCTCATCTGTAGTTGTAAAACATACCTTGTTATCTTTTCCCAAAAGATCTACCTTAAGCCCCTGCAGTGCACCGTGAAAATATATTCTTCCTTCAGTTTCATCAAAATATTGATTTATCGTAACAGCATAAGGATATCCGTTCTCACCGTTCATAGCAATAACTCCTCTTGGTGCACTCCTTAGTATTTCAAAGCACTCCTCTTTTGACAGCTGCTGTTTTAATCTTCTCATTGCTCTAAATTCCATCTTATCTCCATTCAATTTTAAATATCTTAATTCATAAACAGGCCTATGGTAAAACCCATAAGCCTGTAATTTCTAGTTTTCTTTCTTTCTTCCAAGATTCAGTGAAAATATCAACAGGAATGCACCCATTACGGTTCCTATAACTAATGCAAGCAAATACATTACAGGATTTGTCACAGCACCTACCAAAACCGCAAACATTCCACCATGTGGAGCCCTTGATCTGCAATCAAAAATCATGCTGAGCGCACCTGCCACACCACTTGATAAAAACAGTGGCGGTATTACTCTTATCGGATTACTTGCCGCAAAAGGTATTGCTCCCTCTGTTATAAATGCAAATCCCATTACATAATTTACAAGAGCACTTCCTCTTTGTGTTTCAGGCCAAAGATTCTTATAAATCGTAGCTGAAAGTGCAATAGCAAGTGGCGGTATCATTCCTCCGACCATACTTGCAGCCATAACATCACTTCCTGCCGTTCCGGATGTTGTAACAAGCGCTGTTGCCGTAACATACGCAGCCTTATTTATCGGACCTCCCATATCTATAGCCATCATGGAGCCTACAACAAATCCTAAGATAACCTTTTCTCCACCGCTCAAAGCTTCGATAAAGTTCTTAAAAGATGTCATAATAAATGCCATCGGAGCATTTACTACAAAGAGCATCAAAACACCCATTATGAATGATCCAAGTACAGGGAATAAAAATATCGGCTTTATTCCGTCAAGTGAACGTGGAATCCATGAGAATATATATCTAAGTGCGATAATAATACCGCCTGCCAAAAATCCGGCCACCAAAGCACCTAAAAATCCCGAAGGTGTGTAATTAAGCCATGCCGCACTCTTTAATCCGAGTATACTTGGATCTGCCAGAATTCCACCTACCATACCGACTATAAATCCCGGTCTGTCGGCAATACTTCTTCCTATGAAACCTGCCAATATAGGTAGCATCATACTGAATGCAAGCTTACCCAGAACAAACAAAAGTTCAGCAAATTTATTGTAGCTTGGATCCTCAGGATTGAAAGCATTAATACCCCAGAAGAATGACAAAGCTATAAGTATTCCGCCTGCCACTACAAATGGAAGCATATTGCTGACACCTTCCATAAGATACTTATATATCTTACGTCCTACGCTCTCACCCTCTGTGCTTTCGCTACTGCTCTTTTCACCGCTATGATGGTATATAGCTGCGTTTCCGTCTAAAACGGTCTGTATCAATTCCTTAGGCTTATTTATTCCGTCTGCCACCTTGGTAAATAAAGTCGGATGTCCGTCAAACCTTGCGATTTCAACCTTCTTATCAGCCGCAATGATAATACCTACAGCTCTTTCAATATCATCTTTAGTAAGTTTATTTTCTACACCGATTTGACCGTTGGTTTCAACCTTGACATCAAGTCCCATCTCCTTTGCCGCTTCTTTTATCTTCTCTGCAGCCATAAATGTATGGGCAATACCTGTAGGACATGCTGTAACGGCAATAATGTACTTCTTGTCTTCACTGCCGCTTTCTTCCTTAGGCTTCTCTTTTACCTCCTCGGTTGACTTCACAAAGTCCTCAAAGATTGTCTTTACCTCTTCCTTTGTGGTAGCATTGTCAAGCTTACCTTTAACCTCCGGATTCATAAGTGCGGTGGAAAGTGTAGCCAGTGCCTTTAAATGCTCATCAGCACCGTTTGCAGGAGCACAAATCATAAATATATGCTTTGCCGGCTGAGCGTCAAAACTTTCCCATTCAACTCCCTCATCACTTTTAGCATATATTATCATAGCCTTTTCAAAGCAACTTGCCTTGGCATGAGGTATTGCTATTCCGTCACCTACTCCGGTAGTTGAAAGTTCTTCTCTTCCCAAAAGAGCCTTATAAAACTCATCTTTATTTCCGATTATGCCTTCTTCTACCAACATATCAGTAAGCTTATTCAAGGCATCTTTTTTATCTTTTGCCATAAAGCCGAACTGAATCAAGTCAAATTGAATAAGTTGTGTTAAATTCATTTTACCTCCTAAAATTATAGGACCTCTTCAACCTTTATTTGAACTAAAAGTTCTTCTATTAATTCTTTTTTACCTACTCCTGCAGAAAATGAAGTAGCGCCGCCTGCCGCTGATGCATACTGCAAACTGAGTCTAAAGTCTTTGGTCTCATCATACTTTGCTACAAACATTGCAAGCATACTGTCACCTGCAGCTATGGTTGAGACAACCTTACCCTTTGCAATATTTGCACCAAGAACTTCACCTGTAGATGTGAAAAGTATTGCACCCTTACTTCCTCTTGAAACCAGTACATTTTGTGCACCCATTTCCTGAAGTTTTCCGGCATACTTTTTTATATCTTCAATGGAGCTTAACTCAACTCCAAACATTTCTCCCAGTTCAAATTCATTAGGCTTTACAATAAAAGGTTTGCATTTTAAAGTATTAAGGACCATATCCTTATTGCTGTCAACAACAAGCTTTGCCGCCTTTTGCCTTACCTTCTCAGCTATTTTTACAAAATCATCACTTTCCATACCCGGTATAATATTACCTGATAAAAAAACGGTATCCTCGCTGTTTAATCCTTCAAGGGTATTAAAAAACTCTTTTATATTTTCTGCACTTACCTTACTGCTTTGAGAGTTAATTTCAGTCTCGGTATCTGTGGTCAATTTGATATTAATTCTTGTAAATCCCTTTGTTTCAACGAAATCAGATTCTATTCCCTGTTTTTTTAATTCATTTTTTATAAAATATCCTGTAAATCCTGCTATAAAGCCCAATGTCTTACTTTCTTTACCGATATTTTTAAGCAAAAGTGAAATATTTATACCCTTTCCACCTACAACATAATCCGATTCTCCGGTTCTGTTTAACTTACCAAGTTCAAAATTTTCAACCTTGGTAAGCATATCTATTGCCGGATTTAATGTTATTGTATAGTACATCCGCTACCTCCTTAACTAAATGCAGAAAATACCTATATTTGAGCTACATTATAGCATAAATCTAAATCATTCCTTTTCTCTTTATTTCCTCAAGCCATGACGGAAATTCTTCCAATAACCTGGCATAGAGTTCTTCATTTGATACCTTTTTAAAATCGTCCAATGCAAAAATTCCTGCATTATCCACATATCTTCCGGTCATGGTATCCAGTTTTTCAAGTATACCGTAATTCTTACCGCCTACACCCACAAACTGCCAAAAAATCGGCAAATGTGAGGCCTCTGTGATGATATTTTGTATTTCTCTTTTTTGGTTTACACCTCCGTCTGTAATAAAAAGTACATAGGCAGGAATCTTGGTATCCTTATATTCATCCACTACCATCCTCATTACAATAGGCTCATTATTTCTTCCGCCAAGATCCAGCATCAGGTGTTTCCAATCTTCGGGAACTGCCGACGTGTAGTTTTTTAAATTAACGCTGTTCATCTTCCTCGCTGTAGTTCCGTAAAACCAAAAGTCAAGTTCCCCGTCATCGTCAAACTGTACCGCCAAAGGCAATGTCTTATTTACAATAGACTGCACTGTACCGTTCTTAAATCTCGGTACCATAGACCCTGAGATATCTAAAACAAGTCCAACTCTTGCAACTGTAGACTCCAAATTCTTTTTCTTTAGCTCAAATACCAAGGGTTTTACAAGGCTTACAAGCTCAGGTGCTTTCTCCATTTTCTTTTCAAGAGATACTTTTACAGTTTTCTCAACAACAGGCTCCTGTACCGGCTCACTTACTTCTTCCCCACCGAAGTATTTCAAAAGTGCAGACAGTCCGCCGTCAAATCCACTTGCCACGCAACCTATTCTCCAAACATCTTTGCGGTATATTTCCATAACAATAACCGCCTTTTCCTTGGAGAAATCATTACCTCCAAGTGTCATCTCTATATCTTTAGCTTCGGATTGATATACTTTAGTCTCAAGAGCATTCATCTCTCCCATAGTCTTGTCACCGTCAATACTTACAGTAAATACCAACCTTTTGATAAAATCGGGAATTGTTGACAGATTTAGAGTATACCTTACTCCATCAGCTATATCCTCAACACTTACCTCACCTTTTGGGCTCACCTTTTGGTTATAGAAAATCATATATCTGTCATCTGAAAGTTTTCCGTTTTCATCCACTCCAAAACAGCAAAAGTCATACTCTGCATTGCCTTTGACTTTCATATCAACAAAGATATTCTCATTTAGATTTACATGATTTTCAAGCTTATCTTTCCAACCTTTTACCATATGTCCCCCTTATTTAAAATAAAATATTTATATTTCCATATAATAATATTCTGATAAAACCTATCAAAAATAAATGTGCCGGATAGTATATATAAAACAACCATTTCATACTCTTATTGCTTCCGACCTCACCATTATACATTTTTAAAAGCGGTAGGCACAAACATATACACAGCTGTAGCACTGCGTAAACTCTGTCTATAAATATAAAATATACTGCCGCATATACTATGGCAAAAATAATATAATCCACTGCCTGCTTTTTAAAATCCCCTCTATGCATATACAAGAAAAATGGAACCATAACCGCAATACATGACCAATCAGCAGGAAATGAAAGCAGATTTGCAAGTATTATAAGGGCTACAGTTACAAAAGTAGGTAATTTATGTTTTTGCACTGCAAATATAAGCGTTGCCCCTATTGCAAGTGACCATATAACACTTGTCTGATTAAATATTCCGCTTTTAAACGGCAAAGGACTCAGTCCAAAGGCAAAGCTGTATGCAAAATGCGATATTACCGCAAATAAAAATAATCTCTTTATATATTTTACAGAGTCCTTAGTATAATATGATCCCTCCGCTATAAAAAACCACATAATTGGAGCGGTAAGTCGTCCTATTATATGAAGTGCACATACAAACCATACTCTTTGAAGTCCCGGAAAAAGCAGCCATGTCAAGTGATCTATTGTCATTGCCACAATAGCAATTAACTTTAAATCACCTGTATTTAAGCCTCTTTTTTTTATTTTTGAAAACATTTATATATTCCTTTCAAGTTCAATACATTAAATGTATGTAATTTAATAAAACTATAGTATACTCTCGTAATTTGTTGGAAAACCTATTAATGATAGGTCTAAAATATCGTTAAATCTTTCAATAAGTTTTATTAGTTCATTTTTTAATTCAGTTCTTAACTCGACTGATGGTAATCTATACTTCAAAACCATAATATACGCAAATAAAGAATCATTATTTACACTTGGATTGTCTCGTAAAAAATTTCCTGATAACTTTGCCGGTGGATTATATCTTGTATTAATCAGCCTAGCTGCATGTGAACATTTATTTCTAAGTACTGACATACAGTGTAAATGATTAGCCAATGTCTTACTTCCTATGCCAATCCGAACTGCTATCTTATCTTGTGAGCTTTTAAACATTGCACTATATAACATAGAAACACTTGAAAAAGACATAAGTTCAAACATAGCCCATAACGGCATTTTCCCATTATAATTTTGCTTATGATGGTTTACAATCAAACTATCATTATAATATTTTTCTTCCTTTTCAAATTTTTCAATTATCCTATTAAATCCATCTTTATTGAAATAATTATTTACATCGTAGTGTTGATCATGAGGAAATTCTTTACACTTTTCCAAAGAAAATATATTAGAGATATGTGTCTTATAGTACACCTCATTTATTTCCAGATATTTCCTTAGCAAGGTTCTTAGCATAGCATCAAACGTGTATAAACTGTAAATTTCTGATAATTTATGTTTTGAAACAAGATCACTGCTTGATGGATTTTTTCTAAACTGTAATGTATATCCTGTAATACGATAATAACTTACTTGTTCTAAAATATGTTTAGCATCTGATTCATTATCTATTTCTATGCCATGCATCTCTAATTTACTCAACTGTTCATCAATTGTCAGAGGACGCTTCAATTCCATTATATTATCTCCTAAATTGTAAAAAGGTCGAGATAAGAATCTCGACCTGGTCCCCAATGCAATGACTGGGCAACTCTGTTAGATACTATTATACATTAAATTTAAAAAAATCCAAGTACTACATATTGATTTTATCTTCTCAATATTAACTATATTTAGTTTTATGTCAATTTTTTAGGCATCCCTAACCTTTTATCATAGAAAAACACCTTAAATCATGCTATATTTATATATACATAATCTACGTTTATTATTTAATCTTTCATTTTCCTATATTGAAAGGATAAATTATATGAATTCAGAAAAAGCAGAAAAGAAAAGGCTGGATGAATTACAGGCCGTAACTCGGATGATAGAAATATACTGTCGTGGGAAGCATAGCCATAATACCGGTCTATGTAAAGATTGTCAGAAGCTTATGGACTATGCACGCTCAAGAATTGAGCATTGTCCATTTATGGAAAGTAAAAGTTTTTGCAGTAATTGTAAAGTTCACTGTTATTCTCCTGATATGCGAGTAAAAATCAAGGAGGTAATGCGTTATTCAGGACCGCGTATCATGTTTTACCACCCAATCATGTGTATACAGCATGCTCTTACATCTTTAACAGCTAAATTAAAAATATAGCATGAAGTTAGGTGTTCCAAACATACTATATTTATTGATATTACAAAATAATATGGAGGTCTTTAGTTTATGATTAAAATGAGACTTATTCGTCTTTTGAAGGGATCCGGAAAGTATATCCTTTACCAGGTTCTTTGGCAATGGATATCTCTTATTATGCAAATAATCATTGCAATAAACATTACCGGGCTTATTCAAGAAGTTTTCTTAGATACAGCCTTTGAATCACATATTCCAAGAGTTGTTATTGTCGTCATTGCAGGTGTTTTAATAAGAGCGGTATGTGACAAACTCTACACCAAAGCAAGTTTTCATGCAGGTGCAAATGTAAAGAGAATCTTGCGTAACCGTATCTATGAAAAGGTACTTCGCTTGGGTCCTGCTTACAGAGAACAGGTACATACCTCTGAAATCGTACAAATGGCAGGTGAGGGTGTGGAACAGCTTGAAGTATATTTTAGCAGATATTTGAGTCAGTTTTTCTACTCCTTACTTGCTCCGCTTACTCTATTTATAGTTGTAATGAGAATCAGCATGAAATCTGCTCTTATTCTTCTTGTAGCAGTTCCACTGATACCTATAGTTATAATGCTTGTAATGGTAGTAGCTAAAAAGCTGCTCAGCCATTATTTTGACATATATTACGGTCTTGGTGACAGCTTCCTTGAAAAGCTGCAAGGTATGACAACGCTTAAGATATATCAGGCTGATAAAGCTGCTGCAGATGATATGGATAGAGAGTCGGAACAATTTAGAAAAATAACAATGAAAGTTTTGATGATGCAGCTTAACAGTACCTCTGTTATGGATATAGTGGCATATGGCGGTGCGGCTGTAGGAATTATCAGTGCCCTTTCACAGTTTTATAAAGCTGAGATTTCTCTTTTTGGAATGCTGATGATCTTATTCCTTGCGGCAGAATTTTTCCTTCCAATGCGAATTTTAGGAAGTTTTTTCCATATAGGTATGAACGGAATGAAAGCAAGTGATCGTATATTTGCATTCCTTGATCTCCCTGAGCAACAAAGAGGTAGTAAAGAGATAAATGATAAAGAGATAAAAATATCACTTGAGAATCTTTCTTTCTCATATGACTCAAGTAAGACCATATTAAATGGAATAGATATGACTATTGCACCAAAGTCCTTTGTTTCAATAGTAGGTGTCTCAGGCTCCGGTAAATCCACTATAGCAGGCATACTTATGGGTAAAAATCCTAAATACAGAGGAAGCCTGAAGATAAATAATGACGAGCATAGTGAACTTACATGCGAAACAATACTCTCTAATTTTACTTTGGTAGGGCATCGCAGTTGGATATTTGCAGGTACTGTAAGAGAAAATCTTTTGATGGGCAATCCAAATGCTACAGAAAAAGAAATGAATGAGGCACTGGAGAAGGTCAACCTTCTTGACTTTATCAATTCTCAATACGGACTTGATACAAAACTGACCTCAAATGCAAGCAATCTCTCGGGAGGGCAAAAGCAAAGACTCTCACTTGCAAGAGCTCTTCTTCATAATACACCGGTATATATCTTTGATGAGGCCACTTCAAATGTTGATGCCGGAAGTGAAGAGATAATAATGAATGTAATACATGAATTATCGAAGACAAAAACCATAATTCTTATATCACACAGACTTGCAAATGTAGTTAACAGTGATGAGATATTTATGCTTAAGAACGGAAGTATCGTAGAATCAGGGCTTCACTTTGAACTTATGAATAACAAAGGTGCTTATGAAAAACTCTTTACAGATCAGATGAATCTTGAGAATTTCTCAAAAAGAAAGGAGGTGGCACAATAATGAAACAAACCACAAGAAGATCAGGGCTTTCTATTATGAGAAGTCTGATTGTTTTGGTAAAGCCCTTGACAGGTGTTATGTTACTTGGAATTTTTCTTGGAGTCATCGGTTTTTTATGTGCCATCTTTCTTACTATTACAGGTGGCTACGGTATACTGTATGGACTTTATACTCTGTTAAATAACGGCTTTACTTCCGCTCCGAATCTTTCAGGAACAATATTTATTTCCCTTATCGTAATGGCTGTTGCAAGAGGTATTCTTCACTATGGTGAACAGTACTGTAATCACTATATCGCATTCAGAATACTTGCAATTATAAGACACAAGGTTTTTGCAGTACTTAGAAAGCTCTGCCCTGCAAAACTTGAGGGTAAAGAAAAGGGAAATCTTATCGCCATTATCACAAGTGATATCGAACTTTTAGAAGTATTCTTTGCACATACCATATCACCTATAGCCATTGCTTTTATCACATCTCTTATAATGGTTATATTTATATGGTCACAACATCTTATTGCCGGTATTATTTCATTACTTGCATACATGACTGTAGGAATTGCTCTTCCTCTTTGGAACGGTAGTCGCAGTGCAGATGCCGGAATGAAATTTAGAAATAATGTAGGTGAACTGAATAACTTTGTCATAAACAGTATGTATGGTGTTGACGAAATATTACAGTATAATCAGGGCGAAATACGCTTAAATGAGATGGACTCAAAGTCTTTAGAACTGTCTGATAATCAAAAAAAGCTCAGCTTTTTCGAGGGTTCTCAAAGAGCAGCTACAAATATTGTTATTCAACTTTTCTCATGGGTAATGTTCTTTTCTATGTTGATGCTTTATAAAAATGAGAGTATAACTTTTTCTCAGATGCTGATTGCTACCCTGGCTATGATGAGTTCATTCGGACCTACTGTTGCACTGTCTTCTTTATCAAACAATCTCAATCAGACTCTTGCCTGTGGTGAGCGTGTACTTTCGCTGCTTGAGGAAGATCCGGTAGTTGAAGAAGTATCCGGTAAAGAAAATACTGTATTTGAAGGTGCTGATGTTGAGTGTGTAAACTTCTCCTATGGAGATGAAACTATACTTTATAATGTTTCTCTTGATATAAAGAAAGGTCAGGTGCTTGGAATACATGGTGTGAGCGGTTCCGGTAAATCTACACTATTAAAACTGCTGATGAGATTCTGGGATGTAAAAACAGGTGAAGTTCATATTTCAGGGAAGAATATAAAGGATGTTAATACTGAGAATCTTCGTGAAATAACAGGCTATGTAACTCAGGAAACTGTAATGTTTCAGGGAACTATTGCAGATAATATAAGAGTTGCAAAGCAAAATGCAACTCTTGAAGAGATTCAAAATGCTGCTAAGAAAGCAAGTATACATGATTTTATATCAGGCCTTCCAAATGGTTATGACACCAATGTCGGTGAGCTTGGTGATTCACTCTCTGACGGTGAGAAGCAGCGAGTAGGACTTGCCAGAGCCTTCTTGCATGATGGTGACTTCCTGCTTCTCGATGAGCCTACCAGCAATCTTGATGTACTGAATGAAGGTATTATCTTAAAGTCACTCTCAGAGGAAAGCGCAGGAAAGACTATTGTACTGGTTTCACATAGAAAATCTACAATGTCTCTTGCAGATGAGACCTATGAGATGGCTAAAGGCAGATTCTCATAAAATTAAAAAGCACATAGATTAGAGTTTCTCAAGGCTATGTGCTTTATTCTTTATTTTCTTGACTTGTAAAATTCCTTATACTTAGGATCGTCATATTCAAAGTATCTGTAACTTACCGCCTTTATCTTTACAATTTTTTGCCATATTTCAAAGGCCTTATCGAGCTCACCGCTTTCATATGCATACTTTCCCTTCATATGCTCCAATTCTTCATCAAAATTATGTAGGTTATCATTATTCTCCATCATTCTTTCAAGCCATATTTTGGCATTTACCAAATCATTATTTTCAATAGCTTTATTAAAGAAAGATTTAGCATACCCATAGCCTTGATTCCACTTGGCCCCCGACTCCGGGAAGGCACTCCAGCCTTTATCTGCACTTTCAAATCCCTCTTTAATATTTCCTTCGTTAATTTTAGTTACTGCATCCTTACCGTATTCTATGACACTTGCATATCTTTCTGCATCAAGTAGCATTTTTTATTCTCCTTTTTGTTAAATAGGTTCTCAACATAATTTATAATTTTACCACAGCATCCGACCTTTTATAATTATATCATGTTCTAATATAATGTACATTTAATAAAAGCCTATATGTACACTTATCTGTTTTAATAATTATAAACAGGTCATATGAATAATTGAAGTATATGCTAATATCAATAAGTAATTCCCTATAAGTAAAGCAGCAAGAACCAGCTTCTTTCTTGTGGACACATTTGGGAAATTATTTTGAAAATAGTATGGCAAAACAGATAAAAAAGGAAATATTACGATTATCATTGCAATATATACGGAGAAAGAAGATGCTAAAAAGTGTGTATTAACTAGCCATACTCCCCATTTTACAAATACTAACTTGGTGATGCTAAAAAGTATACAAATACTGTGTAATAAAATCAGATACAATATATATAAAGCTTTTTTATTCTTCATAATATCCTTCCTTACTTTGACTTCAACTTGTTTCTATAACTTTTCTTGTTCTGTACTGCTTATAACTTTACCACTGTTGCCAGCTTCTTTCCACATAATATGCCTAATATACAGCATGTAACACTTAGTACAATATATAATCCGCCTAATATGAATTGCTTATTATCAAGCAAGTTAAACGCTTCAAGCGAAAATGTTGAAAATGTAGTGAATCCGCCACATACACCCGTCTTCCAAAACAGCACGGTATTACCCGATATATTGTCTTTGTTACTTGTAAACCCGACAATAAAACCGATCAATATTGCACCTGCTATATTTGTAATAAATGTAAGTATCGGAAATCCTGTTTTAACCGGTATAAGACTTATCGCATATCTCGCCATTGCCCCTATAGCTCCGCCAAGTGCCACAAATAAAAAACTCATTGATTTCTCCGTTATTTTAATCCCCAATAAAATAATTTCCATTTATATCTTTTGATATAATTGATGTACTTTCCAGATACTCAATACATTCAAAAATATATTTATCCGAAAATTTATTCACCTTGTCTTCCAATTTACATTTAAGGTTTTCTATTAGCTGTTCACCATTTTGCAAACAACCTGTTTGTATTAAATATAAAATCAATGTAATACAATCCAATTTTTTGTCTGTCTGTATAACATTGACATACTCAGCTGACTTTTGTACTGCTGTATGTAACCTGTCAAATTCATTGCTTACTCTCTCAGAGCAGATCACTTTGTATACCTCATCAAAAGTTGTTCCTGCATCATCTATTCCATAGTATTTTTGATATTCTTTTATATCTTTTGCAACAGTGTCAATTACACTTGAATATGGTCCTGACTTCCATTTATCAAATTTAAAATACTCTTCTTTAAGGAAGAAGTTAAGAAAGTAACAGGTCTTATGTAGCCTTATATTATTAAATCTCTTTAAGTTCAATCTAATATCAAGTAAAATCAGACTTGCAATATTCACTTTAGGTTTTTTCATAATTACGGACTTACTTGAAAATGCCGGCTCAAAGATTATAAAATTATACTTATCTGAAATATTTTCCAGTTTACATTCTATTATCTTTTTAACATCTTCCCAATTAAGACCCCCATTGCCACATCCTAAAGGTGGAATCGCAATCTTTTTTACTTCCAGTTTTGGCAATATATCGACAAAATAATCCATTGCTGTTTTAATATACTCTATCTTTGATTTTTCACGCCATTTGTTTTTAGTAGGTAAATTTACAATAGTAATTCCATTCTCAGTAAAATAATGTACTTTTCCAATGGTCAGTTCACTTGACTTACATGCTTTAATATACGACTTGTTATTTTCAGGAAATTTCAACTTAAACTGATACGCAATTCCTTTTCCCATAACCCCTTCACAGTTTACCACATTTATTAGGCAATCTGCACCACTATCAAAAATATTTCCACTAGTATACTCAATCATAAAAGCTCCTTCTCTATGTTAAATAACGAATATATTTATTACAAAGCGAAAGTTATTCAAAAGACCCGCCACCTCTATAAGTATTTACAATGCAGGTAAATCTCTTCCCGCATTTCGGACATTTTATAATATGGTAAATAATATCATCAATCCAATGTCCGTCTTTTTTATGTTCTCCTAATTTGCAACTTCCCTCAACTACTATAAAACCCCTGTTTTCAACCAGATCTTTAATATACTCTATGGTTTCTTCATATAGTTTAGGTGAGGAAAAGTATTCTATCTTTTTGATATTAGAACAATAATCACACATATTTTTGCCAACCATAATCATTCCATTCCTATAAGTCAGTATATCTTTCCAAGTCCGTTAAATATTGCTTAAGTGCTTTGAGCATTTTTGCAAGCTCTACACAATCTATTTTGCCCATCTCTATTACAGCATACTTTTTCTTATTCTCATCAAAATCCGGATATCTGGTTTTATTGTGAAGTGCCGAAAACTTGATATCCTTTAGAACCTTTGTAAGCAGCTGTTCTCTCAGCCTGTCCTCAACCATAGCATTGCCTTTGCTGTATATCTGCACCAATATCTCAATTGACTTATCAAGTGAATGTCCGATAGTCTTTTTTATCATTTCCTTATAATAAGCATTTGTCACATCCACAATCTGAGCAATTTGCGCTTTAATTTGTTTTTCCATAGCCTGCACATAAAAGTACGCAGCCTGATTATAAAGCTCCCTGCTCTCAAGTATAACCGCAGATTTTTCATCCTGCATGGCAGTTTTAAGATATTCATGTGCCACTTCCAAAGAATCCTTCAAAAACTTTCGATTACCTAAATACATATATTCTCCTAAGTTCTTATAACTTTATACTTATTTTCTGATAAATACTGTTTTATCATTCCCACACTATTTCCAAACAATTGAAGACTTTTTGAATTTCCGGTCTCCACCTTCCATTATACTAGCAAATAATAATCACTACATTTCCATTTACTTCAAGTATTTTCTTATAAAAATCTCTTAGTCTTTGGAAATCTGTCCTTAATTCTTCTCTTATTTTATCAGCATCTTCTTCATAATCCCAGATATTCGGATATATATTTGTTTCTTTAAGCCTGCTCATACTTAAATTCTCCAAAGCTTTATCTATATCAAAATCCTCAAGTGCAAGTACTATATCCTTAACCTTCGACTTTTGTGTATAAGCTATATACTCCACTGAGTTTTTAATAGAATTCACCCCAAAAACAGCCTCACTAAGATGATTATTTTCCATAGCCTCATCCTTACTCACCCCTGTGAGCACGAAGTGAAGCGCATCCCACATCTTATACATACCCAGATGTATTTCTATATCATCACTACCGTCTTTATCATATTCAATATCATCAACTGCTTCATTATAAAAGAGCTTCATCTCTTTTAAGTTTCTGTCACTTAAATATTGATAATTTGCTATTATTCCCATTTTCAATTCTCCAATAATATTATAAAACTACAACTTAACTCTTACTGCAAAGCAAGCTTTCTATCATAACCAAAACCATATTTTGTGGATTTATTTCAAACTCGTTTGATAATATACGCTTATTGAAGTATTTAACCGACTTATCATGATTAAGAAATTTATTTATACAAAGATACTGTTCAATTTCATCAAGTATAAATGCACTTTGTTTTAAATCCAAATCACTAAAACCGTTTGCATAATGAACGCTTTTCATAATTCTTTTCAACTTTGTCTTCGGGTATTCTTCTTTAAGCATATCTCTTAATAAAATAACCGACTCGTCAAATGTTTGACTGCCTAAATCCTTTGCACTTACACCTGTAATAATATTTTCATTGCCTAAATGTTCAATCAGCTTTATCATTTGTCGTTTCAAATCCATAAGTCCATTTTCACTCATTAAAACCTCCCCCAGGTAGGATTTACCTTTATTAATATTTACTTTAATTGCTAAACATGATTATAATATAAGTTGATAAGTTAATTCAAGTTTGGAAAAAGTGGGGAATCAACAATGTTTGATAATATTGACTTCAAAAGTTTTTGGAAGGAAAGTGAGTATATAAATAAAGTCTGTACCGGAGAGAATTTAACAGATGAGATGGTACAAGAAGCTGAAAAAAACTGGGCGTTAAGTTACCGAAGTCATATATAGAGCTTATGAAAACACAAAACGGTGGTAAGCCCAATAAAAATGTTTGGTTTGATGAAAAGAATAGGTACCGTGTTGATGTAGAGGAATTCTACAGTATATCGGAAGAAAGAGAAGATTCCTTATTTGGAAAATTCGGAAACGAGTTTTGGTATGATGAATGGGAATATCCAAGAAATGTAGGTGTTATTATTGCCGATACAATCTCAGGCGGACATGAAATGATATATTTAGACTACAGAGATTGTGGCAAAGACGGAGAACCGAAGGTATCAATATGTATACAAGAAGATGATTTCGAGATAATTGAACTTGCAGATAACTTTGAAGAATTTATATTGGGGCTTAGAGCCTCAGAAGAAATTGAGTAAAATTTTCAAAAAGCCGGCAGAATTTAAACTCTGTCGGCTTAATTAAATGATAACATTTAATCCTTTTCAAATGACTGTTTTAATTCAACCAGCTCTTTTAGTTTTCTTTCAAATACTGATTCACTCATACCTTTCCCGGTAGCAATCTCATAATAACTATTAAATTCAGGATGATTATTTTCTTTTACAACCGCTAAAAGCTCTGCAAAATATCCCCAGGCATTATTATAGCTTTTTGTTGAACTGTAATCTGCTCTTTTAGGCATCCACTGCAGCTTTATAAAGTATTTATTCAGTATTTTGCTCCAGGTTTCCACATCGTCATCATAACAAAAGAACTTTGTTTCAAACAAACTGCCAAATCTCCTGTCCCAAAATTTTACATTGTCGGGCAAATACCAGGTATCACGAGGATTGCGGCATATCAATTCTATCGTTATCATTTCAAGTATTGCAGCCGGATCTCCTCCGACACAGCTATAACTTCCCGGAACTGAAGTTTGTGCACCTTCCACTTTCAGCTCTTCATAAGCTGTGTTGCTATCAAGTAATACTAAAGCAATTTTAGCTCTGTCTCCAAATGCTTTCCCTTCACTTAATAATTTGTACTTATTAAATTCGTTCATTTAGCCTCCTTACTCTGATTGGAAAAGGGTATCCTTAACCGTTATTATTCTTCAATCATTTATTAAATACCATTTTAACCTCAGCCCCTGCATTTACTCCTGTATAATTTTTCAAATACAAGTTGCCGTTATTTGCCGAGACAATATTCTTCACTACCCATAAGCCTAATCCATGTTTATAAGACTTATCCTTTACTTTGCCGGAAATAAATTTTTCTGTAAGTAAAGGTAATAAGTCTTTATCAAAACCTGTTCCTTCATCTCTGACTGTCAAAATAAATTCTTCAGGTTCATCTTTAAATTCTACCGTTATTTTAGAACCTTTTTTAGAATATTCAACCGCGTTAGTAACTATATTTTGCAGAGCTGCAGCTATTTCCTCTTTATCCAGCTTAATATTACTGCAGTCACTTTTTATTACCTCTAAATTCAAACCGTTTAACCTACATATGCCGGACATTATCTCAGTCCAATATAAAATCACTTCATTACTTACAACATCTTTTTTCCCTTCCATCGTATAAGAAAATTTTTTTAATTTTTCAATATACTTTTCCAGTCTGTCAATACCGTTTGAAATATCTGCAAATCTATCAGAAGATAAACCGGGATTCTCTTCTTTTAATAATTCTAAATTTCCTTTAATCAGTGTTATCGGTGTTCTTATGTCGTGGGTAAGTTGTTCCACCAACTCTTTTTGCTTAATTTGCATATCCCATTGCTCACCAAGAGATTTTTTTAGATTTTCAGCCAATACATCAATCGAAACCAGTACTCCGTCTATTTCTTTATACTTAGAATGCTCCCTCTCATAATCCAAATCCATCTGACTGATGTTATCATTCGCCATTGCAATCTTATGAATTTCCCTTTTTAATATATTTGATGAGCGAATTAGAAGCAAAGCAAATCCCAAAAACCAAATCGTCAGTATAAAAACAATATACCCCCACTCGAAATTTTCAAAGAGTCTATAAAGCTTTTCACTGGCAAATATAGCATTAACTCTGTATCTTATTACCAGTTGTCTATTTCCTATAGTATAAGCTTTAAAAATATTTGAGCCTATAACCTCATCGCTTGTTGCCTTTCCGTTTTTTATGGCTTCCTGTACTAAATCATCATATTTTTTATCAATGGTATTTTCTATTATTTTCCCGTCTTTCAAATATAAAAAATCATAATAATATGGTATTTCAGCCGGTGTCCAATCTTTTGTTTTAAAACCTGCTTCCACTTTTTCCGACTGAATATCAGCATAATTGGCAGGGTATACTACTCCGGTATTTAATAATACATTTAATCCTACATAAAACAGCACAATGATAAATAAAGTATATACTAACTCCATAATTGCATATTTGCTGATTAAATATCTTAAACTTTTTTTATTTCCCACTGATAACCAACTCCCCAAACTGTTTTTATAGGATTTATACAATATGGCTCAAATTTACTTCTTATTAATTTGATTCCTTCGGTAATCGTTGTAGAACTGTCACCTTCCTTATCATAACCATAAATTTCCGTATAAATTTTTTCTTTTGAAAATACTTGATTTTTATTTTTTAATAAGAACTCACAAATTTCATATTCGCTATTTGTAAAGCTTATCTCTTCATTATCAAAATAAATTTTTTTCGAAAGCAAATCACAAGATATCGGATAATCTGTAAGTTTTGAATGTTTTTCTCTATTTTCTCTTCTGATATGTGCTGCTACCCTTGCTCTAATTTCAGCAAGAGAAAACGGTTTTGTCACATAATCATCTGCTCCTAATGCAAATCCTTCGACTTTATCTTTTTCAAAATCTTTCGCTGTAAGTAAAATAATAGGAATATCTATCATATTTCTGTATTTATTCAAAAATTCAAACCCCGACATTTCTTCCATCATTATATCAAGAATAATCAAGTCATATTTATATAAATCGCTTGGCCGGATTTTCAGTGCCGAATCGCAAATAACAACATTATATTCTTTCTCAAATGTCAGCTTTAATAATTTCAGCAAATCTTTGTCATCATCTATTATAAGAAGATTCATACACTTTATTCCTCCATTTCACTTATTCCGTCCCACCTATTATACCAAAATGAAAATATTCCCACACTTACAAATGAGAGCAACAAAGATATAAAAAGGTAAAAAATAACAGTATCCACATTAAAAGATCCACTGACATATCCATATATAAGTTTTATCGGATACACAAACGGGAAGTAATACCATATACCGCTTCCCAAATCCGTTGTACCTAAAAGAATGGCAGCCAAGGTGAAAATAACGCCTGCCAAAATAGAGCCTGTATAATTGAATTTTAAACTTAAAAATTGATAAACAGGTACCATGCTAATCAATCCCACAGACCCGATCATAGCATAAACTGCCAAATCCAATGTTTGAATATTGATTCCATAAAAGTGTAAAAACAATATAGACGGTAAGATTGCTATTCCTTCAATAGCCATTAATAAAATAAAGATAAAGATAAATCTTGCAAAAAACAATTTTTTTCGACAAATTCCTATTCTTAAATCATTGGCATAGTTCCCGGCTTTTTTATCGCTTTCATATAACATGGGAATAAAGAAGCTGACAGAAAAGCCTGCTAAAATCGTATATGCTCCAAAAAAGTAGGCAAGCTCTACTCCTTTTAAACCTGTTGCACTTAAACGATATACAATAAAAATACCGGTAAAAATTAACGGGCACAAGATAATTACCATTCCGGCCGGTGTTCTTTTGATTCTCAACAGGTAAGACTTTAAAATATTAAGCATGACCTTTTCCTCTTTCCATCACTATATTTATAGCTGTTATTATGATGTACACCATGACACTTAACACTAATCCGACATACACTGCATTCATAGATGTTAAAGGCGATGATTTTTCTAAAAAGGTACCATTCGGATGAACCTCAATAATCGGACATAGTATACGTAAATTATAATCCCAAGGGAAAAATTTCCAATACGAGGTTACAGCAATAATTGCCGACGGAAAGGTAAATATAAAATTAATTAAAATCACTAAAAACCTTTTATGAAATAATTTGTAAATAAAAAAAGATAAAGCAACTATCGGCAAACTTCCAATAAATAAACAACAGGTAGCTGCTATCATGATTTTAAGACTAATCTCCTCATGTAATAAAAATCCACCTATTAAATAAATTCCTGTCGATGACAATATCAAAACAGTAAATAATTCAAAAATAACTATTCCGTTCTTAGCAATTAACATCTTTTCCGAGAGTATATTCAATCTTTGCAACAAGGCAATATGCTCTTCTTTCTCTTTACAGGAAATATTAACTACAAGCAGACTTAACACAACAGGTAAAATCAGAACAGGATACCAATTAAATGCTGTAGCCATTAAATAACTTCTTCCTACAGGACTTTGCCCCATAATACTGACCATAAAAAGATTAAATAGTACAAAAATAACAGGTACTATATATTTTAGTGTAGAATTGGCAGCTCTTTTTTCCTTAATCCATTCCGCTTTCAGCATCTCAATCATCATTCATCACATCCTTTCTGATAATTTCCATAAATAAATCTTCCAACTTAGACGAATCTGTATTTAGACCTTCATAACTTAAACGTCCTTTATTTAGGATACCGATTTTATCCGCAATCTGCCCTACTTCACTCAAAATATGACTTGATAATATGATTGTGATACCATGACTTGAAAGCATTTTTATCAGTTCTCTTAGTTCTTGTATTCCCACAGGGTCTAACCCGTTTGTAGGTTCGTCAAGAATTAATAATAACGGGCTGTTAATCAGTGCCATTGCAATACCCAGTCTTTGTTTCATACCTAAGGAGAACTCTTTTGCCAACTTTTTACCGGTATTCGTCAATGAAACCACGCTAAGTACTTCGTCAATTTTCTTTCTGTCAATATTTAGCAAAGTAGTAATAACCTCTAAATTTTCATAAGCCGTTAAATTTGGATAAATAGCAGGATGTTCAATAATCGCCCCAATCTTCTTTACATCACCTGCAGCTAACAGATGATTTTCAAACATCACTTCGCCTGAGCTTTTTGGAATCGCTCTTGTGATGATTTTCAATAATGTCGATTTCCCGGCACCGTTAGGACCTAACAGACCATATACCGTACCTTTTTCCACTTTAATTGAAACATTATCCAGTGCAATCCCATTTTTATATTTTTTTGTCAGTCCTTTCGTTTCCAATATAATACTCATTTGATTAACCTCCATCATTTTGATGGTATTGTTATAGCCGATAAAAATAACTAAATTATAACCGGCAAAAATTTTATGGATCTTTTGAGATATATTTTGACCTCCATTCCTCTCTACAAAACATTTCCCGGGTATTTCAATCAAGATAATAATCTATGTATTTTCTACACAAAAAAATGAGGAATGAATTCGGACCATTCCCCACTTGTTACATGATTTCTCCTGTAATATAAAAAAAGATACAATACCACTATAAATTCAACAGATTCATTACCATTTTTACCATCACATCTTTTTCTTCCGGTTTTGATTCAGCAATCATCAATGTGGTTGCCACTAAAGTTCCATCACTGAGTCTCTTCTCTCCATCCACGAACAAGGCATTGTTCTTGTCTAAAAATTCCAAGAACAATGATGCGGCAATTCTTTTACAGCCATCTACGTATGGATGATCTTTTATCATAAAATACAATAGATTCGCCGCTTTCTCTTCCAAAGATTGATACGCATCCTGCCCAAATACACTCTGATAAACAGCTGCAATAATTCCTTCTACCTTGCCGGACTCTTTTTCTACACCAAATACATCTGTTTCAAAAGAATCTTTCATCTGACAAACCATCTTAACACAATCTTCATAGGTTATGCGGTATACCGGAGTACTTCCCTCCGGCTTACTTAATGCCTGATGGTCATATTGATCCAAAAGAATCAATGCATCCGTATATTCATTCACAGCTCTGAGCACATCTTTTTCCTCTATATTGAGTGCATCTGCAATCATCCTTGACTGAATATCAACTGTTTTTTTAAGCGCCTGAAGACGCTTTTCATTGATTGCATAGCCTTTCAAAATATACTGTTTAAGAACATTATTTGCCCATTTTCTGAAAGCTATACCTCTTTTTGAATTAACTCGATATCCGACAGATAAAATCATATCTAAATTATAAATTTTAGGTTTTCTTCCCCCTGTACTTTTGTCGGAAAAACCGACAGAAGTCTCATCCAGTTCTCCTGAAGCAATAATATTTGAAATATGTTCACTTACTGTAGCGTGTTTAACATCAAACAATACTTCCATTTGTTTTTGTGTCAGCCAAACGGTATCCAGTTCAGGATTGATTTGAACTTCTATATTAATATCACCATCTGTAAATAATACAATTTCATTCTTCATACTTTAGTTACCCTCCACGAATATTTCCCGATAACATGTCTAATATAGATTTTACTGTACTTTTCATATTCAGTCCATCTTTTAGTCCGGGCCTGTAGAAAAACTCTTCAAAACTCTTTAACTTTACCATCCATTTAAACTGCCTCCAAAACTTTAAATTAACACTCAAACCACATATAAAAAGTGGGCTAAAAAATCAACCCACCCCAACACTTGACAAAGAACCCATTATTTGAATGATTCCTACAGACCCAATTTTAGTATGTCAAATATTCTCCTTCAAATACAAATTCTATATTTTTCTCCACTTTTACACTCTATCCACTGCACCAACCGGACAAACCGTTAAGCAGTTACCACAATGCAGACAATGCTTATTCTCAATTACATAGGGTATGGTCTCTTGGTTAATGCAATTTTGTGGACAAACTTCCACACACTTACCACATCCGATACAATCATCCGTAATAAAATAGCCTTTCATTTCATCTTTTTTAGCTCCAAAAGAAAAATTTGCTCTCTCTATAGGCTTTTTAGATAAGTCAAACCATTCTCCTGTACCTTCATAAATTTGAAATACTGTCAGGGCTTTTCTTGATTCAGCAGTTGGATATATTTGATACATATATTGATTCTTTTCAAATAACTCAGGGATTTTTTCATATCCAAGCTCTCTAACCTTCCCTCTTACAGATACCGCCACTCGTGACATTGTATCCTCACCTTTCATCGCTGTAAATGCAAGAATTTTCCTGTCCGATAATCTATCATATAAGTTCTTACCTTTTGCGGTCAAAAAATATAAACTTGAATCATCTGCATCTATCATATCAATAGCCGCTGTAACTGGAAGACCTTCGCTATCTACAGTAGCAACTATGACTGTATGAATTTCATCTACTATATATTTCAAATAATTCTTCGCTTCCATCATAATTTTCCTGTACCCCTTGCTACGTTATATTGTAATATCAAAATTTACATTAGAACTTTCCATTCTGATTTTTCCAGGTCTTTTTGTCAGCTATGGTTTCCATAGCATCCCAGTGTTCTGCAATTTTCCCATTTTCCACACGGAACAAATCATAGAAGGATGTTGCCACACCCCCAAATGTTCCTTCGCTTACTGCAAGTGCATAATCTCCATCAGCCAATACAAAATAAGTCTTATTATATATCATCTGTATTCCCTGTTTTGCCAAAGCTTCAAGTGCAGCACCAAGCCCTGAAAGTCCGTCAGCAATTGCTGTATTGTGCTGAATATAATTATCTCCATCAAAGTATGAAGTAAGCCTATCAGGATTTTCTCCACGAAGGATATCTCCTACAAATCCCTCTACAACCTTTCTTGTATCTTCCTTATCCACATCTTTCTTCTCTAAGTTGCCGTCAATCTGTGTATGTCCTGACGGATTAGGTTCAGTTTTTGTAGCCAGATTGTCCCAGTGTTCTGCAATCTTTCCTTCTGAGTCAAATCTGAAAATATCAAACGCTACCTGCTCTCCTGCTCCTGCAAAATTATATACCGTTTGTAGAAACACCTTATCGCCATCTTCAAATGCACGAACATTATTAACAGTTGTTTTAACCGGTGCCGATGCAAGATATTCAACTGCTCCTACAAAAGCATCTCTTCCTGTTCCATAAGCAAGATTATGCTGAATGTAACCCTCTGCAAGAAGTTCCCTTGCCTTCATTGTATCTCCAGATGCAAATGTGCTAATAAGTGCCAATGCTTTCTCTTTGTTTGTCATGATAATTTCCTCCTGAATTTGATTTATTGCATTGATGTAACCTTTATTATTTCATCTTGTGAACTTATATTATCACTATGCAGATGTAATGTCAATAGTTACATCTATTTTTTTACGAAATACTTGACAATTGTAAGGAAATGAAATCAAACTATAAGAATAAAGAAATTACAAAAGAAGTATTGGAAAGTGAACTATCCAGACAGTATGAAAAGATTGTATTCCCTTTGAATAAAATAATGTAAAGTTCTACAGAGGTGGTATCAGAGCAAAAGTTTCTTTCGATATAAATAAGCACAGAAAAAGCACATATCTGAAAGATTTTAAGTCTTAAAGTTATGTGCCTTGTTTTTATACCATTCAATGATTTAGATAACCCGTGATTTATCTATGAGATTTCATATTATCTATGGCAAACTTTCCACTTGCTGCAGCTATAGGGAGTCCTCCACCGGTTTGAATCCATTGACTTGCAAGGTATAAATTGTTTATACCTTTGATAATGCTCTTAACATACTTACTTTTATAACCTTTCTGTGGATTAAAGCTCATATATCCCCCTTTGTAGGCATTACACCAAGTTGTGAATGTAACTGGAGAATACGTTCCAAGCACGATGAGTTTACCCTCAAGCTGAGGGAACTTTTTTTCAACCCTTAATCTCAATTCTTCTGCAATTCGCTGTTTTTCTTGATTATATTTCTCTTTATTATCTTTTAGCCCAAACCAGTAAGTATAATTTTCAGCATTTTGTAAAACATTACACTGAATAACTCTCTTTCCCATAGGAAATAGTGTTTCATCATAATCATAAACACGCATTCCGCAAAAATTGTGTGTTTCTCCTGCAACATCATATTCGTCACAAGGAAAAATAATGCTTCCTTTAGGTAATTTCAAATCCGCTTCAGCAACTATTCCAAATGCAACCTGATAACCTGTATTAGAAACATAACCCTCCGGATTCTCATACATGTACCTAAGATTTTTATCCAAATATCCTTCATCAATTAAGTCATAGAAAAGAGAATGTGGATCTGCACACCAAATATAGTTATCTGAGTTGATAACCTTTCCATTATTACCAATAATATTAACAACCTGCTTATCTGCAATATTTATTTTTTCAATATTAACACCTAAATGTAGTTTTCCACCCAAAGATTCAAATTTTGCAAGCATTCTACTAACCAAGCCAACAGAACCTCCCTCCGGAATAGCTGCTGTATTACTTGTATAAAAAGCATACGATGCAACAAAGGAGAGGGCAATGAAGTTGCTATTAAAGTAATTTTTAAAAATCGCTCTAATGTAATGATTTGTAAAACGATTTGTAAAGTCTTCCATAGACTGTTTTCCATATTCCTTTATAGCCTTATTAGCATCTTTCATACTCATTCCTAGTTTAATAAATTGTATTAGGTTCATATGAGCAATTGAAATATCACATGGCGGCTTTATACACTCTAAGCTTTTAGCACAGTCAAAAAACAAATTTAATTCTTTGGTATCTTCCGGAGCAAGTTCTAAAAACTCTTTTCTTGCTTTCTCTAAATTTCTCCACAAATGTAGTGTTACCCCGTCCATTTCCATACAATAAAAATATGGCTCACGATAAATCTCCAAACTATCAGAAAGAACTCCTAGATTTTCCCACATTTTATATAATTGTTCATCCTTATTGCATCCAACAAGAAAATGAATGCAGTTATCTATATGATATCCTTGCCTATTCCACCCTACACACTCACCACCGGGCATTTTGTTTTTTTCGTATATTTCTACTGAATATCCGGCCTGCAATGCATGTATTCCAGCACTCAAGCCAGAAACACCTGCTCCAATAATTGCTACTTTTTTACCCATATTCTCTTACTTTCTATATAAGGTCTTAGAACAATTTTAGAGCATCAGACAATACGCAATGCTCATACATTACTCTAAGGAACTAAACAAATTTCTAATTTATCAATCTCTATTTCCACAAAACTATTCATAATTTTAATGCGTACCTCTACTGCAAGTCACTTTTAAGTACGACTGACGGCATGGTAATACCTTGTTATGTAAAAACATATGGCATATATCTTCTTCCACCATGAGTATTGTCTTCACTTGAGGTCACAATTTGCCACCTCAAGTTTTATACTATTCAATGATTTATACAACCGGGAATTTATTTAATAAATCTTTTCAAATGCTTCGCATAACATAGGTGCTTGTTCATAAAAAATTTTGCCAACCGATTTATATTCTTCACAGATGAATTTGTCGTGAACCTCTTTCCAATACCGATAGCTTCTGTCACCTTCACCTTCATGCCATGCATGTTCCGGCGTAATTAAGTTATAAGGCATGATATACACCACCTTTGTTTGAGTAATACACACAGGCTCTCCCGAGCCGTTGAGAATAATACTATATTCTCCCACCTGTGGAATATGCTCTCCGGCTTCATATAGTTCATATGCTAGTCTATTTTCTTCTCAAATCTAAACATCCCATCTCTAAATTGTGAATCGATTTCTTCATCCATACTTTCCTTTTCGTTAGGATCGGGATGATGCTTATTAAAAAACTCTACAATGTGAAATCCACATCTGTTAACATAAAAATGAATATTGCGTTGTTCAAAATATGGGGTTACCGTCTCCCAAATTTTTACTTTAGGATACATTTTTTCAATCTCACGCCATGCTGCATATCCAATTCCCTTACCGTGAACATTTGGAGCAACAAACAGCAAATCTAATTCACCTTTTTCACCCTTAACATTTATTACAATTCCACCGACTTTTTTATTATTGTAAATGATACGATAAGCCTTTCCGCCTTCAATAGAGCGTTCAATTGTCTTTCTTGAAATAATTTGTCCATCTTCTTCAAAGTTGTTATCTCTAAGACCAAACTCCACCATTGCACCATAATTAAATGCTTCCTGATTATCTAATATAAATTGCTCCCTATCATCTGATTTTAACTGTTCAAGAATAACATCACTCATAAGTCACCTTCCAAAACTTCTAATTTGTACTAATTTTGTACTAAAACCATACATAAAATCGCCACAAACCCATGTATTTAAAGGATTTGTGGCGTTATTTATTTACTCCAGCTCGACAATTACTAATCGATTTTGTTTAGTGATTATTTGTTTCCGTGTTTGCTTTTCTTTCAATTTTTTGATTTATCCATATTATCCTGCCTATATGGGCTAATGTTATCAGTTTGTTATCGCTGTTGATAACACTTGCTCCGTAACTGTGGATAATAGCAATATATTCCAGTTTAGATTATAAACGAGTTTACTTAGAAAAGCAACACCATATTGCAAAATACAATAAACAAATATTTTTTACACTACCCCAACAAAATTGAAGTTATCGAACTACTTCAATTTTTCATTTTCACAACTACATTTCCAGCGTGTTCTACATCACCTGCTGTCCGGATTGCCTGTTCCAGCTTATCCAATGGAAACTCATGAGTGATGATACTCTCTAACTCCCATTTTCCACTTGCCATGATTTTTTGTACATCCCATACATCCTCTGGCATATAGCCGCCAGAACCAATAATACTCTGTTGTGCATAGGTCATGTAAAGCAGGTCGATATTGCGAGGTTTATTGTTTACTGCGACAGAGACAAATCGGCTCTCAATTTTTCCGAGATGTAGAAAATCATCTAATATGTTTTCTGCACCAGCGGCATCCAACCAGCAGTCAATGTCGGCAGTCGCACCATTTAAAGACATGGCAATACCGAAATATTCTTTGGATCTTTTACTGAAATCTTCTGTTGCAGGATTACAAATCTCAAAGCCCAGCTTTTTCGCCAGATTTAACCGAAAATCGGAAAAATCGCAAACCATGACCTTCTTCATCCCAAAGTATTTAAATGCAACCGCAGCAGCAATGCCGATGGTTCCACTTCCAAAAAC
The DNA here is from genome assembly GCF_033242365.1 of Lachnoanaerobaculum sanguinis. Taxonomy (NCBI): domain Bacteria; kingdom Bacillati; phylum Bacillota; class Clostridia; order Lachnospirales; family Lachnospiraceae; genus Lachnoanaerobaculum; species Lachnoanaerobaculum sanguinis. Next base: position 99,934 of record NZ_BTHK01000008.1, read on the forward strand.
TACCGCATTTTGCCCTGAAACATATTTTCCCTCTCCCAAAGGAATCATACCTCTGCGAGCAGCACGGCAGCCAACAGTAAAAGGTTCTATCAGACTTGCAAGCTTGTCGGAGATACGCTCATCAACAGTATAAAGCGAATAATTGCGTCTGGCATTCGGAATAAGAATATATTCTGAAAATCTACCAATGGTCCCGGCTCGTTTTGTATCATCTTTCGCATAACGAGGATACGGATATATCCGTTCTCCCACGGTAAAATCGGTGATATTCTTTCCGACTTTAACCACACGGGATATTGTCTCATGTCCAAACTCACCGCCGACAGTAACTTTATGCCCTGTATTCGGACCGTGTGAAAACACGGCAACGTCTGTACCACAAACGCTGGAATAGAGATTTTGTATCAGCACATCATCTTTTCCAACCTCTGGTAACGGCAATTCTCGAATTTCTATATGCTCTTTTCCTAAATAAATACCTACTTTCATTTTCCTCTCTGTGTCGTTTTACACACTGTTGAATCACCTTTATTATATATTCAATGGAATCATCACAATCCGTTCTCAGCCATTCCGAAATAATCGCCATAATCCCATGAATGTAAAATGCCATGATATAATGCCTGTCCTTTTTCGGTACTCCATACCGTTCCAGTATCGGTATAAATACATGGCAAAACATTCGTTCATAGCTTCTATCCATTCCTAATATAACATAGTGTTCCATTGCAGTGCGAAATAATCGTTGGTGCTCTTTGATATAATTAAGATATGGTGTCAGATACTCTTGTGTAACAAGATATAATTCATCCAATGGACACTCTTTCATTTTTGTGACAAATGTTTCTGTATTCCTGTTCATATAAGTCAGAAATTGTTCATTCATATACTGGGCACTTTCCGAGAGCAAATCTGCGATTGTTTCATAATGTAGATAAAAGGTGGATCGGTTGACACCTGCCGTTTCACTCAATTCTTTTACTGTAATATAATCAAAATCCTTTTTCTCCAGAAGTCTCAAAAATGCTTCATCCATTCTCACAGCAGTTGCAAAATACTTACTTTCCGATTTGTTCAATACTTTCCTCCTTCTTTTGCGATTTTTTACTATGTAGCAACATAGTAATTGCAATCACTATAACAATACCATAGACAAATCCACCTGTAATAGTGTTCATCATTTTTCTATATGCTTCTCCATTTTCAGAAAAACGTGAGATCATTACCGTCTGCAATCCAAGAATTGACATCATGGCTGCTATAAAATTCAGCACCTTTGCCGCAGACAAAATAGGACTGCCTAATTTACGGAATTTCACAAGGTTCAGAACAGATATTACCATCGTATAAAATGTGTAAAACGCCGACAGATAAATGATATATCCTGGATAAGAAAAGCCGGAGTTTGTCCGAACCATCAAAACAATCATGCCGCCCATCGGAATGTTTAATAAAAACAACATCCATGCCGTTCTACGGTAACAGCGACTTTCCAACTCCGGACTTCGATGACGATAACTGTAGATCAGATACAGCCGCAGAATTCCCAGCACCAGATAATACACCGCCATAGATATAAACCACACTGAAGCATAGCGGATTCCTGCAATAACACGGAACACCACATAAAAAAATTGACTGTCATCCCCTGATAAATATTGATACTACCGCGAAAAGCAGTGTCCGTCAGATAACGTCCCACAATTTTAGAAGCAGTCGCTTTTTGCATGATTTTACTGTTCCTGATATCCGATTTCATCCTCTTTATCATTTTGGGAAGTGCTGAAATCCATATTATAAGAGAATACGCCAACATACAGTAAACCAGATATGCCAGCGTACTTTTGGTATTTTGGATTTCAAAGATGAAAACAAGTGCGGCAAATGACATTGGCGGCATACAAAGTAAAATCCATCTGTTCGGCTGCAACACCTTCTTAAAAATCATCTTTGTCTGTTCCACAGCTTATTTCTCGCTGATTTCTTTTGCCAGTTCCATGATTTCAAAAGCATACTTTTGTTTTCCTTTTGCCAGCATTTTCCTGTAAACAGGATAGTTAATTCCCATTCCCATTAACCCGATAATTCCAATAATCACACCAAGCACAAACATTGTACTCGTTCCATTGCCAATTACATTCATAGAAAAACACATCCCTATACCTGTCACCAAAGTAGCGATAATTCCAAATGTATAGGCGAAAATGATAGCTGGAAGTTTTGCTTTCGTATCCAGTTTGCGAAGTGCGACAACCTTTGAGGTGTCTTTTGGTGCATACTCGTTAACGAGCTGTTCTGCATAAATTTTATCTGTATTCATGGCTCATTGCCTCCTTTATTTGATGACTCTATGATATTATCAACGGGAGGAAAATTGAACAACACAAAGAGGATTTTGTGTTGAATTCAAAAACTCACAAATTTCGATTTGTTTCTTTCTTCTCGATTATACATCAACAAATATTATTGTAAAGTAAAGATCTGTCCCGAACATCCGGTACTGACGCTCCTGCAGGTGGCGGTAATCGTCCTTAAGTGCCAGATACAGAACCGTTCCTTTTCGGGTGGTATAATTCCAAAGCGGTGTGCCTGTGCTGACATGGTTGGCAAGCTATGCCATCAGAAAGCTCTTTCCCAGTTTGGGCGAACCTGCAAAGATATAAGTGCCGGGGTAGAGCAGACCGTCAATCAACGGCTGCTTACTCCGATACTGTGTGTCAAACAGCTCATTCATGGAAATTGTCTGGAGATAGGATGGGTCCGATCGCAACTGCATTTCTCTCTGCAATTCCTCAAAAGTCTTGATATTTCCACCATTCTCGGATATACTACTTGTAGGTTTTTTTGAAATCGGCTGCTCCGTATCTGCGCCAACAGATACATCCGGAGCAGTCTTTTCTTTTTTATTTTCCATCCTCGTTCTCTCCTTTCAGACCGCCCAGAATAACAGCGATTAGTTCAATGACATTCAGCAGTTCTTCATCCACACGGTTTCCTGCTTCAATCCGCTTTAGTTCTGCGAGGACAGCGGCAATTTCCGTTTTGAGTGCCTTAAATACTCTCGGATTGCCCTGCACCACTACATCTTGATTCAGACAACGGCGGTAGCAGTATTCCTGCTTCGGCAGTCCCGATAAGGCAACTGCCTTGTTAATAAGTTCATTTTCTTCGGGCGATACCCGAAACCCTACTGTGATGTTTCTCCAACGATTTTTGTTGTCTCTGTTCTTAGCTGACATTTTCAATCTCTCCTTTCCCTAAATCATCTAATCTATCTGCCATTTCCGTCTGCTTTGACGGGAACAGATGAGCGTACTGATAAGTGATGTCAATGCTTTCATGCCCTACACGGTCTGCAATCGCCACCGCTGAAAATCCCATATCAATCAGCAAACTGATGTGGCTGTGCCGTAAATCATGGATACGGATTCTCTTTACTCCTGCGGCTTTCGCACCTCTGTCCATCTCGTGATGGAGATAACTTTTTGTGACCGTAAAGATTCGTTCTTTCTTCTTCAATCCGTAAAGCATCTGCAAATATTCCTGCATTTCTTCACAAAGGAACTTCGGTATTTTGATGATGCGGTTGCTTTTCTTTGTTTTCGGTGTGGTAATCACATCTTCGCCGTGTAATCACTGATAGGACTTGTTGATTCTGACCGTTTCTTTCTCAAAATCAAAGTCATCGGCAGTCAGTGCCAGCAATTCTCCCTCACGGATACCGCACCAATAGAGCAATTCAAAAGCGTAAAAGGAAACAGGCTTGTCCATCATCTCAAATGAGAATTTCTTGTATTCTTCTTTCGTCCAGAACAGCATTTCCTTGTGTTCCTCACTTCCCATATTTCCCGCTTTAGCGGCAGGATTGGAACGCGGTTCATAATACCGCACCGCATGATTGAAAATAGCGGATAACTGATTATGCAGTGTTTTCAGATAGGTCTGTGAGTATGGCTTTTTCTTCTCGTCCCGATAGGCAAGCATCTCATTCTGCCATGCGATAACCTCTTTCGTGGAAATTTCACTAATTTTCAGCTTGCCGAAATAAGGTAAGATCTTCGTACGGATGATATGCTCCTTTGTCAGCCATGTGTTCTCTTTCAGACGGCTTTTCATGTCCCGGATATACAGTTCAGTAAAGGCTTCAAAACTCATATCCATATCAGAGGAGTTCTGTAACTGGAACATTCGCTCCCATTCCTGTGCTCCTTTCTTGGTAACAAAGCCACGCTTGCATTTCTGCTTACGTTCGCCTTTCCAGTTTACATATCTCGCCATCACATACCATGTTCCATTATTCTCGTTTTTGAATACCGGCATTATTCTTCCTCCCTTCCTGCTCCGTAGAGTCTTTCATAGAAATATTGGCGGTTTACCCGTCCTGAAATGGTAATAAAGCCTTTTGCCTTCAGTTCCTCATTCAACTGACGGATTAGCTTATAGGCATACGGCTTTGATACGCTTAGTTCCTGTGCCACTTCTTCGGCACAAATAAATCTGTTTTTCATATAATCAGTCCTTTCTTTCGTTTTTTATCGCCGCTCTATCCGAATAAAGTTCCAGCAGGTATTCCCTGTTCGGCACTGTGCTGTCCTGATATATCGTAATATGTCAGGCGCTCGCTTGCTGTCTGGCAAGGTCTTGGCGGTTTATACTATTCGGACAGTCATTTTATTTTTATTAAACTTATTTGCTTAATTTTGAGTTTATTATACTAAGCATATTTGTTTGTGTCAAGTGGCTTTTCGGAAAATATTAAACTTTTTTGTTTTGTATTATCTTGACTTCTCTTAAATATATCTGCTATACTCATTGTAAAATACATACAAGGAGTGGACACGTTATGGCGATTGGAGAGAGAATACATTTTTTCCGCATTCTGCGTGGGATGACACAAAAATATCTTGGTACGATTGTCGGCTTTCCTGAGCGAAGTGCCGATGTACGTTTAGCACAATACGAAACAGGGACAAGAAAACCAAAGGCGGAACTTACCGCTGCACTGGCACAGGCTCTTGATGTTTCCCCTCATGCCCTCGATGTGCCTGACATTGACAGCTATATCGGACTGATGCACACTTTATTTACCCTTGAAGATTTATACGGTCTGACGGTCAGTGAATCAGCAGACGGAGAAATCTGTCTGAAAGTCGATACTTCCAAAGGCAAGGACGCTCACGAACTTCGGAAAATGCTGTATGCCTGGAAAGAACAGACTGACAAACTATCTTCTGAAGAAATCAGCAAGGACAAATACGATAAGTGGCGTTACCATTACCCGGAATTTGATACCACGCAAACATGGGCAAAAGTCCCATCACAGGCACTTAGCGATATTTTTATTCACTCTACAACCACAAAACCAAAGGAGGATTAATCAATATGCGATTAACAAAGGGTGTCAGAACGCAACTATTACTCCAAAACGATGGATTCAGCACTCGTTCATCATACGATTCGAGAAATTCAGAATATGAACGTATTTACACGATTAAAGACGGTCGGTTGCATATTCGCGAAATAGGCAAAACATCTTGGTCAGACAGCAGGTATGATAAAGAATGGTATGCCGATGATGAAGAAATACATCGCTTTCTATACAATAATCTATGGAAATTAAATACAGCTGGTCTTGAATAACGCCAAAAAAGCCCTTAGCTATGAGTTTTTTACCCACAGCTAAGGGCTTTCTAAATAATATGGATTTATTTGTTGCACAACCACCTGTCAATCATTCTCTAACCCGAAAACCACTGGATTACAAGAATAATGACTCTCATGCAACCGTTATCAAATTGTTATCAAAAGACTTCTTGAAGTGCCGCAAGCCCGCCTAAATACTGGATTCTTAAAGCATTTCAAATTATTCAAGCTCAATAGTACCCGGTGGCTTGCTGGTGATATCATAGAGTACCCTGTTTACATGGTCTACCTCATTGATAATCCTGTTGGTTACCTTTTCAAGTACTTCCCAAGGGAGTCTTGCAGCCTCTGCTGTCATAAAGTCTATTGTCTTAACTGCACGAAGTGCTATGGCATAGTCATAAGTTCTGTAATCGCCCATTACTCCTACGCTTCTCATATTTGTAAGAGCTGCAAAGTACTGGTTGATTTCCTGTGAAAGTCCTGCCTTATCTATCTCCTCACGGTATATAGCGTCAGCATCCTGAACTATCTTTACCTTCTCGGCTGTAACTTCACCGATAATTCTGATTCCAAGCCCCGGTCCCGGGAACGGCTGACGGAACACAAGATGCTTCGGTATACCAAGCTCAAGTCCCGCCTTTCTTACCTCATCCTTGAAAAGATCTCTAAGCGGCTCTATGATTTCCTTGAAATCAACATAGTCCGGAAGTCCTCCTACATTGTGATGTGACTTGATTACTACACTCTCTCCACCAAGTCCCGATTCTACAACATCAGGGTAAATTGTTCCCTGTACCAAGAAATCTACCTTACCGATTTTTTTCGCCTCTTCTTCAAAGACTCTGATAAATTCCTCACCTATTATCTTACGCTTCTTTTCAGGCTCGCTTACACCTGCAAGTTTTGAGTAGAATCTTTCCGCTGCATTTACTCTGATGAAGTTCAGCTTATAATTGCCGTTCGGTCCGAATACAGCCTCAACCTCATCGCCTTCATTCTTTCTGAGAAGTCCATGGTCTACAAATACACAGGTAAGGTTTTCACCTACCGCCTTGCTGAGCATTACCGCAGCAACTGATGAGTCAACACCGCCTGAAAGTGCACAAAGTACCTTACCGTTGCCTACCTTTTCTTTGATTGCCTTTATACTGTTTTCCACAAAGGCATCCATTTTCCAGTTACATTCACATTTGCAGACATTCTTTATAAAGTTTCCAAGCATTACATGTCCATACTCTGAATGCAAAACCTCAGGATGGAACTGAATTCCATAGAGATTCTTTGCTGTATTCTCATATGAAGCTACAGGACAGTCATCACTATGTGATGTAATCTCAAATCCTTCACCAATTTTACTTATATAGTCTGTATGGCTCATCCACACAATGCTTTCCTTAGGCACATTCTCAAACAATGCACTGTCAGCCTTATCAACTGTAAGCTTTATTTTACCGTATTCTCTTACACTTGCTCTCTCTACCTTTCCGCCAAGCATATGCTGCATAAGCTGTGCACCGTAACATAGTCCAAGTACAGGAACTCCAAGTTCAAAAAGCTCTTTTGAATATGTAGCTGAATCAGGCAGATAGCAACTGTCCGGTCCTCCTGTAAGTATGATTCCCTTCGGATTTTTCTTCTTGATATCTTCTAAAGGGGTTTTATATGAATAAATCTCACAATAAACATTGTTCTCTCTTACTCTTCTTGCAACTAATTGATTGTACTGACCTCCAAAGTCCAAAACAATTATAAGTTCCTGCTTTAATTCCATCTGTATCTCCTATACTTGATAAATTAATTTGTACATACAATAATATATCCTAAATAGGAAAAAAACGCAAATATTCTCTCGCTCTTAAACGTATAATTTTACTTTTCAGGTTTGTCCTTCGCAACGCTTGTTGAAACTATAAAATTTCTCATATTCTTATTTTCATCAATTCGTATATAGGCATAATACTCATTCCAGAATATAGAATCACTGTTGGTACGCCATGATATTCCATATACAGAGTCTGTAGGCTCGGATTCATTCGGTATTAGCCAAAGTTTCTTTTTAAAAATATTTTTTACATTATCTGTATCAAAAGTATCTAACAGATCCAGATCTTCAAGCTTAATATCTATACCGGCATTTTTCACTGCATTCTCACAGTCCTCATCCATATAGAAATTCACAACCTTCGAATCTGTTATATTCACATCTTTATCAAGACTTCCGTACAAATCTATTGCACCTATAAGTGTACCATCTTTAACTAATAAATATGGTGCTCCCCTTAGAGTCTCTCCGGTACTTCTATATCCCCTTTCTACAGTAAGACTCTGATTTCTATCATACTTGGTATAAGAACCGCTTGTCAGCATTTCACTGTATTCGTATGTATTCTCATCATTCATGATATATATATCAAATCCCCCGTCTAAAAGGTCTTCAACACTTGTCTTACTAAGTGTTACTTTCATCCCTCCTACAGTCATTACAGGGGGCTTTACCGGTAAACCTATAAGAATATATCCGAAGCATAAAAAGACAAACAATAATGCCAATACTGCAAGAGAAAATATAGCATTATATGTACGCTTTCTTGCATTAAAAAAAGATCTAACAGGTATTGCTATAATCATTCCACCAAGAGCCGCAGCCCCTGAGCCCATAATGCTCATTAACTTCAGCACTATAAGTACCGTAATAACTATACTTAAAATATATAAAAATATCTCACCGATTTTCATTTTACTTGTATCGGTTTGATTATTTGCCGCTCCACTCATACCGTATACTGAACTTTTCTTCAAGCTGCTTCTAAGCCAGAGTGCTATAGCAGTAAAGCAAACTCCTAAGAATACCATTAATCCTATAAATAATAATCTGACGCTCATACTTACCCTCCTATTTACGTATTTACATATGATTATTCTACCATATTTTATATAATTTTTTTAATTTTTGCAAAAAAGCATTCCAAATTTCTTTTTCATATGTTATCATAACACAAATTTTTCTTTACTGAGGAATGAGGGAAAATTAGCGCCAGGGCTTCGGGGATTCCCCTAGCTGACGAGGTAAACAGTTATCGAAAGATTCGGCGGATGCTGTTTCGGAGTAGTGCATCGTAAGAGAAAGAAAAAAAGCGAAATCAAGATCGTAACAAAAGCTTTCTTCGCACAATAAACAATTAAATAGGAGAAAAATACGATGTGCGGTATTGTTGGTTTTGTTGGGCAGGGGAATACAAAGGATATTCTACTGTCCGGTCTTTCGCGTCTTGAATACAGAGGCTATGATTCTGCCGGAATAGCCCTATATTCTAATCCTTTTACTGTGGTAAAATCTGTAGGTAAATTGGAAGAATTGAAAAAAAAGGTTGCAGCTTCGGGGGAATGTGAGTTTCCCTGCTCTATGGGAATCGGGCACACACGTTGGGCAACTCATGGTAAGGCTGATGAAAAAAATTCTCATCCACACTTATCTATGAATAAAGAAGTTGTGCTGGTTCATAACGGTATTATTGAAAATTTTACAGATTTAAAGAACTTTTTACAAGACAAAGGATACAGTTTCTACTCGGAAACCGATACCGAGGTTGCTGTAAACCTGATTGAATATTTTTACTTGAAAGAAAAGAATATTTTAAAGACTCTCTTCTTAGTGCAAAAAGAGTTGAAAGGTTCTTACGCCTTTGCAATTATGTTCAGAGATGATGCAAATACTCTTTATGCAATGAGAAAGGACAGTCCTCTGATTGTAGGAAAAGGGGAAAATTCTTTTTATATTGCTTCAGATATTTCCGCATTTTTGGACTATACAAATGAAATATATGTCTTGGAAAACAAGGAGATTTTAAGCCTTTCCGAAAATGAAATACATATTTATAACAAAAATAAGGAAGAGGTAAAACGCTCTTCCACTATAGCCGACCTTGATCAAAGCCGAATCCATAAAGGAGAATATCTACATTTTATGGAAAAGGAAATCTTTGAGCAACCACAGGCTGTAAAAGATACTCTGCTTTATGCCTGCGGTAAAGAAAATGATGACTTTTCCTATGAAGCCTTCTCTATGAGTGAAAGAGACTTTAAGGATATTAGAAGAGTCAGAATAATTGCATGTGGATCTGCATACCACGTAGGCTATTTATTAAAGTCTGTTTGTGAAAGCCTGGCAAGAGTTCCGGTACAGGTGGAGCTTGCAAGTGAGTTTCGCTACAATCATCCGATTTTAGAAGACGGCGAACTGGTTATCAGTATAAGCCAGTCAGGAGAGACTGCGGATACTTTGGCTGCAGTAAAAGAAGCAAAGAAATTGGGAGCAAAAACTCTTTCCATTGTAAATGTCAAGGGATCTGCAATTGCCGTAGAATCCGACTTTGTCTTTTATACACAGGCAGGACCTGAAATTGCAGTCGCCACTACAAAGGCATATAGCTGTCAGCTTGTTGCCGGCTATATTTTCTCCCTGCTTTTAGCTAAAGCAAAGGGTAAAATTAAAGATGAAGAAGCTCGAAACCTTAGAGATGAACTTTTCAGTCTCCCGGGTAAGATTCAACAAAGTCTTTCCCTGGATAGTGAAATCCTACCTATGGCAAAGAAGCTTAAGGACTCAGACAATATTTTCTTCCTTGGAAGAGGTCTTGACTGGGCCATCTCCATGGAAGGAGCTTTAAAGCTTAAAGAAATCAGCTATATTCACTGTGAAAGCTACAGCAGCGGTGAGTTAAAGCACGGTACCATCAGCTTAATAGAAAAGGACAGTCCTGTAATTGCTCTTCTTTCCCAAGAGGAACTCGCCGGAAAAAGTATTTCAAATATTCACGAGGTAAAAAGTCGTGGGGCAAAATGCTTTGCTCTCACTATGGAAGATATTTCAGTCGAGGAAGATGACTTTGCTCAAATACTTAGTGTACCGAAAACCCATCCTCTCTTTGCCGGAAGCCTTTTGGTAATTCCATTACAATTCTTATCCTATCAGGTCAGCCTCTTAAAAGGATTAGACCCTGATAAGCCGAGAAATCTGGCAAAGTCTGTTACGGTAGAATAAACTTTTTTAATTTATTATTTGCCTGAACCGGACTGTATTGAATATCCCATTTAACACAGATACCGGTTCTTCTCTTTTATTATACTTAATGCACGCTCTGTACCGCTATTGTAAATTTTTCAAAATCACTCCAAACTCATCTAAGTAAATCAGACAATACATATTCTCCATTATGAATATTTGCTGTTCTACGGTACTCTCTTATAGCTTTTACCAATATCTGAGGATCACTAAAGTACTTCTTCACAAAATTATACGATTTTACATCATGCATCCTAAGACTTGATTTACAAAATTCACTTGGCTTTTTCCCTGAACGTTTAAATTGATCATATGCTTCTTCTGCAGAGCCTTCACATATGCATGCCTTATATTTTGCTAATTTCATCATATTGACTCCCTAGCTAATTGAAGCATCAAGGTTTTTCTTCAAAAGGGGATGTGAAAAAACTCGATTGAGTTTTTTCACATCCCCTGTAATATTGCGATATATAATTATCTCTTTGAGAACAAAAATTAACGTTTTGATATCTTGAAAAGCCCAGAAATACAGGGTTTGTAAAAATTAGTGTTGCATACCTATTACTTACGGAGCACAGCCCTATACTCCCCAAGACAACTATACTTCTCAACTTATTATCTATATACTTTCCTGATAGTCTAATAATCCTGTAATAAATTCGCGAACGGCAGGATACGCTCTATCACATTCAACCACCTTCTCAATAAGTCTAAGATTTACCTCCAAGTTAAACTGTTCTGCAATACTCTTTTTTATTCCCGCATCGCTAGAAGGATATAATGTAATTTCTGTTCCTTTTTCCAAATTTTCTTCATTCTTTTCATTTTCGCACAAATACAAAACTCCCTTTTTTTCAAATGCAGGAGCTTTAATCTTATTGCATGCCTCTTCTTGTCTTATTCTATTCAAATTTTTTCTTGTTAAAATAACATTTATTAAATCAATCATAATCTCAGGGTACATCAAATCTTCAATTTCATTATTCAGATATTTTTTGTCATTCACAAACTCTGTCCCCCTAAAGTTTTTCAACATTATTTTTTCAACTTGTATGTTTCTATATTTACTCTCTTTAATATTATTAAATACTTCTCGCCCTTTTTCATCATTATCCAAAAGCACTTTAACATACGGTCTCTCTTCTAGGTCTTTATAATATGAATCATAGAATTCTAGGTACTTAAATATATTGTCCGCTCCATTTGCTGATATTATGTATGGTAATTTCAACCCAAAAAATTTACCCAATTCTGAAATGTATTTTTCATCGCAACCACCTTCAACAATTAAATTATGTTTTTTCAATGGGTCACATGTAATTGTTTCGATCCCAAGATGTTCGCATATTTTCTTATGTCCATCTTCAGTATTTATATCTACTAAATATGTTTCTACAACGTTAATATCCCTCTTTCTTCTCGCTGAATATTGCATTCTATACTTAGCATCGAATAAAAAAACATTTTTCATGCTATATTGATTCAAGAAAACTTTAGAATGAGTTGTTAACAATATTTGTGAATTATTTGTTCTATCTTCGAGAAAATCTTTCAATTTCCGTTGCAGTCCCTCATGAATATACGCATCTGGTTCATCTATACAAACTATATTAATCTTATTTTTTTTCCTTCTTCTCATCAATAATTCAAACTGCAATAGAATAGCCGCTAATCTCTGAAGCCCAGCACCTTTATCCTCAATTCCTATACTTCCGCTATCATCCAATTGTAAGCTGACATCATTAGAAATAAGCTCTCTGAATGAATCTGAATTTTTCGGAACATCAAATCTTACGCTCCAAGCAGGTTGAAATTCTCTAAACGTACCCGATATATCATTTGCAAATGCACCCAAAATTTCCGTCAACCCATCAATGTACGAATCGTAAGATTCTTTTAATTGTTTTTTATTGCTAGAAAACTTTGCTTTATCATATTCTGCAGTAATAACATCTTCCGTAATGTCACTGATTATTTCTGGCAAAATCACATTAATAGATTCTACATAAACAAATTCAAATTTATTTATAATGACTTTTATCTCGTCATCAGTAAGAACTGTTGGATTAATCTTCCTTTTGCCTGCTCCACCTTTCTGATATTTCTTTCCACTAAAGCTCTCTTTACCGTTCTCATACAAATTAATATCTCTCACTATTTCAAAATAAAATTCACTTTTATCATCATAAAACGTGATACTAATTTTGGGATGAGTTGTACCACCTCCTGTAGCCTGCTTAAGTGTTGTCATATCAATCGCTTTATCATATTGTCCTGGATTAAAAAATATATTTATTGCCCTCAATGCGTTGGTTTTACCCACATTATTTTTTCCACATATTGCAATAAGGTTATTTTCTTGATCAATTGACATTTCAATACAATTAATTGATCTAAAACGCTCTATTTTTATCTTTTCTATTTTTATCATTCTAACTCACTTACCTTTTGTTATTTTTTGTCAAACTTTAATTTTTTGTTCCCTATAAAAAACATTTATCTAAAATTGCACTTTCCATATCATCAATACTGTAAATATGTTCCATTACATCAAACGTTTCTCTCAAATTCCCTCTAGCGCTCTTCCAGCCAATTCCATCTGTAAACCACACAAAGATAAATCCATCTATGGTATCTGCTTCCTGTGAAAGCATTTTATAACTTCTTGCAGTTTCATTTAATTTTGAACCACCGCCACCATAAAAGTTTGTTTCAATACCATAAATCTGTTTATCCGTCTTGATTACAAAATCAAATCTCTTCGCAGCTTTACCCTGATTAGAAAGTGCCGATAAATCAATTCCCCACTTTTCTTCAATATCCTTAAGATACATTTCCTTAAAGAAATTAACATCCTTCTCAAACCCTGCTTCCTGTATGTACTTCTCCACCAAATCTTCCATCTGATGTCCCCCGCGATTCTTGCGACCATTGGAATCCAATCCAGTTTCGATGCCCAAAGCGTAATCTACAAGATTATTTACCAAGTGATTTGCAATCATATCAAACAATCCGGTCTTACGCATAAATACCTTATACTGCTCCACACTATAATTCATCTTTTTGAAATTATATAGGAACGCACCTTCTTCATCCTGCGCATAGATTTCATAACCGCGCACTGCGAGAAGCAACGGTACAGATTGCAATGTTTCCTGATATTTTGTCACGATTCTCTCAAAATCTTCTTCTATGTTTTTTGAGCCAATTAAAGAATTTAAAATATTTAATTCCACCTTGATTTCTTCTACATTTCTGACAACCTTATCAAAGTCAATATAGTAATCATAACTTGATATACTCGGTCTGAACTTGCTCAGCCACTCATCAAAATCTCTACTTGCCATTTGCTACCTTCTCCAATCTTCTTTTGCTTATCTGTAAGTATTCTTCACTTACATCTATCCCAATAAACTTTCTACCTAATCTCAACGCCTCCACTCCAGTAGTACCTGAACCGCAAAAAGGATCCAAGATAACTTGTTTTTCTTCAGTAGAAGCTAACACGATTCTTTCCAGCAAATATTCCGGTTTCTGTGTCGGATGCTTACCTTCTTTCTTTTCTGAAGGCTTTGTCAATGCTCCAGTCCACACATCCTTCATCTGCTTGCCGCCATTTTCTTCTTTCATTTTCTGATAATCAAAAAAATGCCGAGACTTCTTATCATTCTTCTTTGCCCATAAAATGGTTTCCGTAGAATGTGTGAAGCATCGACATGCTAAGTTTGGCGGTGGATTTGTTTTTTGCCAAGTTATGTTGTTAATTATCTTGAAGCCTTCCTGCTCCAGTGCCATACCAATCGAATATATATTGTGTAATGTTCCTGATATCCAAATTGTGCCGTTCGGCTTTAGTACCTTCTTACATAACTTAATCCACTTTCTGTTAAACTTGTGCTTTTCATCGACGCTGGTTCCACTATCCGAAAGTTTATCCCATGAGCCTTTATTTACTGAAACCATTTTCCCACCTTGGCAGGTAATACCATCATTACTTAAAAAATATGGTGGATCCGCAAATATCATATCCACAGATTCCGGTTTCATTTTTGTCAGAATTTTGAAAGAATCGCCCAACACCAATTGCGATTCTTCTGTCTCGAAATATAATGGCACTTTCTTTGTAAATAAGTTCTCCATAATCTCGACTCCTCTAATAATTGCATATAATTACTTCTTCACCGACTCTATTACTTGCATCCGAATTAATCATACGCTTTACACTTACTACATCTATCTTGTAGCCTTTGTTCCCATACAACTCATTTATCAAATCTGTATTGTGATTCGTGAGCATACAATAGCAACCTCTGGCAGTTAATTCATCAAACAACTTTGCTAATCTCTTATGGCTTTCAATATCAAATCCCTCTTTTGTGTAAGACTCAAAAGAAGTTGGATTTAATGGTGCATACGGACTATCTATAAATACAAAATCTCCTTTTCCTGCACCCTTACATGCTGCCTCAAAGTCACCCTCAATAATCGTTACACCCTGAAGATATTCCGAAGTCTCCATGATAATCTTCTCATCAACAGATGCCCTTCTGCTATTGTTATAAGGAACGTTGAATAGGCCTTTACCATTCACACGGTACAATCCATTAAAGCAATGCTTATTGATAAACACAAACAATGCAGCCAATTCCACATCAAACTCTGCTCTCATAAGCTTGTCATTATAATGTTCTCTAAGAAAATAATAATATTCCTTACCGTCCTCCCACATTTCCTCGTCAAGTCTATTTACTTCTTTTAGAAATGCATCTGGCGCAGTTCGAATTTGCTTATATGTGTTGATTAATGCTTTGTTAATATCGTTTATCAGAGCATTTGCAGGTAGCAATTCAAATGTTACTGCGCCACCACCTACAAATGGCTCAAAATAGTTTTTATATTGTTTTGGCATACGCTCCTTTATCTGTGGTAGTAACTGGCGTTTTCCCCCTGCCCATTTCACAAACGGCGCGATACTTGAATTACTCATTCAGCTTCCTCTTCTCTATGTTCAATAAACGAACAAAAAACCTCTTTTTATTATAAGGTGAAAAGAGAAAATTGACAACCCGAACTTTCACTCTTTGTGAATTAATCACTTTTGAAAAACAAAGATATATTCATGCGCTAGCAAAAGAAAGTTATTGTTCTGTTTTTCCCAATAATTCGTAGAACGGCAGTTATGTTGCTCTTTAATTATTATCTCTTTTGACACAAAACCTACACTTATAAAGCATTCCATTACCCAGAATCCTAATGGTACTACCTTTCCATATCTTCGCATATCCCCTATCATTACAGCACACGCCTTACCCTTTCTTAATACACGATAAGCTTCCTGTGCTACAACAGTCATTTCCTTTAAAAAATCTTCGACTGTCAATAACGATATATCCCCGTCGACATTTTTACTGTACTTGATAATATTTGCATAGGGCGGATGCGTACAAATAAAATCAATATGCGAATCTTTGATAAAGCTTAAATCTGTAGCATTTGCACATCTCGTATGGATTTTTGATTTTGTTTCACATTGGAATTGTAAATTTGTTTCAGAAATTGAAACTGACTGCGGATTGATATCTACACCAATCGCATTTCGATTTAGCAATTTTGCTTCAACAAGTGTTGTTCCACTGCCCATAAATTGATCCAGAACCCAGTCTCCTGGTTTTGAATAGCGAAGTATCAGATTTCTCGGCACATATGGCGACCAATTTCCTCGATACTTGCCTGAATGCGTTGCCCAACTCCCTCTGTCCGGAAACGACCAGACCGTCGTTGGTTCAAGCTGAAAATTATTTGGTTGTAAACTTATAAGTCATGCCTCCTCTTCTATGTTTTTCTCTTATTCTAACTCACATCTTATCAAATATCCACCGCTCTTTTCTTTCACTATAAGTGAATTTATATTTTTCCTATCCCATGAGATAATGCTCACAAATAGTGAAAGAGGTGTCACATGCAATATATGAATGATACTGACCTATATAACATCATTGGTATAAATATCAAATTATATAGAGAAAAAGCAAAATTAACACAGGTACAGCTTGCAGAGCGCTCACAGATTAGCATCAGCTATCTTTCTAAGATTGAAGCAGCTGGATGTACTAAGAGTTTATCTATTTCTGTATTAAACCAGATTGCAAACGTACTTGATGTTGAAATAACGGAATTTTTTAAGGAGGTATAATCTATGCCAAGAAACCCAAACAGATATGGTGGTGGTTCTAGAACCAACAGAAATGGATTGCATTTCGAACAAACAACATCCTTGAATGAAGCCCTGCGAAACGCAGACTTTGAAATCAGAGATTATTATGATGTATATTTCAATGGTCAACTTATCGGTCATTCTATAAACAAAGCTGAATTTTCAACTGTGTTTTTACGTGAAAATGGAATTGATTATCGTCTTATTAATTCTAAAAGATGGGAACCTGATGAAGCCTTTATCAACGAATTAAATCATACAGTATATATTATTGAAAAAAAATTTCAAAGTACAAGTGGTTCTGTAGACGAAAAATTAGCCACCTTTCCTTTCAAAATATATGAATACCAAAAGCTCTTAGCTCCTATTAAATACAATATTGTATACATATATTTATTATCTTCTGAATGGTTTAATTCCACTAAATATAAGGACTACTATGACTATATGGACTATTTAGGATGTCCATACTATTTTGATAGACTTCCTTTAGAAGCAATTGGAATTTACTAATAACAGCAACCATAAAGTCTTGTAAAAATAACTTTATGGTTGCTATTCTATTACCTGCTCTTCCTGAAATTTCTAACATTCTCAAGCCTTCGTTGCCATCAGAACCTATTGCCATTCAAATCTATAATCTCTTTGAGCAAACACAAACCAGATACTATTTGCCCCTCTACCAAATAACGTCCGGATAATTATCGCCTTCCCCTCATCCTCGTCCGCTCCACCTCTCGCATCATCTCTTCCGCTGCCACAATCCCTTGTTCCAACTGTTCCAGCGTACCAATTCGGTTCTCCAGCCTAAATTTTCCTGAATGCTGTCAATGCTGTACTTTTCTTTTGTTACAACATTCATATATGCTTTCAATCGGTAATCATAACCTTCATTCTTATAGTCTAAAAATGCCGGTGCAACATCTCCTTTACTCGTTTTCCATCGCATAAGCCTCGGAAACCAGCACACACTATCAACAATCAATTCCTTAAATGCTCTAAGAAACTGCCCCAATGCATTTAATAGACCTCTAAAACTGTTTCCAGCTTCAATATCCTTCTTATGCTCTACACAATTTGCAAATTCTTCAATTAGCGGCGACAGAGGAAGATATGCTGAAATATACTCTTTAAGCATTGCCAGTGTATTCTTAAACTGTTCCCACTTGGAGATCTCATCCTCGTATTCTTCCAACTTATCCCTCTTATAAGAAATCGCATAATCCAGTTTCAAATTTTCACTTTGCTTTTCAGAAATCTCTTGTTTGATTTCTCTAAGCTCATCTTCACTCTCACGCTGCACCTGACGGTAAGCAAGTTTGGATACAAATAATTCATTATCTACATCCACAACTTCCCTTTATAAATTTTTCAAATGCTCTGTTTCATTAGCAACCTTATATTCCATAATCGACAAATCATGATTCAATTCCTGCTTTTTCTCAGCAAGTTCTTCCTTAACATTGAACCTGAAACACGAACATGCTTCTTCCCTTAATTTATCCTGTAATATTACAGATAAACTTTCCGGCGTGAATACATTACGCTTGGATACCTTCTTTGTCAGCCCCTTTTTAGCTCCTTTCCATACAGGAACTCCTACCACATGCATATGAGGACTTGCTTTGTCAAAGTGTATTACCGCATTTTCCACCTTGAAATTTGGAAGAAGTCTTTCCATTGTGGATAACAAATAAGCATACACTTTGTACATCTTTTCCTTTTTATCCGTATGTTCTTCCCAGGATTTCTTATCTCCGCATTGAAAATAATCTCGACTGCCATATCCTGATTCCAAATTGGCTACATGCTCAAAGTAATCCTCTATCCGTCTGTCAGCCCGCTTTTGCTTTTGATTATATTGTTGTACCACTTCATCAAATTCCTGATGATAGACATTCTTCACATCCTGATACAAATCTTCCGTTCCTCTCAAAAGTAAAATATTATCGGAACTGTATTCCGGCGATTTATACTTTCGCAAATTGTGTTTTGCTACTCCAAGCAATTTACTCTTACTTGTTATGGCACTCTTTCCATTGCTAATGTGTGCTGAGTAAGAAACATTACCCATAGGCACCTCTCCTTCCTTCTTAAATCAGATTTCCCGCTCTCCGAGGGTTACACCGACAAGAAGTAAACTTCGTCGGTGTATATTAGCTACCTCCCATACTGATATATCTATCCATCGTGACCACATCCTTTCCTAACCTAATCTATACCGCTTCCGATACATCTCTGAAGTAACCTGTCTCTTCCCTTACCTTCTTATCTGGACAATAGTAGCTGAACTCATTTGAGTTACCTACTTTAATTGCGGTGCCAAATTTGAAAATTCCCTGTTGAAGTTCAACACTTACATACTGTGCATCCTTCCCCATTGCCTGTGCAATTTTTTTTATTGGTACATTCCGTCCTGTAAAAGCTGGTAAATCAACCTTGTATTGTACCTCTGGCATTTCTACAAACTCCTGCGTATAGAGCATTTCTTTCTCTGTTTGTATTCTGCATTATACAGAGATTTGTTTGCCCTACCAATAGTATTAATAACAATGTTAATAATTCATTTTTGATATGTTAGATTGACTTTACAGGAGGTTGGTAAGATGAATACAGGTAAAAAAAATTAAGATAATCCTTACATTTCGAGGATTATCTCAAAAAGAACTTGGAGAAGCGTGTGGCATCCACGAAGTTGCCATCCGCAAGTATGAATTAGGCAAGAATATTCCAAAACCTGAACAACTTAGAAAAATCGCAGAAGCACTTAATGTCAATGTAAACTCATTGGTTGAGTTCGACATTCAGGCTGATAGCGATGTACTCCCTCTCCTCTTTGCCATTGATGAAGTATTCAATGTATCAATTAAAGAGGCAGATGGCGAGCCAGGAATATTTTTTGACAACAAGAAGCTTGTACAATTTTTAAAAGACTGACAGGCAATGAAGGAATTACTTTGATCCGGAAGTCAGACAGAAGATAATTATGAAATTTGGAAAGCCATACGCCCAAGTGTAACAAAAACAATCCACGAGGATTAGCAACTACTCTGTTTTGCTATCAGCTTGCTGAATCCAAAGCGAAAGGAATGGTGCTTATGAAGTTACCCAACGGATACGGAAACGTTGTAAAACTTTCCGGGAAAAGAAGAAAGCCTTATCAGGTCAGAAAGACAACAGGCTGGCACTATGATAAGGAAAAAGACAAACAGGTTCAGGATATGATTACAATTGGATACGCTGCTACTAGAGCTGAAGGCTTACAGATGCTTGCAGAGTACAACAATAATCCATTCGATACCAAAGCTACCAAGATGACCTTCTCTGATGTATATGAAGAATGGTCCAAGCGTAAGTATCCTACTGTATCCGAATCCAATGTCAAAGGATATACCGCATCCTATAAAGTCTGCGTCACCCTCTATAACAAAGTTTTTAAGGATATTCGATTGGTGGATTTACAAAATGTCATTGATACCTGTGGTAAGAATTATCCTACTCTCAGGAAAATCAAAGTGCTTTTCAATCAGCTTTACGATTACGCCTTGAAAAACGATATTTGCAACAAAGATTATTCAAGTTTTGTGGATGTAGCACAGTACAAAGACCGCAACCCGAATAAGTATGACAGAAACAAATTTGAGAAGGATGAAATTGAGAGAATCTGGGAACAGAAAGATGATAAGTATTATCAGATTGTTCTGATGCTTCTCTACAACGGAGTCAGAATCTCAGAATTGCTTGATTTGAAAAAGGAACATGTTCACCTCGATGAACAATACTTTGATGTAATCAGCAGTAAAACAGAAAACGGCATCCGAAAAGTACCTATTGCAGATAAGGTTCTGTCATTCTACAAAAGTTGGTACTAATCCTGTCCTGACTGTGAATATCTGCTTCATAAGGAAGACAGAAAGCATTTCACTTACAGAAACTATTATGACAGCTACTTCCATCCATTAATGGAACAGTTAAAGATTAATCGAACACCACATTGTTGTAGACACACATGCGTGTCCATGTTGGCAGAAGCTGGTGTAGATCAAACAATTATCAAGAAGATTGTGGGGCACTCCGGAGCCATGACACTTACAGAAAAGTATATACCCACTTTGATATTAATGAGTTAGTAGATGCAATTAATCGAATATAACACGAAAGGACATTCCCAGATTTCTCTGAAAATGTCCTATACATATCATCGATATATTTGTTGCATTACTGTTGCATACGAAGTAATTTCCAACCCATTTGACAACATTCCACAACTTCTGTAACCCTTGTAAATCGGGCTTTTCTTGATATTCTTGTTTCGAGGAAATTATCTCTTTGAGAACTGTGGTGCTCTTCTTGCGGACTTAAGACCGTATTTCTTACGCTCTTTCATTCTTGGATCTCTTGTAAGGAATCCTGCCTTCTTTAAAGTTGGTCTGTACTCCTCATCTGCGTGAAGAAGTGCTCTTGATATACCATGTCTGATAGCTCCGGCCTGGCCTGTGAAACCACCACCGCAAACATTTACAAGTACATCAAACTTATTTACATTGTCTGTAGCCACTAAAGGCTGACGAACAACAACCTTCAATGTCTCAAGACCAAAATACTCATCAATATCTCTTTTATTTATTGTTATCTTACCTGTTCCAGGTACAAGATATACTCTGGCGATAGAACTTTTTCTTCTACCTGTTCCGTAAAACTTATCGTTAGTCATACCATTCTCCTTCTTAAAGATTATTAGCCTTTAATTTCCAATACTACCGGCTTCTGTGCCTGATGTCCATGAGTCTCGCCTGCATAAACATGAAGCTTTCTGTACATATCTCTACCAAGTGGTCCCTTTGGAAGCATGCCCTTGATGGCAAGCTCTACTACTCTCTCAGGCTTCTTTGCAAGAAGTTCACGAAGAGTTGTCTCTCTCATACCACCAACATACTCTGAATGGTTGTAATAAATCTTCTGATCTAACTTTTTACCTGTAACCTTTACCTCAGCAGCATTGATTACGATAACATAGTCTCCACAATCAACATGTGGTGTAAATTCCGGTTTGTTCTTTCCTCTTAATACACTTGCAACTTCTGAAGCAAGTCGTCCCAATGTAGCTCCCTTTGCATCGACAACATACCATTTTCTGTCGATCTTATCCGGATTAGCCATAAAAGTTTTCATTGACTGACCTCCATTAATCTTTTAACTTCGCTTTATATGGATAAATGCTCTCCGGGGCATTGGAATAAGCATTAATCTCTAATGTCACAATTAATAATTATATTTAATCATAGCTTAAATGTCAATATCCTTTAAGCTATTTATTTTTATTTTTTTATTTTAATTTGACCTTTTTATTTTCCCTCATACTTTATAAGGCTGGCAATATTGTATTTTGAAAGCTTTTCTCTTCCTTTGAGACCTTCAAGTTCCATTACAAATACAATCTTTACAATCTCACCGCCAAGGCTTTCAACAAGTTTTGTGATAGCCTCAATTGTACCGCCCGTAGCTATCAAATCGTCTATTATAACAACTTTGTCGCCCGGCTTTATGGCATCCTTATGAATTTCTATTGTAGCCTTGCCGTATTCAAGATCGTAATCCATACTTACGGTCTCACATGGAAGCTTACCTTTTTTTCTTACAGGGATAAAAGCTTTGTGCTCTGCATAAGCCACAGGTACACCGAAGATAAAGCCTCTTGATTCAGGTCCCAAGATAAGGTCATAATCAAGACCTTTAAGTTCAGCTCTTAAGCCGTCTATACTCATAACAAGTCCGTCAGGGTCCTGTAATATAGTAGTCACATCCCTAAAAATTATTCCGGGCTCCGGAAAATCGGGGATACTTCTTACATAGTCCTTTAATTCTTTCATAATACACACCAAATCGGCCCAAAATATTTATTGGGCCGGCCTTTCTGAAATATTTACAATATTATTTATAGATAGGATACTTATCCATAAGTTTTGTAACTTCAGCTCTTATCTCATCTGCCTTTGCATCAAACTCAAATGCAGCCATTCTGATAAGTCTTGCTATAGTCTTCATATCCTCTTCCACAAGTCCTCTGCTTGTTACTGCAGGAGTACCTATTCTTACTCCACTTGTTGTAAAAGGACTCTCAGGATCGTTTGGAACGGTGTTCTTGTTCAAAGTAATATATACCTCATCACATTTATTTTGAAGTTCCTTTCCTGTAACACCTGTACCTCTAAGGTCAAGCAACATCAAATGGTTGTCTGTACCTCCTGTAAGTATATTGAATCCCTCAGCTATCAAAGCATCTGCCAATGCCTTGGCATTCTTTACTATCTGCTCCTGATATGTCTTAAATTCAGGCTTTAGAGCCTCACCGAAGCATACAGCCTTTGATGCTATTACGTGCTCAAGCGGACCGCCCTGTATTCCCGGGAATACAGCCTTATTAAAGTTAAATTTCTCGGCGGCTTCCTTGTTTGCCAAAATAAGTCCGCCTCTCGGTCCTCTTAGTGTCTTATGTGTTGTTGTAGTTACAACGTCAGCAATTCCGATAGGTGAAGGATGAAGTCCTGCAGCTACAAGTCCCGCAATATGAGCCATATCAACCATCAAATATGCGCCCACCTTATCTGCAACTTCTCTGAATCTCTTAAAGTCGATAGTTCTTGCATATGCACTTGCACCTGCTATTATCATTTTAGGTTTACACTCGACAGCAATCTTTTCAAGCTCATCATAGTCTATAAAGCCTTCATCATTTACACCGTAAGGTACTATATTAAAATATTTTCCTGAAAAGTTTACAGCTGAACCATGTGTCAAATGTCCACCATGATTCAAATTCATTCCAAGTACAGTATCTCCCGCCTCAAGCATTGCTAAGAATACAGCCATATTTGCCTGAGCTCCTGAGTGAGGCTGTACATTTGCATAGTCACATCCGAAAAGCTTCTTTGCTCTCTCAATTGCAATACTTTCTACTATATCTACATCTTCACATCCGCCGTAATATCTCTTTCCCGGATATCCTTCGGCATATTTATTTGTAAGGACTGTTCCCATTGCCATCATTACAGCTTCAGATACAATATTTTCTGATGCAATAAGCTCAAGATTTCTTCTCTGTCTGTTTGCCTCTTTTTCTACTGCAATGCCAACCTCAGGGTCAAGTTCCTTTAAAAAGTTCATCACTTCATTAACCATATCTTTATCTCCTAACTACAACTGTATTGATGTTGTCTATGAAAGTATACAATAAATCAAATCTCTTTGCTATATGTTTTTACCTATAATTACTTATAACTATCTGAAGGCTCTCTCTTCCGTTATACTCATTGATATCAGGATAATATATTATATCCATTTCTTTTCTATCCCCTATATCTTCGAAGAATTCTTCACCGTCACCGAAATATATTCCTTCAACTGCAGTCCCGTCAGTATCTTCCAAAAGCATCTTTACAACATTTTTATTCTTTCCGAGTATCTTTTTTGAAAGTATTTTTATATCTTTTCTTGCAAACTTCGGTTTTTCATTCTTATTTCCAAAAGGTTCCAGCTTCTCAAGTTCTCTAACGAAATCAAGATTCAAATATGAAAACGGAAGTGCAATATCTATCCAGACCTTTTGCACAAAATCCTCTTCGCATAGTTTTGAGTTCATATTAAGCCTGTTTCTGAACTCATCAAGTCTGTTTTTTTCAAGACTCATTCCTGCAGCCATATGATGTCCGCCAAATTTTGCAAATACATCTTTGACTTCATACAGTGCTTCAAACATGTTGTAGCTTTCTATAGATCTGCCCGATCCCTTTATCATATCTTCCTCACCGAAGGCTTCCGTAAGTATGATGGTCGGTTTTCCGAGAGCTTCTCTTACTCTACCGGCTATTATTCCGGCTATTGATTCATGGCAATCATCTAAATGTATTACAAGAATATCATCATCCCTATATTCTTTTTCTGCAATCTCTATAGCTCTTTTTACATTCTTTAATGTAAGATCCTTTCGCTCATCATTTAATTCCTTCAGATGGGCGGCATATTCATCCGCTTCTTCTTTACTTTCAGCCATAAACATATTCAGTGCAATCAGAGCATTTTCAAGTCTACCGCCGGCATTTAAGCATGGTCCAAGTACAAATCCTATACTGTATGCACTTAGTTTTTTGCCTTCCATTCCTGTAGCCCTTATAAGAGCCTGAAGTCCAAGATTATTTGTATTCATCAAACTTTTCAGCCCGTTTTTTACCAATATCCTGTTTTCATCAATTAAAGGCATTACATCTCCGACAGTAGCTATGGCCGCTACTTCCAAGAGATCTTTAAGTTTAGGATCATCATAAATCTTTTTTCCGTTGTTTCGCTTCTCATAAATATATTCCATAAGCTTATATGCCACCAGACCTCCGCATATACTCTTAAAAGGATATTTACAATCACTTCTTTTCGGATTTATTACTACATTTGCAACAGGTAAAAGGTCCTTATCATTCTCCTGATACACCTCATGATGATCGGTGATAATTACTTTAATTCCAAGCTCCCTTGCAAGCTCCATCTGGGAATGTGCCGCAATACCGTTATCACAGGTAATAATCATATCCACTCCGTCATTTGCGGCATCATTTATTATATTATCATTGATTCCGTAACCGTCCTTTATTCTGTCCGGTATCCTCACATCTACGTTTGCTCCGAAATATTTTAATGCTCTTACCAGAATATAAGACGAGCATACTCCATCTATATCATAGTCACCTACTACCCTGATCTTCTTTCCGCTATTTATTTCCTCAGTTATGATATCATAAGCTTCATTTATACCTGTCAGATCTTTCGGATCATGCATCAGACTCATGTCATTTTGAAGAAATATCGGGAAATCTTCTTCCTTTATATCCCTGTTTATTATTATCCTTGCCAATACCGGTGAAATATTAAAACGGGCTGATATTTTTTCAAACTCAGCCCGCTTTGTATAAAGCATCCACTTTGACTCCATCTATTCTCCAATCTAAAAATTCAAAACGAACTTATAATTGCTTTCTCTTATTTACCTTTGTCTTTATTATAGCCAAATGTGTATTTGCAGCTACCGCATCGCTGAACACTTCAAGCACAGCTCTTTGCATATCATTTTCAGCATCATATCTTATATCTATAGCTGTATCTGAGCTTATATCAGTAAGACAATCATATAGTGCGTCAAGATTTCCCCCGTAATAATCGGGAAACTTCATTTTCTTTTTCAAATAATTATGTATCTCATTTTTTTCGCTGAATTTATCTAATTTCAAAGTTATATTATTCATTTAATTTTCCCTAATATATTTGTTCGAAAGTATTGTAATGATCCTCTGTGTAGAATACCAGGCCGTCATTTGAATAAACAAGCCTTTTGGCACCTCTGTATCCACCGTCATAATCAATATCACATTCAAAATATCTTCTTCCGTTTGCTCTTGGCAGTGCACCCTCATAATTTCCGAAGGCGCTTCCGCCTATACTCATTCCCGGCAGTATATCTGAGAGATTCCCCTTTGAAGGATCCCATCCCATATCCTGTGCTTCTTTCTTTGTAATATAGTTTACCGGAAGTTTTCCATAAGTATGAATGTATAGCGCAACTTCTTCCTTGGAAGTATAGTTTCCGTTTTCTTCTACCTGTACCTCTTTTTTGGTTGCACTTTCTTGAAGTGTTTCTTCTTCAGACTCGGTAATCGCGGTAGTTTCTTCTTTACTCGTCGACTCTTTACTTTGACTTTTTCCGTCTTTGACACTTTCCGTTTTGGAACTTTCTATCTTAGAGCTTTCTGTTTTCGCGCTCTCTTTCTTTGCTTCCTGTCTTGTGCATGCACCAAGAGCAAACATTAAGCCAAGTATTATTATCGGAAGCCACCAAAGCAGTTTTTTCAGCAAACTTCCACCGTCTTTTTTCTTTTTTGTCATTTCTCTCTTACCTCACATTTCTATAATTATACGTAATGAGATAGGTCTTAGCAACCAAAAAATATATTAAGTTTGACCTTGGCTATTATGTTTTGTATAATAGTATTTGAAACAACTAAAAATAAATTTAAGGTATGGTTATTTATGAAAATACATATATTACAAACAGGAGAAATGATGCGGGTCTTTGACAGTTTGTTTACCTAAATAGGCATAAAAAAAGTCCTGCAACCCGCATATAGCCTACATTTCTTACTTAAAATTTTTGTCAAAATATTCGTTTTATTATATAGTATTTTCTAGTATTTTATGGT
>NZ_BTHK01000009.1:0-120985 GCF_033242365.1 Lachnoanaerobaculum sanguinis
CACCGGTAAATCCAAGTACACCGACAACCCCTACCACACCGACAACCCCTACAACTCCGATAAGAGTGGCAACCCCAAGCCAGATCACTATACCGGGAAGAGATGAGGATGTAGTTATAAGACCTACAAGACCTGTAGCGACCCCGTCAATAGCGACAAGCTCAAACACAAGCAGAGGTGGAAGCGGCAGTTCAAGTTCAGGTGGAAGCACAAGTGTAAGACCGGGAAAGGCAACTGTAAACAATAATACAACATCAATGAATGCAATCGAGAAGCCGGTAATCGTAACAGATGAGCCGAAAACTCCACAGCCACAGAAGGCACAACTGAGCAAGGATACAACAAAATCCATTTCAGATACAAGAGTGGCGCTGTCAGTTCCAAAGACTGAAGACAAAGATGCAACTCCGGTTTACGGTTTGATGTTGATTATGTCAAGTGCACTTGCTGCACTATGTATCTTCAAAAAGAGAAGAACTGAATAGTTTTATTTAGATAACAGAAGTTATCGAAAGATAAAATCAGGTCCGGAAGAAATACTTTGTATGACTTCCGGACTTTTTGATTGAAATATATTGAAAAAAATATATTTTGTATTATAATTTTAATATAAAGAAAATTCCTGAGGTGAGCGATAACTTTGCCAATTTTGAACCTACATTTTGATTTATGGGATTCCAAATAACCTTCGATGGATGTCAAGCTTCTATAGGTAGAAGGCAGATATCAAGGTGAGGTAACCCACCTAGCTTCGCTAGGCGTCAATAAGCAGAGCCGTCACTTTGGGGTTTAAAAAAGAGTAGTTTTTACTACTCTTTTGTTTTATATAAAAAAGTATATGGATGGTTTTATGGCAGAGACGCTTACAAGAGATGATATTAAAAAGATAGAGGCTGAGATAGAAGAAAGAAAACTTGTGCTTAGACCGAAACTTATAGAGGCTGTAAAGGAAGCCAGAGCACATGGAGATTTGTCTGAAAATTTTGAATATTATGCCGCAAAAAGAGAGAAAAACAAGAATGAGAGCAGAATCAATTATTTAGAGAGAATGCTTAGATTCTGTCATGTATATGAAGATAAGACAAAAGAAGATCAGGTCGGAATTGACAAGGTTGTAGAACTCTATTTTGAAGATGATGACGAGTGTGAAAAGTTCAAGATAGTTACTTCAATCAGAGGAGATTCACTGGAAGGCAGACTCAGTATAGAGTCACCGATAGGTAAGGCCATAATAGGTAAGAAAAAAGGTGACAGAGTACTTGTGCCTGTAGGCGACGGAGGATATTATGTAAAAATAATGTCCATAGAAATAAGCAATGAAGAAGACGAGATAAGATCGTTTTAGGAGGAAATATGAAGCTTGTAATACAAAGAGTAAATCATGCAAATGTAAAAATAGACGGTGAAGAAGTAGGAAAGATAAATAAAGGTCTTTTGGTTTTGGTAGGTGTAGCGGCAGATGATGATGAAAGAATCGTTGAAAAGTATTTTAATAAGCTTATCAAACTTAGAATATTTGAAGATGAAAACGGAAAAACAAACCTTTCATTAAAAGATGTGGGCGGTGAGCTTTTACTTGTATCACAGTTTACGCTGCTGGCAAATTGCAAAGAGGGAAACAGACCGAGCTTTATAGGTGCAGGCTCACCGGATGAGGCAAAGAGACTTTATGAGTATATGGTGGAACTTGGCAAGAAGTCGGATATTCATACAGAATGCGGAGTATTCGGTGCGGATATGAAGGTAAGCCTTGAAAATGACGGACCTTTCACTATAGTATTGGAACTTTAATATGAGAGAACTTTACAAAATTTTACTTGTGGATGACGAAGAAGAAGTCAGAAAAAGTATTATAAAAAAAATCAACTGGGAAGAAGAAGGTTTTTTAGTTGTTGGAGATGCCGAAAACGGTGTTGAAGCACTGGAGAAAATAGAAAATTTAAATCCGGACCTGGTATTTACCGATATCAGAATGCCATATATGGACGGACTTGAGCTGATAAATGAAATAAATATAAGATATCCTCTTATAAAGTCCATTATTTTTTCGGGATTTGATGATTTTGACTATGCAAAAGAAGCCATTAAGATGGGCGTAATAGAGTATGTGCTTAAGCCTGTTTCCGCCGTTGAGCTTACGGAGATCCTCAGAAAAGTACATAAAAGTATGGATGAGGAACTTGATAAAAAGAGAGATATTGAAAGACTCAGAAGAGGATACCAAGCCAGTATTCCTATACTCAGGGAGCAGTTTTTAAACGGTATTATACATGGAAGTATAAGTGCTTCGGAGATAGATTATGCTATGTCCGAATATGATATAAATTTAAACAATGCAGACAGATATATAGTTGCCGCCGTTCACATAGATGATATGGACAGCAGCATAGTGGATAAAGAACTTATACCTATATCTGTAAAGGTCAACCTCCTTGAAAACCTGAAATATAAATTACAGGCGGAGGTCTTTTCCATGTATTCGGAAACAAGTATAGTTATATTGACAGGACTTCCTGAGAAGATGTCAAAAAACTATATAATGTCCATACTTACAGAGGCGATACGAGATGTAAACAGAGCCATAGGTGTAAACCTTACCATAGGTCTGGGTATCAGTGTAAAGGATATCACAGATCTCCACAGGTCATATACTCTTGCAAAGGAGGCTCTCGGATACAGAGGTATTGTAGGAAGCGGCGAAGTTATTTATATAAAAGATATGGAGCCTGTAAAGTCTGATAAGCTGAAGTTTGAAGATATTGAAGCAAAGGAATATATCAATATATTAAAGTTCGGAAGTGATGAAAGTATAGCAGAATATGTGGAAAAAATAGCATCAAAGCTTAAGGAATCAAAGGTACATTCAAGTCAGTATCAGTCCTATATGATAAATGTTATAAATATTATTATAAGTCTGGTACAGGATTACGGACTTGAGCTTTCAGTACTTACAAAGACGGCTACAGATTATATAGATCTTTTGGATAAGATAAAGGATACAGGCGGTTTCAGAGAGTGGCTGCTTGAGGCAAGCATAAATATCGCTCATAAGATAAGAGAAGATCGAGCTTTCACATCAAAAAAGGTACTTGAAGAGGCTAAGGCCTATATAGAAGAGAACTTTGCGGATATGGATTTGTCGCTTGAAAAACTTTGTAAACATTTACATGTCTCCGTTGCCAGGTTTTCCACAAACTTTAAAAAGGATATGGGGATATCCTATGTAAATTTCCTGACCAATGTAAGATTGCAAAAGGCTGTGGAGCTTTTAAAGACTACAGATGAAAAGACATATATTATAGCGGAAATGGTGGGTTATGCGGATCAGAATTATTTCAGCTATGTGTTTAAGAAAAAGTATGGGGTTTCACCTTCAAAGTACAGACAGCAAGGTTAGTATATGGAAAAAGGGAAATTCAGTTTAAAAAACTTGAGTATAAAAAATTTGAGCATACAAAGCTCTATTTTCATGTACTTTACAGTTACAGCGATTATAGCCATAGCACTTATAAGCCTTATAATATTTCAAAGATTTACAAACAGCTTAAATGCTACCATTATTGAGGAAAACTCAGGTATTGTAGGACAGCTTGGAGAGTCTGTGGATTCATATCTTAGAAATGCCATGAAGGTATCCGATTCCATTTATTATAATGTTATCAAAAATACAGATATATCAAATGATGATATAAAAAGGGGTATGAACCTTATCTATGTCAACAATGACAATATGATAGATGATATAGCTTTGATATCCGGAAAGGGCGAGCTTATAGAGTCCATGCCTGCATTACGACTTAAAGATAACAGCAATGTTTTGGAAAAGGATTTTTTTAAAAAAAGTATGGCGGAAAGTGAATATATCAACTTTTCCATGCCACATATCAGAGATCTCTTTGACAGGAATGAAAGCAGCTATTCATGGGTGATTTCTCTTTCAAGAGCGGTGGAGGTGACTGATGAGGGTAAGGCCACACAGGCACTTCTTCTTATCAACTTAAACTATATGTATTTTGAGGAGATATTTTCAAATGTAAATTTGGGAAACGGAGGTTATGTGTATCTGACCAATGATAGTGGTGATATCATATGGCATCCGAAACAAAATGAGATATATTCGGGACGATTTAAGGAAGACAATAAATATGCCGCCACTTTAAAAGACGGAATAACAGTTGAAAATCTTGGCGGTAAAAATATTACACTCAATGTAAGGACAATAGGATATACAGGTTGGAAGCTTGTGGGGGTGACACCAAGTGCGGCACTTGGCGTAGACGGAATAAAATTCAGATTCTTTGTACTCTTCGTTGCCGATCTTTTCTTATTTTTACTGGCTATGATAAATGCCTTTATTTCCGATAAGATATCAAATCCTATAAAGAGTCTTGACGGCAGTGTAAGAGAGATTGAGAGCGGAAATCTGAATGTGGAGATAGTACCTAGCGGTTCTTATGAGGTGGAACATCTCGGCAAGTCAATTAAAAATATGCTTGGCAGGATAAAGGTATTGATGTCGGATCTTGTGGCTGAGCACAATGCCAAGAGAAAGAGCGAGTTTGATACATTGCAGTCTCAGATAAATCCGCATTTCTTATACAATACTTTGGACATTATCGTTTGGATGATTGAAAACGAGAACTCCGACAAGGCTGTAAATATTGTGACGGCACTTGCAAAGTTTTTCAGGATTTCATTAAGCAAGGGAAAGAATATAATCACTGTAAAAGATGAGGTGGAGCATGTAAGAAACTATCTGATGATACAGAATATGCGTTTCAAAAACAGGTTTGAATATAGCATAGATGTGGATGAGGAAGTGCTTTCTTATTCATCTTTAAAGCTTATGCTTCAGCCATTGGTGGAAAATGCGATATATCACGGAATGGAGTTTATGGACGGTGACGGTGAGATAGACGTAAAAGTATTTAAAGAGGATGACAGTCTTTATTTTACGATAACGGACAACGGACTTGGAATGAGTGAAGATATGGTTGAAACTTTACTGAGTAAAGACTTTGTTCCAAGTAAAAAAGGATCCGGTATCGGTGTAAAAAATGTAAATGAAAGAATAAAGCTGTATTTTGGAAGTGAATACGGGTTGAAAGTTGAATCGGAACCTGATGAAGGTACAAAGATTACAATTCATTTGCCTGCTGTAGTATATGGAGAGAATGATGAAGACAGATAAAATATATATATGGATAATATGGTTTGTATCAATTATCTTACTCTTTGTAATTTCGCAGACAAATTTGATATTAAAAGAAGAAACACCGAGAGTTTATCAGGTATCTTTGATACTTGACGGTGAGGATGAAAGTAAATACGCCAATCTTAAAAAGGGTGTGGATGATGCCGCAAAGAAATACAATATAGATATAAACCTGATTACATTAAATAATATAAATCAGAAGACGCTTATAGAATCCGAGGAGGAAAACGGTGCCGACGGTATTATTGTGCTGGCAAAAAATGATTTAAAAATCAATCTTATAAAGTCACCGGTGGTTGTATTAAAGTCAAAGGATACGGATGTATTTGATACGACTAAGATAGGAAGTGCAAATCCAAGTATAAATATCTCAAAGAGGACTATAAATATTGACTATACAGATATGATTGAAAGGCTTTACACGGCATTTGAAGAAAAGTATGACGGAAGTTCACCGGTTTATGTATTTGTAAATGATTTGAATCTTGCAGGTGTGTCAAAGGAAACAGATTTCTTGAAATCAAAACAATCTTCTAATATAATTCTTGTAGAGGGAGATGAAAAGGAGTTTCGGACGGCAATAGAAGATTTGGTGCACAGTAAGAAAAGCGCTTTTATATTCTCACTTGATAAGAAAAGCACTGAGAATATATGTAAGATACTTGGAGGCAGCAGCGTTTATAAGGAACATATACACGGGTTTTATTGCATAGGAGCCACCACATTCTTTTTAAATAAATTAAGTGAGGGCAGTATAGATGCAATAGCTACTTTAAATGAGTATGAAGAAGGATATTCGGCAGTGGAGATGCTTATGGCGGATTTAAAAAAGACAAATTATATGTCAAATATCGATATGGAAAATATGCTGGTGGATAAGGAAAGCCTGGAAAATGAGGATATAATAAAACAGCTTTTCCCTATTGACTAGCACTGTGGGAGGAAGATGAAAAAACATGGTTTTATAATAAGCATGGCGATTTTGGTAATTGTTCTTGTCGTCGGCTGTATATCTATGATGAGCAGGGTTGCATCGCCTAAGAAAAATGTCATCAAGATAGGACTTTGTCTGTACAGATTTGACGATACATTTATCTCAAATGTCAGGCAGGAAATAGAAGAGTATGTAAAGGAATATGAAAAAGAACATGATATCAAGATAAATCTTGAGGTGGTGGATGCCAGAGACAATCAAAATACTCAAAATCATCAGGTGGATAGATTTGTATCTCTTGACTATGATGTACTTCTTATAAATGTCGTTGACAGATTTGCCGCTTCAAATATGATTGAAACGGCTGTCGGCGCAAAAATACCGATAGTATTTTTTAACAGAAAACCGGTGGATGATGACTTAAACAGAGCGGACAATATTTATTATGTAGGTGCAGGACCGAAGTCCGCAGGAATCGAGCAGGCCAAGATAATAATAAATGCCTACAATGAAAATCCTCACAGTATAGATATAGACGGTGACGGTGTGATAAATTATGTGCTTTTAGAGGGTGAACCGAGTCATCAGGATTCTCTTGTAAGGACAGAATGGGTTATAAAAACTTTGCAGGAGAACAATATTCCGATAAATAAGCTAAACGGTGCTATCGGAAACTGGGAGAGAGCACAGGGCTCCGCGCTTATGGAAGAGTGGCTTAATAATTACGACAATATAGACCTTGTCATATCCAATAATGATGATATGGGACTCGGTGCCATAGATGCGATTGAAAGAAACAATAATATAAAAGGTATAAAGGTTGTCGGTATAGACGGAACAAAGGAGGCCCTTGAAGCAATCAATGAAGGTAAGCTTTTGGGTACTATCGAAAGTGATAAAAAGGAATATGCCAAGGCGGTAGTGGAAATAGCGATGCACAGCATAGGGAAATCGGATTTGCCTGATGATGTAAATGCTAAATTAATGGAGAATAGAACCTATGATGTTAGGCAAATTCCTAGGATAAAATAAATTTTTGTATAAAATTCACATTTATTCCATATATAAATTGTATATGAAATATTGAAAAGAGCATTGACTTTTATGCTCTTTTTTATTATGATAAAAGTCTAAAGATTAGAACACCTTTCTAAGAGGTGTTATGGGGACCTTTCTTTAAATAATTCTATAGGAGTTTTATGAGGCATATTATAGCGGTGATTGATACGGATATACGCTTTGCCTTAAAATTATCTGATTTTCTTTCTAAGGAGGATAGAATTCCTTTCAAAGCGGTCGCTTATACTTCATTCCAAATGTACAGTAATGAAAGCTCTTCTATGGAGACAGTGGCATTTATCACGGATATTGACAATGTGGATGAATGTATAGATACGGGACTTCCGGTCGTTCTCCTGTCAGATGATGCGATGGTAGAGTCTAAATATACCGGTTCTTCAGAACTTTTCTGTTCAATATTCAAATTTTGCGGTGTACATATAATAGTTGATGAACTGCTGGGATTTTTTTCGGGTAATAATTCTTTCGGACTTACGGCAGGTAATAAAAATACAAAAGTCTACGGTGTTTATTCTCCGATAAACAGATGTGGCAGAACAAGTCTTTCGGTGGCATTTCATTCTTACTTCTGTTCACAGGAAAACAGTTCTTTGCTTATTTCCTTTGATGAATATGATTCATTGTTCTCTGTTTTGAGAAAAGAAAACAGTAGAGATCTGTCTGATGTTTTCTATGGTTATAAAACCGGAGATTTAAACTTTGCTAAACTGGGAGAATGTATCAGCAGAGTTGAGGATTTGAATATTGTTCTACCTGCAAGGTACAATGAAGACTTGTTTTATTTATCCGATAATGAGCTTACAAAATTTATGAATGATATTCTTTCGGCAAATCTGTTTGAAGTTATTGTAATCGACTTTGGAAGTATAGGCCGCAGATCCATGCAGATTTTGGATATGTGTGAAAAGATATTCTGCCCGGTGATTGGAGAGAATAACAGTGTGGAGATGACAAAGATAAGTGAATTTAAATCACTTCTGGGGCGAAACGGATATGCTGAGATTATTCACAAAATATATGAGATGAGATTGCCGAAGGAGGATATTTCCGCAGATATATTTAATTTTACAAGATTAAAGCGGCGTGAATATTTTTCACAGGTTTCAAAGACAGCTGAGGGCCTATGATTTATTATATAGTGGGCAGTATGTTATTTGCTGCGGCAATGACGGATATACTTTGGAAGAAGGTTCCGAATATTATTATTTTCGGATATTTTCTTATAGGAGTATATATATTACATGTAGAGTTTGTATTCAGAGTTTTTGCTTCAATTATATTATTTTCAATTCTTTACAGGCTGAGATTTTTTGGGGCCGGAGATATAAAGTTGTTTTCTTTGGTTATAGGATTTTTAGGTACATATGACGGGGTGAATGTGACTGTTATAGCATTGGTGTTGGCAGGAGCGGGCGCATTACTTTATATGATTTTCACTAATCAGTTAGCAATCAGGATTACAATGCTTATAAACTATTGTATGAGAGTGCTTGCTGCCGGAAGAATTGAAAAATATTATGAATACAGAAAAAGTGACAAGCATTTGATACCTGTTTCTCCATATTTTTTGGCAGGCTTTATATTATGGAGGTGCTTTTGTTAAACAGAAAAATAACAGATGATGAGATTTTTAGAATACAGGTGGTTAAACGTGAAGATGAGAGCGCAAATCAGGGTGAAAGTATTTATGAGCAGCTGAAAAGAGAAATAAGAGATGAGCTCTCGGATCTTAGAAATATAGAAGATGAAGAATTATATGAAATAATAGATCGTGAAATAGTACATAAGGAACATTCTTTTTATATTCCTCTTGAAGAAAAAATAAATATAAGAAATTCTCTTTTTGATTCGTTCAGAAGGCTGGATATACTGCAGGAGTTATTGGATTCCAAAGACATTACAGAGATAATGGTAAACGGGAAAGATGATATATTTGTGGAAAAATGTGGAAAAGTCATGAAATGGGATAAGAGCTTTGTGAGTAATGAGGTTTTGGA
This sequence comes from Lachnoanaerobaculum sanguinis, assembly GCF_033242365.1. Taxonomy (NCBI): domain Bacteria; kingdom Bacillati; phylum Bacillota; class Clostridia; order Lachnospirales; family Lachnospiraceae; genus Lachnoanaerobaculum; species Lachnoanaerobaculum sanguinis. The sequence continues at coordinate 9,227 of NZ_BTHK01000009.1, forward strand.
GGATATGATTCAGCAGATTGTAAGTAAGGTGAACAGAGTTGTAAATGTGTCTTCACCTATTGCAGATGCCAGACTCTCAGATGGTTCAAGAGTACATATTGTATTGCCGCCAATATCTCTTGACGGTCCGATTATTACAATAAGAAAGTTTCCTGAAGTTATCAGTATGGAGAGAATGATATCATACGGAACAATATCTGAAGAATGTGCAAATTTTTTGGAGATGCTGGTTTGCTCAGGATATAATATTTTTATTTCAGGAGGCACAAACTCGGGAAAAACCACTTTTTTAAATGCACTCTCAAGCTATATACCTAAGGGGGAAAGAGTTATTACAATAGAGGATTCGGCGGAATTACAGCTGATGCATATAAAAAATATAGTAAGGCTTGAGACAAAAAATGCGACTTTAAGCGGTGACGGAAGTATCGGCATAGGAGATCTTATAAGGGCATCACTTAGAATGAATCCCGACAGGATAATAGTCGGAGAAGTCAGAGGAAGAGAAGCGCTTGATATGTTGCAGGCTATGAATACCGGACATGACGGTTCGCTCAGTACAGGACATGGTAACAGTGCAAAGGATATGCTCTCAAGACTTGAAACAATGGTGCTAAGCGGTGCGGATCTGCCGCTGGCCGCTATCAGATCGCAGATAGCAAGTGCATTGGATATTTTGATACATCTTGGAAGACTCAGAGAGGGAGAAAGAAGAATGCTTGAGATTTTGGAGGTTTTGCCCTATGAAAATGGGGAGATTGGGCTTAATAAGCTCTATGAGTTCGATATGGAAGAAAAGGTACATAAAAAAGTCGGAGAACTTAAAAACAAACAAAAATTGTTCGCAGCAGGCTATAGACTATAACAGCTACAGATTTAGCGTTTCGGAGTGGCTAAAATACAGCTTTTTAGCCGTATCGGCAGCAGCCATAGGTTCTTATGTATTCTATAAAAGCGTAATAATATTTTTCTGTCTTTTTCCATTCTGTTTTTTATACCCTAATTTAAAAAGAAAAGAATTGATTGCAGCAAAAAAACGCAGACTTGTAGTTGAGTTTAAGGAAGCGATAATGATACTTTCATCACTTTTAAATGCCGGATATTCATTGGAAAACTCCGTAAAAGAAGCTTTGGTGGAGTTAAGACTTTTATATACTAAAGATAATCTGATAATAAAAGAATTTGAATATATAAATCAGCTTATTTACATGAATATCAGTGTTGAAAGGGCATTTAACGATCTGGCTTACAGAAGTCACAGCGAAGATATAAGAAGCTTTGCAAAGGTTTTAAGGATCGCAAAAAGAAGCGGAGGTGAACTTGAAAACATTATCGCTCATACGGTAGGTGTTATAGGTGATAAGGTGAGAATAAAGGAAGAGATAATAACCATGACGACTGCAAAGAGGTTTGAACAGACCGTTATGAATATATTTCCTCTTTTTATAGTTTTATATATTGATATAAGTTCACCGGGTTTTTTCAATATTATGTATACAACCGTTATCGGAAGAGCCTGTATGAGTATAGGACTTATAGTCTATCTGTTTGCTATTTATATCTCGAAGAGACTTTTAAATATAGAGGTATAGCATATGAAAAAGTATTTGAGAGTAATCTTTTTAAATAATTTAAAGTGTTGGCTGATTGTAATAACAGGCTTTGTGATTTTTGGTATCTGCAATTCTTTTTTAAAGGTAAATACGGTAGAAAATAATTACATAAACAGACCGGGTGTGGATGAATATGATACCGAGATGGAAATAGAGGTTGAAGGTTTACTTGATAAGCCGCAAAGAATAGAGATACCTGTAACAAAGAGAACTTATTCAAAAGATGAGGCAAATGAGGCTATAAAGAAAGGTCTGGAAGAGATACTTTTAACACTTCCGGGTGAAAACTCTTCACTGCAAAATATTACCACGGATTTGAATTTGACAAATGAAATAAGCGATTTGGGACTCAGTGTAAGATGGGATTTCGGAGAAAGCGAACTTATAGACATCTTGGGAAGTGTACATAATGAAAACCTCAAAGAAAACAGAAATATTGATATAGAGGTGAGCTTAAGTTATGAAACTTACGAGGAAAGCTATATCATTCCCATAACAGTATGTCCGAAAATATTATCGGATGACGAAAGGCTTTTGAAGGGACTGATTGATAAAATAGCAAATGTCGATAAGGATTCAGTCCAAAAAGACGGTTATATTCTGCCGGATACTTATGAAGGAAAAAGGCTTATATACCACTACGGCGAAGCGTTTAACTTTAATATTATTCCGATTATGGGAGTAATTATAGCGATACTTTTATATTTACAGGAAAAGGAAAAAGAAAGGCGGAGCACAGAAAAGAGAAAAAGGGAGCTTATGAAGGATTATCCGGATATAGTTTCAAAACTGATAGTATTTATAGGTGCGGGACTTTCTGTCAGACAGTCATGGGAAAGCATAGTTATAGATTATGAGAATGAATGTAAAGAGAACAATGAAAGAAGATATGCCTATGAGGAAATGGTAAAGGCTCTGGCAAAGCTGAAAACCGGAATATATGAGAATACTGTATATAAGGATTTCGGCAGGAGCTGTGCTCTTAGGCAATATATGAAATTGGCATCACTTTTAGAACAAAACAGAAGGAACGGACTTGCAAATCTGCACAGTCTCTTGAGTATGGAGTCACAAAGTGCATGGGATGAGAGGATAAATTTGGCAAGAAGAGAAGGCGAGGAGTTAAATACAAAGCTGCTTTTACCGCTTTTTATGATGTTACTTATAGTGATGATGATAATAATTGTACCTGCATTGTTGATATTTTATTGATTTGATAAAAGCAATGTGAATTTTATAAAATTAGAAAGGGGTAGTAAATATGTTGGAGTTTTGGAAAGATTTTATGGAAAATGAAGACGGTGTCGGTGTAGTGGAGATTGTTTTGGTTTTAGTGGTTTTGATAGGTCTGGTACTTATATTTAAAGGAAATATCAGTAAGCTTATGAACAATATCTTCAAGGAAATCAATAAGAAATCAAAAGAGGTATATAATTGAGAAAAAGCGGTTCCGTTACCGTCTTTATATGTCTGATATTTGTCTGTATCAGTGCTTTAATATGCGGGCTTTTGGAGTCTGCAAGGACATCGGGAGCAAGATTTTATTTACAGGTGGCAGGAGACTCAGCAATTGATTCGGTCTTTAGCAGATATCATAGAAAGCTTTGGGAGAATTACAGGATATTCGGTCTGGAAAGTTACAGTGATGAGAATGTAAAAGATATGATGCTTTTATATATGGACCCTTATATAAAAAACAGCGGAATGTACAGGATTCAAAATCCGCACGTGAATTTAAATAAGAAAATATATTTAAATGACAATGGTGGAATGTATCTGGAGCAGGAGATTGTTGATTATATGGGCCTTGGAACTTTTGAATCCATATTTGACAGTTCTCCCGATAAGCTTTGGAAAGATATAGAAGATGCTAAGAGTATGGAAAAGGTTACTTCCGACTATGGTCTCAGTTCAAGGGAAGCAATTGAAGTTGAAAAGGTTTTAAAAAGGCTTTCTGAAAATATTTCGGAGCAGGAGAAAATAAGATCTGAAATGAAATCTTCACTTGGTGCAAGAAATCTCACAGAGATAAAAAAGCTTTGTAAGAATCTGAAAAAGGTATTAAAAAAAGTTCCGGATCTTATAAAAAAGTATGAAAAGAAAGCCGATAAATTATCGAAGAAAATCGGAGAAATAAAAGATAAGAATGCCGAAAGTATTTCAAAACTCTCAGAAAACAATAAGGCGTATATTGAAGGAGAAACGGAAAAGTTTAAAGATTACACAGATAAGGACGGAGAAAGAAGACTTGAGGTGGTAGCACTTGGCGGACTTTCTGAAAGTATGATAAGGGAAATCGAGCATCTGGAAGCCGATATTGAAATTCTTCAGGAAAGAATAGCTGAGGCATCAGATGATGAAGAAGATGACCACAGTAGTGAAATAAGCGAAGGATGGGATAATGTGAGTGATGATATAAATTCACTTACAGAAATGAGAATGAACTTCAGGCATGGAATATCTGATGAAGTTAAGGAAGATCAGCTAAAGCAACTGAAAGAACTGATTTCCGACGGCATATTCTCTCTCGTGATTCCTGAAAACAGAGAGGTTTCAAATAAAAGTATAAACAGACTCGCTCTTCCTTCAAATGCAGTCACAGGAGGATATACAGGCAGAAACCTTGCAGAAAGACTTCTTATAAATGAGTATATCGGAACATACTTTGCCGACTTTACAGATGATATAAAGACTCCGCTTTCATATGAGCTTGAATATATATTAAACGGAAAAGACTCGGACAGGGAGAATCTTGAAAACACGGTGGCGGCTCTTCTTGCAATAAGAGAGGGATTAAACTATATGCATATCATATCCGATGCCGATAAGATGCAAAGAGCCGGAGAGCTTGCCGAGGTAATCAGCGGTGTGATATGTCTGCCTGAAATAACGTTTCTTATCAAGTTTTTGATAATAGCGGTATGGGCTTTGGTGGAATCGGCTATAGATATCAAATGCCTTTTATCAGGGGGCAAGGTGCCTATAATAAAGACGAAAGATGATTGGAAGGCGGATCTTGACACGATATTTGAAGTTTTGGAAAACAGGGCTTTGGGCAATAAGGATTCCGAACGTGGTATTAACTATGAGGGATACTTGAAAATGCTTTTATATATAGAAGATCCCGTAAAAAGAAACTTCAGAATGATGGATATAATGCAGCTTGATATAGGTGTGAGCCAAAACGACTTTTTAATGCAGAATATGATATACGGTATTGATGCAAATATAAGCTGTGGTGCTGGAAGAGTATTCAGTGAAATATCATATTTTTCCAAAGAGTTTGCAGGTCTTAATTCAAGCTATGAGATGCAGGTTAAAGTGGAGAAAATATATTGAAGGGAGGTTTTGTATGTCCTCTTATAATGAAAAATTTGAAAACAAAAAAATGAAAGCTCTCCAAGCATGCAGGTATAAGAGGGCGCACAAAGCCTCTCTCAGTGTAGAGGCGGCCATGTGTTTTGGCCTGTTTATCATAGCTATGGCTGTACTTATAATGCCTTTTGATATGATGAACACCAATAGAAAAATCAGAGGAATTGCCGAAGCTGTATGTAAGGATTCCTGTCAGTATGCATATACATATTACCGATTTACGGGTAATGCAAGAGAAGAAGAAAATGAAAATTATGATCATGAAGCTATGGAAAATGTAAAGGGAGTATTTTCAGGTGGAGCAATAGGAAGCTTTGTGGTTGCGAAAATAAATACCGAGGTGAAAGATAAGAATATAAGTAATATTCACGGACTTTTATCAACCTGTATGTCTGACGGTGAGACTATATGTATAAGAATAGATTATAAATATTCACTTCCGATAGGGATATTTAAAAATTCAATCAATCAGACTGTGGTAGCTTCAAGAAGAGCGTGGATAGGGGCGGATGGTGGAAAAGGATCCGGAAATTCGGATGATGAAGAATATGTTTATATTGGCAGGAACTCGACCAGGTATCATTTAGATTCAAGATGCCACTATCTTTATAATGATTTGCGTTCCGTACCTTTGTCTGAAATAGCAGGTATAAGAAATGATAACGGAGCAAGGTATCAACCATGTGAAAGATGCGGAAACAGAGCAGGAACAACAGTTTATATAATGCCTTCAGGCACGAGATATCACAGTGATCCGGATTGCAGTGCAATCATAGCTTATGTACAAAGAGTTAAGCTCTCGGATGTGGAGCATTTGGGAGTATGTTCTTACTGTGGAGGTAGACATTGAGTATTGAACTTGTGGAAAAGATGATTTTAATAATATTTTTGCTTATTTTTACATTTCAGGATATCAGAAAAAAAGAGATATACACCTTTGGAGTGGTTTTATTTTATATAATGATTATAGATATTCAGATATATAAGTTTATTATGGGGAGCAGTATAGATATTAAGAATACAGTATTTGGAATATTTAGCGGTTTTTTATTATTGCCGCTTTCAAAGTTTAATATTTTGGGAGAGGGAGATGCTCTTGTATTTATAGGCTGCGGAGCGATTCTGGGGCTTAAAGGAAATATACTTTTGTTTTTTGTATCGGTTTTTATAGTTTCAATATATGCTCTTTTTATGAGCCTATATTACATGGTAAAAAAGCGTAGAATAAAAGGAGTCAGAGTGGCAATGCTTCCTTTTATAACTATGGCAAATTGCATTATATGGTTATGTGTATGAAGAAGATTTTGAGAGCAAGTTTTACAGTGGAGATAACTTATATTATATTTTTTATATTTATAGGTATCGCTTTTATAATAGGATACAGCATAGATAAACATACGGAAACAGTTGACAGTATTGAGATGCATCTACTGCTTGAGAGATTGGCACATGATGAGAAAAATATGGGATATGATACGGAAAGGTTAAAGTCTTTAGTTGAGTTAAAGGGCAATAAAGCTGTAAAAATAAAGGAACATAAATTTTCCGTGGAAGGAGAGCAGGGAAATCAGAGTATCAGAGTGGCTGTCTATGATCCCGAGGGCTATATAAGAGCGACTACAGCATTGGAGGGGATATATGAAAGACTTAAAGGTCAGTTATCAGAGGAATCTAAAGAGTAATCAGCTTATATTTGAGCCGGAGGAAAGTTTTTTGCTTGAGTTAAAAAGTAAATATGCCTTTGAACTGGGTATGATAGAGCATAACAATATTAAAAATTTCTTGAAGCCTTTTATAAAAAGGCTGAACTCTAAAATAGAGATTTGTTATGATATAAGCTCACTACAGCCGGTATCAAGAATTTTTGAAGTAAAAACATTGAATGTAGAAGAAATAAAATCATTTATTATCGAAATAATAACAGCCACAAAATCATTGGAAGAATTTTTACTTGAAGCATCATCAATAGTACTGGATCCCGAATATATTTTTTCAGATTTGGACCTTAAGAGATTCTCATTTCTATATATTCCAAGAAACGAAGATAATAAGGATGAGATGCAAGTATTATTGGAAAATATTTTAAATAATATCAATAAAGAAGATAAAGACTGTTTGATAACGGTATACGGGATGCTGAAGGAATGTCAAAAAAGAGATTTCACTATAAATGATTTAGAAGGAATTTTGGACTCTAATATAAAGAAAGCGGATAAGGAGCAGGTTACCTTTAAAGAAATAATTCCTGAGAATATTGATGAAAAAGAGAGGAATAAAACTAAATTCAATATCTTCGGAGGCATTTTTAAGAATCAAAAAGTGAAGTCTCAGGATGAGGAATCAAAATTCCTTGAAAAGGTATTTGAGGGTTATGAGTCAAATGTGAATGCAGCATATATAAATGAAGATAAGGCTTTATTTACAGTACCTGATGAAGAAATAGGAAGTACCGTACTGCTCACGGATATAAAGATAAAAAGTTCGGGAAGATTTTTAAGAACGGTAAACGGGAAGGAAGATATAGAGCTTTCATATTTACCGTTTATTATAGGAAAACAGGAAAGAGTATGTGATTATGTTCTTGATACGGACGGAGTAAGCAGAATGCATCTCAAATTCTTTGAAAAAGATAATGAAATTTATGCAAGAGATCTAAACTCAAGAAACGGAACATATGTCAACGGAAGGAAACTTGAAAATGAAGAAAATATAAGGCTGTATAATGGTGATTCCGTCAATATCTGCGGTATAAGTTATATATTGGAGATATAATTATTCTTGATAGTTTTCGTATCTATGTTATACTTTATAAAATCATTAAGAAAGTTGTTATGGCTTTTTATTTGTAAAGGGAATAATATTGTAAAAGGCTGTATAGTGATGATTAGGAGAAGAAAGTGAAGAACAAGATACGAATAGTGCTATGCTGTATATTTTTATCAATAGCGGTATATGCAGGATATAATATTATTAAGATACAAAGTGAATATAAAAAAGGTGTGGATACCTATAAGGAAATAGATAAGTATACCATAGAGCAGACAGCGACCCGGTCAAGTGACAATACGGAAGAGACTGTAGAGAAAACCGAAGAAGAAAAGCCTTATCCGCAGGTTGATTTTGCAGGATTAAAGTCTATAAACAGTGATGTTATAGGTTGGATTTATGTACCTGATACAGAAATAAATTATCCTATAGTACATACAACAGATAATGAATATTATCTGGATCATATGGTGGACAGAACCGAGAATCCGGCAGGTGCTATATTCTTAGATACCAGAAACCCAAGTGATTTGAGTGATCTGCACAGCATAATATACGGACATCATATGAAAAACGGAAGTATGTTTGCGGCACTAAAGGGCTATAAAAAGCAGGATTTCTTTGATGAACATAAGAACGGATATTTGATAACCGAAGATGCGGTATATAGAATTGATTTCTTTGCCGGACATGTGGCAAATGTGGAAGAGAACGCATGGCAGCTTGATTTTAGCGACGGTACGGAATTTGATAACTGGATAAAGTCATTAAAGGAAGTATCTGCATTTAAATCGGATGTGAATCCGGAATATGGTGACAAGGTATTTACCCTGTCAACCTGTAGTTATGAGTTTGATGATGCAAGATTTGTACTAAGCGGTAAGCTTACAAAAATTGAATAGCTTAAAAATCAATATAAAGGGTTAAGAGCATAAACTGTTCTTGACCCTTTTTTTAAAAGGTGGTAGTATAAATTAAAATCCTACTAATAGAGTAGGGATAAAGGGATAAAATGAAAAGAGGACTTTATGGATATATTAAATGAAGTAAAAGAGATACATGAAACTTTGGTGGAGCTTAGAAGAGATTTCCATTTACATCCGGAACTCAGTATGAAGGAGTATCGAACAGCTAAAAGAATAGAAGAAGAGCTTGATAAGCTGGGTATAGATCATTACAGAAGTGCCGAAACAGGAGTTATAGGAATTATTAAAGGAACAGGAAAGTCGGAGCCTGCAAAGAATACGGGAGTAGATGAATCTGAGAGCAATATAGGACATCAGGGCAGTACCAGAGAAGGTAAGGACAGAGTTGTGGCACTCAGAGCCGATATAGATGCTCTTCCAATACTTGAAAGAGATGACAGAGTTTATTGCTCAAAAACAGAAGGTGTTATGCATGCCTGCGGACATGATGTTCATAATGCGTCTTTACTGGGTGCGGCTATAATACTTGCCAATAACAGAGAAAAGTTTGCAGGAACAGTAAAACTTATCTTCCAGCCGGGTGAAGAAATAGGTGCAGGTGCACAAGCTATGATTGCAAACGGTGAAGTAAAAGGAGTTGAAAGAATTTTCGGACTCCATGTAGCTCCTGATTTAAGATGTGGAGAGGTCGGAGTGACTACAGGCATAAACAATGCGTCTGTGGATCATTTCAGGATAGAGATAGAGGGAAAGGCTACTCATGTATCAACTCCTCAGATGGGTATAGATGCACTTTATATAGCAGCACAGACTGTTGTGGCATTACAGGCATTGGTTACAAGGACCACATCACCGATAGACCCTGTGGTTATAGGTGTGGGAATATTAAACTCCGGAACATCTTACAATATAGTGTCAGGCAGCGGAGTTATAGAGGGTACAACAAGAACCACCTCTGCAAAAACCAGACAGGAAGTAAGAGACAAGGTGCAAGAGACTGCTGAAAATATTGCAAAGATTTACGGTGGAAGCGCAAAGGTTATCTGGACAGATTATACATCCGCACTTATAAATGATGAGAGGGTTTCAGAAGAAGTCAGAGGCATTGTAAAGGATATTTTTGGAGAAAAGGCGGCAAAGGTAAGACCGATATCTTTAGGCGGTGATAATTTTGCGGAATTTATTATGGAAATTCCGGGGGCATATGCTTATCTCGGAACTTCAAATGAGAGCATTCCAAACAGTTTGATTCAGCTTCATAATGAAGGTTTTGATGTAGATGAGAACGCTTTGGACATAGGAGCAACACTTTATGCGGAGTATGCGCTAAGGTGGTTGAATGATAAATTTTAAACGAAGATGTGCTTATTTAGGGCGTTTTTAAACTTTTTTTAACAGCGATATTATATTATTATTAAAGATTACTTACAAATAGATAACTTCTTTAATAAATCGTTGACATTTAGTCGCTCAATTAATATAATTCAAAAAATTAACAATTGTGTTAAAAAAGGAGAGACTTTATGCCAAGAATAACATCGCTTTTAAAGTCCATTTGTGGGAAGATTATGTCAATACCTATGAGGCTCACAAAGAAAATGTACAGACAGATGGCTCTGCTCACAATAGGTGGTGCAGTGATCAGTGTAGTTGCATTTTCAAGCAATGGATTTGCCGGAAGCGGAAAAAATGCTGTCAGTGCTAATGTCATAAATTCCGGAGAAAGTGAAAACTTTGAGGATGATATGGAAGACGAGGCAGACGATATTTTGGATAACGCCGGATTAGATAATACAACTGTTGATGAAGATATTGCAAATTTGCCCCGAATAGAGCAAAAGGAGACCGGAAATGAAAAGATGGAAAGACTTCTTGAGGAACGTAGGGTAGCACTTGGATTATCTTCACTTACAGTAGAGGATTATAATAATCTGCTAAGGATTGTTGAAGCTGAGGTAGGTGACAATGATGTCTATGGTAGAACGATAGTAGCCAATGTGGTTTTAAACAGGGTTCGTTCAAGCCATTTTGAAAACACTATAACAGAAGTTATATTCAGCAAGGGACAGTTTTCACCTATAAGGGATAAGAGATTTTTTAAAGTTAAGGTGAGCGAAGCCACTATCAAAGGTGTAAATAATGCACTGATGGGAGAGGATTATTCAAGAGGTGCACTTTACTTTATGGACAGAGCTTATTCTTCAAGCCATGCGGTAGGATGGTTTGATTCATCTTTAACTTATTTGTTTTCTTATGGAGGTCACGAATATTTTAAATAAATTATAGTTGAGCAGGTATATTTATGGGATTTAAGTTTTACAGTTCCCGATGGTAATAAAAGAGTTACCCGGGGATTGTAAAATTAAGCCTATATACTGCTGTTTGAGCTTTAGCTTTGAAACGATTTTTTATTTGAAAAAATCAAAAAAATGCTTGACATTGCAATGCCGCTCATATATAATGCTGTATGTGTCTGAGAGAGACATGTAAATAATCATCGGGGTGTGGCTCAGTTTGGCTAGAGTACCTGGTTTGGGACCAGGGGGTCGCAGGTTCGAATCCTGTCACCCCGATTTGTTTTCTAAAAACATAATATATGAGTCTGTAGCTCAGCTGGATAGAGCATCGGCCTTCTAAGCCGAGGGTCAGGGGTTCGAATCCCTTCAGGCTCACTGATATGCAGGTGTGGTTCAATGGTAGAACATCAGCCTTCCAAGCTGAATACGTGGGTTCGATTCCCATCACCTGCTTTTTATCATAATATATGATATATTATGGTGGGTATAGCGCAGTTGGTTAGCGCGCCAGATTGTGGCTCTGGAGGCCGTGGGTTCGAATCCCATTACCCACCCTTTAATGGGTCATCGCCAAGCGGTAAGGCACAGGACTTTGACTCCTGCATTCGCTGGTTCAAATCCAGCTGGCCCAGTTATATGGAATTGTTACGTAACACCTAAAGGGTGTTATTTTTAGAATAAGCGGTTATGCTTTGGGAGGTGCTTATGGACATTATGCCGATTTTTGCAGGTATTGTAGGACTTGTTATAGTAGTGGCGGTTGCGGTATCGGCCGGTACGATGGGGGCTGTATTCGGTGTCATAGCGGAAGAAGATGAAGACGATGAGTTTTAAAAAGTGGGGCAGAGATAAAAATCTCTGCTCTTTTTGATTTCCCTTAACTAAATGTTATGGCAAGTATAGAAAATATATATGCATAAAATAAAGAATAGTTAACAGTAAAGTTGAAAAAAGTTTTATTTTAAAGTATTATGATAAGAAAATCTTTTAAAATAAGGAAAGATGGAATATGAAAGCAAATATAACATTGATAAACGGTGACGGTATCGGACCTGAGATAGTAAGAGAAGCAAAAAAGGTTTTGGAGGCTGTCTCACAAAAATATAGTCATGAATTTATATATACGGATATAGATATGGGAGGATGCTCTATAGATAAATATGGAGTGCCTTTGACAGATGAAGCAATAGAGATTGCAAAGAGCAGCGATGCGGTACTTTTGGGAGCGGTCGGCGGCAATGTAGGAAATTCGAAATGGTATGACGTTGCGCCTAATCTAAGACCTGAGGCCGGACTTTTAAAGATAAGAAAAGAGCTTGGACTTTTTGCAAACTTAAGACCTGCACTTTTATATAAGGAACTTGCCGATGCCTGTCCTTTAAAGACAGAGATAAGCAAAGCAGGTTTTGATATGGTAATAGTCAGAGAGCTTACAGGAGGATTATATTTCGGAGAGAGATATACCAAAGAAACGGATGGTGTAAGAACTGCGGTGGATACTCTTGTTTACAATGAAAATGAGATAAGAAGAGTGGCTAAGGTTGCCTTTGATATCGCTTCAAAAAGAAGAAAGAAAGTGATAAGCGTAGACAAGGCAAATGTACTTGACAGCTCAAGGCTTTGGAGAAATGTGGTCGAAGAGGTGGCAAAGGATTATAAGGACATTACTTTAGAACATATGCTTGTAGATAATGCGGCCATGCAGCTTGTAATGAATCCGGGACAGTTTGATGTGGTGCTTACAGAAAATATGTTTGGTGATATTTTATCGGATGAAGCCAGTATGATCACAGGCTCAATAGGAATGCTGCCAAGCGCAAGCTTAAATGAGAGTAAGCTTGGACTTTATGAACCGAGTCACGGTTCAGCACCTGATATTGCAGGAAAGAATATTGCAAATCCTATAGCAACTATACTTTCGGCGGCAATGCTTTTAAAGTATTCACTTGGTCTTGATAAAGAAGCGGGTGATATTGAAAATGCGGTGGAGAAGGTATTAAAGGACGGATTCAGAACTGTAGATATTTATACTGAAGGAATGAATAAGCTTAGCACCTCTCAGATGGGTGACAAGATAGTTGAATATATAAAATGATTTCACAAAAGCAGATTGTGATAGAAAGAGGAAATATGGAAAATTTACGCTCAAATAATATGAAGTCGGGTATGCAGCAGGCACCGAGCAGATCGCTTTTAAATGCTGTAGGTATGACACCTGAGGAAATGAGAAAACCTATAATAGGTATTGTAAGTTCATTTAATGAGATAGTACCGGGACATATAAACCTAGATAAAATATCGGATGCCGTAAAGCTCGGCGTAGCGGAAGCCGGAGGAACACCTGTTGTATTCCCTGCGATTGCAGTATGCGACGGTATAGCAATGGGACATATAGGAATGAAGTACTCCCTTTGTTCAAGAGATTTGATAGCCGACTCTACAGAGACGGTAGCAATGGCACATCAGTTTGATGCGCTTGTAATGATCCCGAACTGTGACAAGACAGTACCGGGAATGCTGATGGCAGCGGCCAGACTAAATATACCGACAGTATTTGTATCGGGCGGCCCAATGCTTTCAGGACGAGTTAAGGGAAAGAATACATCACTTTCAAGTATGTTTGAAGCGGTTGGAGCATACGCGGCAGGTAAGATAAGTGAAGATGATGTAATGGAATTTGAGAATAAGACCTGTCCAACCTGCGGTTCATGTTCAGGTATGTACACTGCCAATTCAATGAACTGCCTTACAGAAGTTCTTGGAATGGGACTTAGAGGAAACGGTACAATACCTGCGGTATATTCGGAGAGAATCCGTCTTGCAAAAAGAGCGGGATATGCCGTAATGGAAATGTTAAAGAGAGATATCCGCCCAAGAGATATTATGACAAAAGAAGCATTTATAAATGCACTTACAATGGATATGGCACTCGGATGTTCCACAAACTCCATGCTTCACCTTCCTGCAATTGCTTATGAGGCGGGAGTTGAGCTGAATGTGGACATTGCAAATGAAATAAGTGCAAAGACACCGAACCTTTGTCACCTTGCGCCTGCAGGACATACTTATATAGAAGAGTTAGATGAGGCCGGCGGTATCTATGCGGTTATGAAGGAGATATCAAAGCTTGGACTTTTAAACCTTGACTGTATGACGGTTACAGGTAAGACAGTCGGTGAGAATATAAAGAATGCAGTAAATCTGGATACAGATGTTATAAGACCTGCCGAGAACCCATATTCAAAGGTTGGAGGAATTGCAGTACTTAAAGGTAATATAGCACCTGATTCATGTGTGGTAAAAAGAAGTGCCGTACTTCCTGAAATGCTTAAGCACTCAGGACCTGCAAGAGTATTTGATTGTGAGGAAGATGCAATTGCGGCAATCAAAGGCGGAAAGATAGTACCGGGAGATGTTGTGGTTATCAGATACGAGGGACCAAAGGGAGGTCCGGGTATGAGAGAAATGTTAAATCCTACATCTGCAATCGCCGGAATGGGACTTGATACTACCGTAGCACTTATAACTGACGGTAGATTTTCAGGCGCGTCCAGAGGCGCATCAATCGGACATGCTTCACCTGAGGCGGCTGTAGGCGGACCGATAGGACTTTTACAAGACGGTGATATTATTGATATTGATATCAATGCAAATACAATAAATGCCAGAGTAAGTGAAGAAGAGTTTGCAAAGAGAAGAGAAAACTGGAAGCCAAGAATTAATGAGGTAACAGGTTACCTGGCAAGATACAGAAAGCTTGTTTCAGGTGCTCCAAGGGGTGCGGTTTTAACAGTGGACGAGTTATAGGAGGATAGATGGCAAAATTAAGCGGATCACAAATAATAGTTGAATGTCTTTTAGAGCAGGGTGTTGATACCGTATTCGGATATCCGGGCGGCGCAATACTTAATCTATATGACGAATTATATAAAAATCAGGACAGAATAAGACATATACTTACCAGTCATGAGCAGGGAGCCTCACATGCCGCTGACGGATATGCAAGAGCAAGCGGAAAAGTAGGTGTTTGTCTGGCAACAAGCGGACCGGGAGCTACAAATCTGGTAACCGGTATTGCAAGTGCATATATGGATTCAATACCGGTAGTTGCCATCACCTGTAATGTAGGCAATAATCTTCTTGGAAAAGACTCTTTCCAGGAGGTGGATATATCAGGCATTGTAATGCCTGTGACCAAGTACAGCTTTATTGTAAGAGACGGAAACAAGCTTGCGGAGACTATAAGAAGAGCCTTTAAAATAGCTGTAAGCGGCAGACCGGGGCCTGTACTTATAGATATTACAAAGGATGTTACCGGAGACAGCTTTGAATACGAATATCAAAAGCCTGAAAAGGTAATGCCGACTACAAGTGTAAGTGAAGAAGAGATATTAAATGCCGTTTCACTTATAAGAGCTTCAAAGAAGCCATATGTTTTGGTAGGTGGCGGAGCAATCCTTTCAGGAGCAAGCGAAGAACTTAGAACCTTTGTTTCAAAGATAGATGCACCGGTAGCCGACACACTTATGGGTAAGGGAGCATTTGACGGCTCAGACCCGAAATATACCGGAATGGTGGGAATGCACGGAACAAAGACAAGTAATCTCGGAATAACCGAGTGCGACCTGCTTATTGTAATCGGAGCGAGATTCTCAGATCGAGTAATCGGTAATGCTAAGAAATTTGCAAAAAATGCAAAAATCCTTCATATAGATGTGGATGCGGCTGAAATAAGTAAAAACATCAAGGCACATTACAGTCTTATCGGTGATGCAAGATTGATTTTAAGAAAGCTTAACTCAAGACTTGATCCTATGCATCATGATGAATGGGTAGCACATATTGAAAGATTGAATGATATGTACCCTGTAAGAACAAATAAGACCGGACTTACAGGTGAGTACATAATAGAGACCATAGATGAAAAGACTGCAGATGATACAATAATCAGTACTGAAGTAGGACAGCATCAGATGTGGGCGGCACAGTTTTATAAGTTTAAGAATCCGAGAACATTCCTTACATCAGGCGGACTTGGAACTATGGGATACGGACTTGGTGCGGCTATCGGTGCAAAGATGGCAGAGCCTGATAAGACTGTAATAAATATAGCCGGTGACGGATGCTTCAGAATGAATATGAATGAAATAGCTACAGCCACAAGATATGATATTCCTCTTATTCAGGTTATTATAAATAACCATGTACTTGGAATGGTTAGACAGTGGCAGAATTTATTCTATGGAAAAAGATACTCACAAACAGTGTTAAGAGATAAGGTAGACTTTGTAAAATTGGCAGAGGCCATGGGAGCCAAGGCCAAAAGAGTTACTACAAAAGAGGAGTTTGATGCCGCTTTTGAAGAGGCATTAAAATCGAATACAACTTTTGTTATTGAGTGTGAAATTGATTCTGATGAAAAGGTATTTCCGATGGTATCGCCGGGAGCGGCTATATCAGATGCTTTTGATGAGAAGGATTTGAAATTAAATCCGGTTAAGTAAACAAAACGGTATTTTGCGAAAAGCAGATTGAAAATATTGTATTATAAGGAGATTATCATGGGTAGAGTATATAATTTTAGTGCGGGTCCCGCAGTACTTCCTGAAGAGGTTTTAAGAGATGCAGCTGCAGAAATGCTTGATTACAACGGTAGCGGAATGTCCGTTATGGAAATGAGCCATCGTTCCAAGGTATATGAAGAGATAATAGAGGAAGCCGAGAAGGATATAAGAGACCTTTTAAATATCCCTGATAATTATAAAGTGCTTTTCTTACAGGGCGGCGGACATACACAGTTTGCAATGGTTCCTATGAACCTTATGAAGAATAAAAAAGCGGATTACATAATCACAGGACAGTGGGCAAAAAAAGCCTTCCAGGAAGCAAAGATGTACGGCGATGTAGTAGCGGTGGCATCAAGCGAGGATGAGACTTACTCATACATTCCGGATTGCTCAGATTTACCTATAAGAGAAGATGCGGATTATGTATATATTTGCGAGAACAATACAATCTACGGAACAAAGTTTAAAACATTGCCGAACACCAAAGGCAAGGATTTGGTTGCAGATGTATCATCATGCTTTTTATCAGAGCCTATGGATATCAGCAAGTATGCTTTGGTTTGGGGAGGAGTTCAAAAGAATATCGGACCTGCAGGAGTGGTTATTGCAATTATAAGAGATGACCTTGTTACAGATGATGTACTTGAAGGCACACCTTCAATGCTCAGATATAAGATTCATGGGGACAACAAGTCACTTTATAATACACCTCCGACATACAATATTTATATTTGCGGCAAGGTATTTAAATGGATTAAATCTCTTGGCGGACTGGCCGCAATGAAGGAAAGAAATGAAGAGAAGGCAAAGATTCTTTATGATTTTCTTGATTCATCAAAGCTCTTTAAAGGAACTGTAAGAAAAGAGGACCGTTCACTTATGAATGTACCTTTTATTACAGGAGACAAAGAACTTGATGCGAAGTTTATCAAAGAGGCTGAGGCAAACGGATTTGTAAACTTAAAAGGCCACAGAAGTGTCGGCGGAATGAGAGCCAGCATCTACAATGCCATGCCGAAGGAAGGCGTAGAAAAACTGGTTGAGTTTATGAGAAATTTTGAGAAAGAGAATGCATAAGGAGTTATCATGAGAAAAATACATTGCTTAAATGCTATCGCAAATGTCGGAACGGATATATTTGACGAAAATTATAAGCTTACAGACAATATTGAAGAAGCGGATGCTATTATGGTAAGATCTGCCGCAATGGGTGACATGGACTTCTCAGAAAATCTTCTTGCTATAGCCAGAGCAGGTGCAGGTGTAAACAATATACCGCTTGAGCGATGTGCAGATGCCGGAATCGTGGTATTTAATACACCGGGAGCAAATGCAAACGGTGTAAAGGAACTTGTAATCTGCGGTATGCTTTTGGCTGCAAGAGATGTAGTCGGAGGTATCGAGTGGACAAGAAGCATTAAAGATTCGGATACTATTGCAAAGGATGTTGAAAAGGGAAAGAAAAACTTTGCAGGTGGTGAGATAAAGGGAAAGAAACTCGGAGTAATAGGACTCGGTGCGATAGGTGCCGAAGTTGCAAATGCCGCAGCCTCACTGGGGCTTGAAGTTTTGGGATACGACCCGTTTATTTCCGTAAATGCCGCATGGAGACTTTCAAGAAAGATAAAGCATATAACAGATATAAATGAAATATTCAAAGAGTGTGATTATATTACATTGCATGTTCCGCTCACAGATGATAACAGGGGCATGATAGGAAAAAATTCAATTCCTCAGATGAAGGACGGAGTTGTGATTTTAAACTTTGCAAGAGACCTGCTTGTAGATGATGATGAGATGGAAAAAGCGCTTGAGAGCGGTAAGGTTGCAAGATATGTTACAGACTTCCCGAACACAAAGTCTGCAAGGATGGAAAAGGCTATAGTTATACCTCATCTTGGTGCTTCCACACAGGAGAGTGAGGATAATTGTGCGGTTATGGCTGCAAATGAACTTGTAGACTATCTTGAGAACGGTAATATAAAAAATTCCGTAAATTTCCCAAGCTGTGATATGGGAGTATGTCAGGTAGAGGGAAGAGTCGCTCTTTTGCATCAGAATATTCCAAATATGATAGGTCAGATTACTTCAGCATTTGCAAAGAACGGATATAATATTTCTGATCTTACAAATAAATCAAAGGGCTCAAAGGCATATACTCTTATAGACATAGAAAACAAGGCAAGCGAAAGCCTTATAAATGAGTTAAATGCTATTGAAGGTATTTTAAAGGTAAGAGTTATAAAATAATAATGTAAAAAACGGTAAAGTCATTTCGACCTTGCCGTTTTTGCTTATTATTGAGATAATAAGAGCTATATGTAATGCGGTATTTATGATAGAATTATCTAATCAAGCAAAATGGAGGGTAAGATGGCAGTAGTAAAATCTTTCAAATGTGTCAGACCGGTTAAGGAACTTGCAGAGCAGGTGGCATCTTTGCCATATGATGTATATGACAGAAAAGAAGCAAAGGCTGCGGTATCAGGTAAGCCTTATGCATTTTTAAATATTGACAGACCTGAGACGGCTTTTGACGACAGCTTTGACATGTATTCAAAGGAAGCTTATGAAAAGGCAAAAAATCTCTATGAAGAATTTAAAAACAAGGGCATATATGAGAAGGACAATGAAGACGGTTATTATCTTTATGAGTTGACTATGAACGGCAGAAGCCAAACAGGTATAGTGGGACTTGCGAGTGTAGATGATTATTTAAACGATATTATAAAGAAACATGAGAATACCAGAGAAGAAAAAGAAATCGACAGGATAAAACATGTGGACACTGTAAATGCGCAGACCGGACCGATATTTTTGGCATATAAGAAAAATGACGATTTGAAAAAAATAATCTCAGATAATATTTCGGATGTCCCTATATATGATTTTGTATCGGATGACGGAATAGGCCATAGAGTATGGAAGGTGGATAAAGCTTATAATGAGCAGATAAGAGAATGCTTTGAAAATATAGAGTCTCTTTATATAGCTGACGGACATCACAGAGCCGCTTCCGCCGTAAAAGTGGCTCTAAAGAGAAGGCAAAATGAAAACAATCCGAATGCGGAGTACAATTATTTCCTGTCTGTAATATTTGATGAGAGACAGCTGCATATTTTGCCTTATAACAGAATAGTAATTGATCTTAACAAAAAAAGTGTGGAAGAAGTTATAAGCCTTATAGCCGAAAATTTTGATATAACAGAGAGTCCCGTACTTGAAGAGATAGGCGACAGAGGTGAGTTCGGAATGCTTGTTAAGGACAAATTCTATATTTTAAGTGCAAAGAAAAAAGTACTTGATTCGGTATCGGGTGATGTTATAAAGAGCCTTGATGTGTCAATATTGCAGGATTTGGTACTTGAACCCATATTCGGAATAAAAGACCCGAGAACGGACGAAAGAATAAAATTTGCAGGCGGAATAAGAGGAGTAGGATATTTAAAGTCCGAGATAGATAATGACAGAGGCAAGGTTGCCTTTTTGATGTATCCTACATCAATGGAAGAATTGTTTGCTGTAGCTGATGAAAATAAGCTTATGCCTCCGAAATCCACATGGTTTGAGCCTAAGCTTAGAAGCGGAATTTTTATACATGAAATTTGATGAAAATTATCATATTATTTTGCAGACTGACAAATATGAGGATATGGTAAGGCTTTGGATGCATTCTGACGGAAATAAAATATTTAAAGAGAAGTTGAATGATTTTGCAAAACAGATGAATGTTCATTTTAATATGGTTAGGATAAAAAATGTAAAGACTATATGGGGGAGCTGTTCCTCAAAGAAGAATCTTAATTTTAATTTTAGGTTATTCTTTTTACCTGAGGCATTGATAGATTATGTATTTGTACATGAACTTGCACATCTAAAACATATGAATCATTCCAAAGCTTTTTGGAGTGAGGTGGAAAAGCAGATACCTGATTACAAGAAAAGAAGAGAAGAACTGAAAAGATATATTTGATATGGAGTAAGATATGACAAAAGAGGAATTTTTGGACGGACTTATGAAAGCTCTGGCTTCCACAGGTTCACAATCTCTTATAACGGAAAATATAAGATTTTATTCGTCATATATTGATGATGAGCTTTCAAAGGGAAGAAGCATAGGTGAAATAATGGAAGAACTGGGAGAACCCAGACTTATTGCCAATTCTATAAAGGTTGCCGCGAGATATGACGATGTATTTGTAGGCATTGATAATGAGACGTATGAAAATACAGTCGAAAAAAACGGAAGTTATGAAGAGAATGAAAACTATAGTGACAGAAAAGATAACAGCTTTAAAACATATAACTTTTCAGGTAACAGCCTGATAATACCTATAATTATTGCGATAGCGGTTTTAGTAGTGATTGTAGCTGTGGTTGCTGCGGTATTTTCATTTTTGGCACCGGTATTGCTACCTGTGATAGGAGTACTGCTTTTGGTGGCTATAATAAAGGGGATTTTCGGAAAAGGGAATTATAAATTTTGAATTGTTACAAAAGTATTACAAAAATTAACTTTTGAAATAAAATCAAAACGTAAAAGTCACTTTACAAAATCTGCATTATCTTTGTTATAGCAGAAAAAAACAAAAAATATAAATATTTATTTCAAGTGAATAATTACTTCTTAACAACTTTGAGAGATTTAAAAAACTTCAAAATGGACTTTTATAGGATAAAACTTGTAAGAGATTAACAAATAAAGGTTATAAATACGATATTTACATGGTATTTATAACCTTTTTGCCATTATAAAAAGGTATAGGAAAAAGATATTAAAGCTTGAATAAAAAGCTTGACATATTCTCTTAGTGAGTTTATACTAAGTTTCGTAACATTTACTTAACAAACATAAATCGTTTGTAATTATTAAAGATTTAAATGCCGGACGGACCGGGTTTAGCATAGAAGAGATTTAAGGAGCCGAAAATGAAGAACACAAAAAGAATTATAATTGGAATATTATCAGCATTGACTATCAGCACAATTTCACCTGTTACATCTTTTGCAACAACATCAGTCAGAAAAGTTGCAAACTTTCATGAGGAAGTGTTGAGAGGACCGGCTCTTAAAAGCGGTACATATATAGTTACAGTACAGGCAAATACACTTGATATATATAAGAGCATGACATCAAACGATACAATCGGTAAGGCAAATAAGGGTGACGTATTCCAGATACTTGAGGATATGGGTGGCGGATACGCAAAAGTTTCATACAATGATGTAGAGGGATATATTTCTATAAAGGATGGAGATACTTCTATAGATGAGATGGATTCAGCGGAAGAGGCTGCCGCTTCAGCAACAAAGAGCATAGTTCAGGCTACAGCTTCAAATAAGAGAGAAGAAATCGCAAACTTTGCAAAGACTTTTGTAGGCGGTAGATATATCTACGGAGGAACAAATCCTTATATAGGTGCAGATTGCTCAGGATTTGTAAAATATATTCTTGCAAACGCTGCCGGTGTTTCACTTCCAAGAACATCTTCAGAGCAGTCAACAAGAGGTACTACAGTTGCAAGCGCAGACCAGCTTCAGCCGGGCGACCTTCTTTTCTACGGTTCAGGCAGATCTGTAAGTCATGTTGCTATGTATATCGGAGACGGTAAGGTGGTACATGCTTCATCATCAAGAACAGGAATAATTATTTCAAACTATAACTACAGACCTGTAATTCGTATGGCTAATGTTATAGGATAATGTTTGTATAATAAGAATCGGCTATCCATTGTAAAAGGCTTTGGGTAGCTTTTTTCGTCTAAATTTAAGAAAGAGATTCATATTTTTACTAATGTTATTGTAGTATTAACCAATTCTTTGTGTTAAACTATGCTTATGAAAGATAAAAAGAAAGAGTAGGCGAGGAAAGGTTATGATTGAACTTGGTTTAAATGAGAGGGAAGGTCTGTCGGAATTGGCCACAGATGATATATTGGTCAGGCTTGCACTTGCCGGCAAATGCGGAAAAGTATGGATACCGGCCACAGGCACAGCTTCATACTGTGTTATAAAGGTATATCACTATATGTATATAGTAGGAGTTACTCCAAAGAAGGACAGAGCGGTTTCTTTGTGGGGAACTATTGCAAGGCATGGAGACGGGGCTTATATAATTCCCACTTCAGAGTCATGGATAGACTGGCTTGTAGAAAATATAGATTGCAGATATAGAAATTTCTCAAGATATCTTTTGGCTTTTAAAGGTGTTGAGAACAGAGCACTGTTGGAAGAGTTAAACGGAGCGCTTGAGGAAGGTTTGAATATTGATAATGTCAGACCGGATGATTATGATGCCTTGTTAAAGGATATGTGGAGCGAAGATTTCGCCGCATGCTTTGATAACAGAGATGAATTTGCTAAAGATGCGATAGGATATATGGTTTATAAGGATGGAGTCGCGGTAAGCGGCTGCATGGGAAGATCATACGGTAAAGAATTTATGGAGCTTGTATTTGCTACAAATCCTGAGTATAGGAGAAGAAATCTTGCTCTGACAGCAGCATCAAATGTATCGCTTTATCTGGACGATGAAAAGATAAATCCCTATATAGATGTTAGAAATCAGCACTCTGTAGAGTTGGCTTCAAGACTTGGATTTGAATTTATAAAAGAATATCAGGTATACCAAATTTATAACACAGAGGATGAAATTTAAGTAAAAAAACTATAGAATATAGGGGTGGCGAAAGTCATCCCTATATTGATGTCAAAAGGTGGTAGTATGGACAAGATAAGCCTTGCAAAACGTCTTAATAATAATAAGAGAGGCTATTTGATAATTAATGCAAATCAGGGAAAACATAAGATTGCATTGATCGGGGATGTGAAAAATGAGTATGATACTCTTGCGAATTTATCAAGTGAAATTTTAAAGAACTCACTTGTAATCGGATTTGCAGAGACCGCAATAGCGATAGGTGCCTCTCTTGCAAGCAGTGCGGGAGCCTTTTTCATGCAGACAACCAGAGAAAATATATGCGCTCAAAATGAGTATATACATTTTACAGAGGCACACAGTCATGCTATGGAGCAAAGACTGGTACTTGCGGATATGGAAAAGATATATGGTCAGGTAGACAGAATAGTATTTGTTGAAGATGAGATCACCACAGGAAATACTATATGGCATTGTATAGAGGAGATAGAGAGCATATTTAATGGTGGAAAAAAATATGCCATAGCACCTCTTACAAACACATTGTCAGAGGAAAGAAGAAAATTCTTTAAAGAAAAGAATGTGGATATAGTTTATATAAGAGATATAGACAAAGAAGGCTTTGAAGATGAAGTGGTTGATACTTTGACCAATGGTGATGTGTACACAATCAACTCTACACCAAGGAATGATGATGTAAAAATAATAAATTTCAAGACGGATATCAGGACCAGAGGACTTTTAAATATAAAGGATCTGGATGCAGAGACTGACAGGCTTGGAGAGTTTTTAAAAGAAAAGATTGACCTAAAGAATTTGCTGAAAGATAAAAAGAGTGTCACCGTACTTGGAACTGAAGAATTTATTTATGTCCCGATAAAACTGGCAGAGTATATAGACACTTTTTCAGATGCAGATGTATATGTGCACTCATCCACAAGAAGCCCAATTGAGGTGTCAAAGTTAGAAGATTACCCTCTTCATACCAGATATGAGGTCAGAAGTATATACGATAAAAACAGACAGACCTATATATACGATTTGAAAGAATCGGATGTATTCTTTCTTGTTACAGACGGAAAAGAAACGGAGGGAGAGGCTGATATCCTGGAGGCAATCAGAATTTCAGGAAATAAAAATATATATTTGATCAGGTGGGATAATGAAGAGTAGTTACAAAGAAAGCGATGTCATTTTTCTCTTAAAGGATGTTACAGGACTTGTAGAGCCCTTGCCAAGCTTGGAGAGGGAAAAGCTTATACAATCAGGAATGCATTACAGTGAAATGCTGCCGATAGAATATATACCCACCGAGGAATATATGAAAATATATTTTGATTCATTCAAGGTTTTCGGACAGAAAATGGCGGATGCTCTTGCATCTTTGGCAGATAAAGTAATAGAAAAAAGAGGTAAAGATGTAGTTTTAGTCTCTCTGGCAAGAGCCGGTACCCCGATAGGAGTGCTGCTTAAAAGATATATAAAATGGAAGTATGAAACCGATGTGGCACATTATTCGGTTTCCATAATAAGAGACAGAGGCATTGATGACAATGCTATGAAGCATATACTTGCGCGTCACAAGGCCAAAGATATCCTGTTTGTTGACGGTTGGATAGGTAAGGGCGCAATACTTAAAGAACTGAAAACAGCCTGTGAAAATTATGAAGGGGTATCTGAGGAACTGGCAGTGGTATCGGATCCTGCAGGTGAAACTGAGTTGGCAGGTACTTATGATGATATATTTATTCCAAGCTCCGCACTAAATGCTACGGTATGCGGACTGGTAAGCAGAACATTTTTAAGAGATGATATAATCGGTAAAGATGACTTCCACGGTGCTATATACTACAAGGAATATGAAGACAATGATTTGAGCTATCATTTCATTGACAATATAGAAAAGCTCTTTAAAAAGGATGCAAGGGATGAGAGTATCAGAGGAGCAAGAGGAATTATTGAAGTAAAAAAGCAGGCGGAAAAATACGGTATAAAGGATATAAATCTTATAAAACCTGGGATAGGTGAGACTACCAGAGTGCTTCTTAGAAGAGTTCCGTGGAAGATACTTATAGATGAAAGATATAAAGATGATAAAGAACTTAGACATATAATAAAGCTTGCCGGTGAAAGAGAAAGTGAAATAGAATATACATGCTTAAATAATTATAAATGTATGGGAATAATAAAGAAAATGAAGGACATTTAAAAAATGTGTGAGTTGGAAAGACTCACACATTTTTAATATTTTTTTACACCGAAGTACTGCGCAAGTAAGATAACTTCCATTGCCCAACTGTAATGAATCTTCGGCTCATTTATTCTGGTATTGTTAACATTGGGACAGGAACGATACATTTTCTTGTCATCAAGTACACTTAAAGCATCATCATAGTCAATACTGGGAACTTTATAGGCATCGTTTACCACAAGTATCTGTTTCGGATGCACAACCGTTTTACCGACAAAACCGTTTAATTTATCCAGTTCAATTTCCTTTCCTAAACCTTCCTGCCAGCCGATACCGGCATAGTATTCATAGGCAGGTGCCGATATTATATAATCACTTGAAAGAGCCGAAATAATGTCGGACAGAAGTCCTGCAACCGGACTGCTTTGATATATGCTTTCATCAACTCTGTGCCTGACGCAGAGTATATTGAGTATACTGCCTGCCGCAACCAGAATATTTAAAACATAGTCCTCATAGGTGGCAAGTTTTTCTTTAATTGCATACAGATAATTATATCTGTTTCGAAGGTCAAGAAGTGATACGCAATCAAGCTCAGGTAATATATAAACAGGAGTGGAAAGAACCGAATTTATTCTTTGCATTTCATAAATATATATATCGGCATTTGATACGGAAAAATCGGGTAAAATAAAGCCGGTAATCATATCCAGTAAGCTGCCGAATTTTTTATATAAATGGGCTATATGTGAGGTGGAAAGCACTTTTATAAACAGTTTGGGTATATAGAATTCTCTCTCTTTTTTTGAAACAAACAGTTTATCCAAGGTCTTTATAAGTAAATTCTCAGCTTTATCCGCTTCGGCATCATTACTTGCCATGTCAAATGAAAAAGCTAAAGAAAATGGAATATTAAATCTTTCAAACATTATATCGTCTATAATACCCGTGTTATTTGCATCGGTATAAAGCAGTGCGCCCACGCTATAGTAAATACTGGAATCTTTCATGACTAACCCCTGTCAAAAAATATTGAATATAGGCTTATATTTTTCGCTAATATTGATATAATTATACCATATAATATATAATAAAAGAAAGACAGATTTTAATGGAGCAAGTATGCCAAAATACAGATTGAATCCTATAAATATAAACAGTATTACAGAGTTTGGAAGAGTAAGGGGTAACAGAGCAGGTGAAATAAGAAACACCTACATGGTAAAGTTTACAGGTGCAAATGCAAATACAAATAAGGAAATAAATGAATTAAGAAAATATTTGAGATCTGAGATGAAGCAGGGAAGGATATACTATAAATATCTTGACTCGCCGGATATAAAGAGTGATTGTATGGAGCAAAAAAGGGCTTATGAAGCTTTTATATCCACATGTCATTTTGATACGGCTTTAGTAAGACAAAATAATATAAGCGAAGATGAGCTTATAGAAGCGGTAAAGGAAATGCAAAAACTCCTGCAAAAGTACAAGAAGAATATTTCGGATACAATAGAAAAGAATATAATGGTAAAGCTCTTATATTGGCTTGAAAATAATTTTTCAGATATCAAAATAAACGGAGATAAGAATATAAAGGTAGTAGCGGAGAATATACAAAAGGAATCGGAAATCTATTTTTTTATTTTTCTTAATTTACTCGGTATGGATGTATGTTTGCTGCAGTACTCAAAAGATATCTCTGTACCGGATGAATATTATTACACAAAAAAACTTGGTGATTTTTATGACGGCAAGATGATATATGAACCGGATGAACCTGCACAAAATCATCAGATTCAACAGCCTGCCGATACCGGAGCAAACGGAATGAATGCAGCACCGGTAAATACCGGAGGCGAGAGAAAAACGGTTACCATAAGTCTGGAATCCACCAGAAGAAAAGACAGAGATTCTAAAACTAAAGCGGTTAGTGTTTCACCTGCAGTCGCACCGGTTAACAATCAACCGAATACAGGTACAAGGTCTTCGGGGAGCGCTCAGATACCTGCGGTAAATGTGAGCAGAGATAGAGAGTTAAGCTATGTGGAGCTTGCAAGACTGTCAACATCAATTGTAATGATAGCTGTATTTGACAACCGTAAGAAGCTTCTTGGTACAGGCTCGGGTATAATGATCGGAAGAGACGGTTTTATACTTACCAATAATCATGTTATAAGAGGCGGATATTATTTTGAGGTAAGAATAGAAGATGATGAGAGAATATATGAGACAAATGAGGTTATAAAATATCATAATCATCTGGACTTGGCAATAATAAGAATTTCAAGAGTGTTAAATCCGTTGAGGCTGTATAGCGGAAAAGAAAGTCTTGTAAGAGGGCAAAAGGTAGTGGCAATAGGAAGCCCTCTGGGTCTTTTTAATTCGGTTTCCGACGGTATTATATCAGGCTTTAGAAATATAGATAATGTGGATATGATACAGTTCAGCGCACCTACATCGCCGGGGTCATCAGGTGGAGCGGTACTAAACATGTACGGAGAGGTAATCGGCATAAGCACTTCAGGTTTCAGCGAGGGGCAAAATATAAATCTGGCTGTACCGTATGATGCAGTATATAATTTTACAAAGAGCTTTATAAGATAAGAAAAGTTTTGACTTGAAAGGGGATGAATGCATGTTATTGCATCAGAAGATAAAAGGGCTTGAAGACTTTTTTAAAAGGCAAAATGAAAGAAAACCGAAGGGAGTATATTTTTACAGAATAAATTCCTATGATGAAACAATACTTGAATTTATCAGAAAATACTATGATTTGGCCAAGAGAGAAGGGGCAATCATAGATAAAAATATAGAAAATCCCACTGCGGACAATATAGCATATTTTAATGAAATAATCGGAGATAAATATGTTCACGGTCCGGGATTTATGGCGGAGGCTTTAAAGAAATGGTTGCCGAGAATAAAAGATTATCAGAGGGCATCGATAGCCGACGGAATCTATGATACCTTGGAAGTTTTAAGGCGTCAGGGTAAAAATATAGATATCTTAAAGAATAATTTTATAAGGATAATGTGCTGGCTCTACTATAATTTTTATAATATTATGGAAAGACTCGGAAACGATGATGTACCTAAGATTATATTTTGGGGAAATGTAAATTTTTCAGAGCTGTCTACCTTAAAAATACTTTCTAATGCCGGTGCGGATATTATTCTGGTTCAACCGGGTGGTGATTCAAAGTATATGACAATAGATCCGAAATCCGAATACTCAATAGATTTGGGTATGGGAAGCGAGAGCTTCCCGGCAGGGTTTGATCTGCAGTGGCTTTTAAAGCAGCATGAGGAAGACAAAAGTAAAAGACTTTTGTACAGCAATAAAGCAAATGCAAAAGCCAATACAAATACATGGCTTAGCGGGGATCTATTTGAGGATTTAAAGAATACGAGAAGAGGTGAGAATACAAGCTTTTTCTACAATATGTTTGCAAGAATAAACGGTTGTGACAATAGAAACACCTATGTAAACAATCTGTATTTGCTGTATCAGGATTTGAAAAAAGCAAACAGAAGCATAAAGGTGATAAACAATAAAATAACAAATCCGAGTGTGGACGAGATTTCAAAAATAAAAAGGGGCAATTATGCCAATGAAAATCAGCTTATCATGGATCTGAAGAAGAATATCAATCTAAAGAGTAATACTTTTATAGATGTGGCAAGGGATGCCTTTGTGGATACCATGATAGAGACCGGCAAACTGATGAATATGGATCTCAATAAAATGATGAATAAGGGAATATATATTCTATGCTGGTTCCAAAGATATATACCGGATTTGCTTGGAAATACCGATATTCATTCACCTGCTCCCATACTTATATATTTCGGAAATGTGGAAACCGATACCGAGAGTCTGTTCTTAAATATGGTGGCAAAACTGCCGATAGATGTAATTATCTTTAATCCGGAGAAAAAGGGAGATAAACTTACCGGGGAAAGATTATATGAGGTACATTTTGAAGAGACTTTGAAAGTAAATGAGTATCCTACGGACGGAAACAATCTTTCAATGGGTACAATGGCATATAATGCGGAAAGAGATTTGGATACCATGATGTATTCGGATACCGGAATGTACAGAGATATGCAATTTTCGAAAGCAAATATTATAAAGCTTTCAACTACATATGAAGAGATTAACATTTACTGGAAGCAGGAGGCGAGGTTTAGACCGAACTTTTCAACAGTCGATGATATTGTAAATATCCCTGTAATGTTTGCCAAGATATCGGGTGTGGCAAACTCGGATACGAATACATATTTTCAAAATATTAAAGATCTTCTGACAGATACGACATTGATATATAAGAATGAAAATATTTATGACAGAAACTGCACTGTGGCAGCCGGTGTACCGTCTTTTTTTAAGAACGGAAGACTTGACAGAGAGGGCATAAAGCATTCACAAATCTACAAATACGACTATTTAAGAGCTGAGACTCAGGAGTATATTCTTGATAAATTATCGGAGCTTTTAAGAAGGAAGACTATAGCGGGAACAGGACAAAACGGTACAGAATACAAGATAATTACAATTGTTTTAGATTTACCTAAGGAAATTTTAAGATTTATACAAAGCTTTGATTTTACAAAATGTCCGCCAAAGCTTATAATAGTAAATACAACGGAAACAGTTATTTCGTTGGAAGACAGCATAATTGTTGCTTTTTTGAATCTGATAGGATTTGATATAGTATTTTTTATACCTACGGGATATGACAATGTAAATAAATACTTTAACAATCAGATAATGGAAGAGCATATAATCGGCAATTATCTTTATGATATAGCCATACCGGATTTCAATAGACTGAGGTCTGTGAAGGAAAAGAAAAAATCGTTTTTTTCAAGACTTTTTGGTTAATGAAAACTAATATTGAGCCTTTGTGACATTTTGAAACGGGGCATAGGAGGAAAGATGGGACTTGATTTTTCAAAAGCAAAAACCGTAGAAGCTGAAGCGGTGACAAGTGATGTTGCAGAGAATGAAGCATTACCTACCGTTCAAACCTTTGATATTGCAGTAGAGTCTGCAAAAATCAAGAATGAATTGGCGGATTCGGCAGAGGTTGATGCACTTGTAAGCAAGATAGAACTTGACAATCTTGACAGTATTGTTACATTTGGTGGCGAGGTTGCTACAGAGATATCAAAATCTTCAGATTTGGTACTCAACAGTATGAACATCGCTCAGATTGAAGAAACTTCAAAGATGTTGGGTGTCCTTACCAATATCATGAGCAAATTCGATATTGAAGAGATCAAACAGGAACCGGGTCTTTTTGACAAGCTGTTCGGCGGTATAAAAAAACAGCTGGATAAGATAATGACAAAATATCAGACCATGGGCGGTGAGATTGACAAGGTGTATGTGGAGCTTAAGGGCTATGAGGGTGAGATCAAAGAGACCAATAAAAAGCTCAATACCATGTTTGAATCAAATGTAAATTATTATCATGATCTTTTAAAATATATCATGGCAGGTGAGCAGGGATGTAAGGAACTGGAAGGTGCTATAGCAGAGAGAACTGCCGAGATGGAGCGTACAGGTGATAAGTCAATGCAATTTGAGCTTACAACTCTCAACAATGCACTTATGATGCTTGAGCAAAGAACACAGGACTTAAGAGTGGCTGAGAATGTGGCTATGCAGACTATTCCTATGTTAAAGACTATGGAGTTCAGTAATATAAATCTTATAAGAAAGATAAATTCGGCTTTTATTATTACATTGCCTATTTTCAAGCAGAGTCTTGCACAGGCTATTATGCTCAAACGTCAGAGATTACAGGCTGAGGCATTATCTGAGCTTGATAAAAAGACCAATGAAATGATATTAAAGAATGCCACAAATACTGTTGAGCAGGCAAAGCTTACAGCTCAGATGGCTTCGGGAAGTTCTATAAAGGTGGATACTTTGGAGAAGTCTTGGAGAACTATTGTAAACGGTATCGAAGAAACAAAGAGAATTCAGGACGATGCCAGAAGACAAAGAGTTGAAGATAAAGCTAAACTTGAAAATATTAAAAACGAATTTTATAAGAAATTCGGTGTATAATAAAGGAGGATTTTATGCCAATAAATTTATCTAAAGGACAAAAAGTAGATCTTACAAAGACAAATCCGGGACTTAAGAAAGTTATCGTAGGTCTTGGATGGGATGTAAATGCATTTGATTCAGGTGCGGACTTTGACTTGGATGCTGCGGCATTCATGGTAGATGCAAGTGGAAAATGCCCTACAGAAAAAGATTTTATTTTCTACGGCAACTTGGCTCATCCGTCAGAGAGTGTTACTCATATGGGTGATAACCTTACAGGAGAAGGTGACGGTGATGATGAGCAGATTAAGATAGATCTTTCAAAGGTGCCTGCAAATATTGAGAAGATTGCATTTACAGTTACTATATATGATGCAGATTCAAGAAGACAGAACTTCGGTCAGGTTTCAAATGCCTATATCAGAATTTTGGATGAAGTGACCGGCGCTGAAATCATCAGATATGACCTTGGTGAGGATTTCTCTATCGAAACAGCGGTAGTTGTAGGTGAGCTTTACAAGCATGCGGGCGAGTGGAAGTTCAATGCTATTGGAAGCGGATTCGGTGGCGGACTTGCCGCACTTTGCAATCATTACGGTATAGCGGTAGCTTAAGCCCTATACGCAGACATTAGGAGGATATATGTCTATCAGTTTACAAAAAGGACAAAAGGTAAGCCTGTCAAAGGAGAATGCAGGTTTAAAGAGAATAGTAGTCGGACTCGGATGGGATGAGGCTCCAAAGGGAGGCGGAGGATTTTTATCATCACTCTTTGGCAGCGGTCAAAGCCAGGAAGGCAATATAGACTGTGACGCATCAGCTTTCCTTTTACAGGGAGGCAAGATAGTAAATAAAGGTGATGTGATTTATTACGGAAACCTTCGCCACTCTTCAGGCACCGTTATGCATATGGGTGATAACCTGACAGGTGCGGGTGACGGGGACGACGAGCAGATAACTATCGATCTTGAAAATATACCTGCAGTTTATGACAGAATAGTTATTGTTGTAAATATTTATCAGGCGGTACAGAGACGTCAAGAATTTGGAATGATCAGAAATGCATTTATAAGACTTGTAGATGCTTCAACCAATAAAGAGATTCTTAAGTACAATCTTACAGAAAATTATTCAGGAATGACTGCAATGATCTTCGGTGAGGTATACAGACATAATGGCGAGTGGAAGTTCTCAGCTGTAGGACAGGGAACCACAGATCCGGGTCTTGGAGAATTGGCAAGTAGATATATGTAATTGGCAGTATAAAAATTAATACTTTAAATTATTATCTATTTGATATAAAATATCATTTGTAATAAATATTACGGGAGAGAGCATTTGCTGTCTCCCCAAAATTTTGAAAGAGGAAATTATATGAAATTTACCGGTTTGACTGAAAAGGAAGTTGAAAAGTCAAGGCAGGATCATGGCTCAAATGTAATACCTGATTCGGAACCTACCACCTTTTGGCAGGAGTTCAAGGAGACATTCAATGATCCTATGATCAGGATACTTCTTGCTATCGCAGTACTGATGATAGTGATGTTTTTCTTTGGCTATGCTGAAATTTATGAGCCGCTTGGAACTATTATTGCGGTAATAATAGTAGCCATTGTATCTGCAAAGACAGGTGTGGCAAGTGATACAAAGTATCGTGAGTTAAAGGACAACACAAAGAAGGATACTTGTAAGGTCTACAGAAACGGTCTTGTAACTGTTATAGATGTGGATGATGTGGTAGTAGGAGACTTTGTACTTTTACAATCGGGAGATAAGATACCTGCTGACGGTATTTTAATAGACGGAGATTTAAGAGTAGACAACTCAGCCCTAAACGGTGAGGCCGAGGAGTGCAAGAAAACTGCAGCAAAAGAGGGATTTGAGTTAAAAGAGGATATCACAGGTGATACATTTGTAGATGCTCATTCACTCTTTAGAGGTGCTGTAGTATTTGACGGAGAAGGTGTTTTAGAAGTTAAGAGAGTCGGACTTAAGTCAATGATGGGTAAGATGGCTCTTGAAATGAACGAAGACGATCCTGATTCACCACTTAAGGTAAAGCTTGGAAAGCTTGCGAATCAGATATCAATTTTCGGATATGTGGGTGCTACAGTAATAGCGATACTTTACTTTGCTTATTTTATAGTAAGAGCGGGGGGATTCGGCAACTATTTTGCTCTTGGAGCACAGACAATCGTGCAGGATCTTATAAGAGCTGTTACTCTTGCAATAGTTATTATCGTATGTGCCGTTCCTGAAGGATTGCCTTTAATGATATCCTTGGTACTTATGCAAAATACCAGCAGAATGCTTGATCATAATGTACTTGTAAGAAAGGCTGAAGGTATCGAGACTGCTGGCTCACTGAATATACTTTTCAGTGATAAGACAGGAACTATTACAAAGGGAAGTCTTGAAGTAGTGGATTTCTTCCTTGCAAACGGAAACTCCATTTCCATACCGGATCTTAGCAATCACAGCAAGGTAAAAGGTCTTATAGATATCGCAATCGGTAAGAATACTCAGTCATTGTTTGATGACAGAGGTGTGGTAATAGGTGGTAATGCAACAGATCAGGCATTGATGAAATTTATAGGACATGCTACTTTTGATGCATTGCAAAATGAAAAGAGTCTGGTAGTAGGAGCACATCAGGGATTTAACTCAACAAATAAATTCAGCCAGGCAAGAATAGATTCTATTGATAAGACATTCTATAAGGGTGCGCCTGAGAGACTTCTTGCAAAGGCTAAGAAGTTCTTGGATGAGAACGGAGAAGTAAAGACAATTGATAAGGCGGTTCTTGACAGAAAGATTGACGAGCTTGCAGCAAGAGCTATGAGAGTTTTGGCATTCGGATATTCGGAGAAGGCTCTTGTAGAAAATACTATAAATGATGATATAGTTATCATAGGTCTGGTAGGTATCAGAGATGATGTAAGACCTGAGGCTAAGGATGCTATAGCCGAGGTTATGGGAGCAGGTATCCAGGTAGTAATGATTACAGGTGACAGACTTGAAACAGCTATTGCTATCGCAAAAGATGCAGGTCTTATACAATCTAATTCAGACAGAGCACTTTCATCGGCAGAACTCAATGAAATGAGTGATGATGAAGTAAAGAAACTTATACCTCATATCAGAGTTATCGCAAGAGCTCTTCCTACAGATAAGTCAAGAATGGTAAGACTTTGCCAGGAGATGAACCTTGTTGTAGGTATGACGGGAGACGGAGTAAACGATTCACCTGCACTTAAGAGAGCAGATGTAGGATTTGCTATGGGTAACGGTACAGAGGCTGCCAAGGAAGCAGGTGAGATAGTAATTCTTGATGACAACTTCAGATCTATAAAGGACGCTATACTCTATGGTAGAACTATCTATCACAATATCCTTAAGTTCTGTAAGTTCCAGTTGGTTATAAATGTTACTGCGGTTATAGTAAGTGCTATCGCCCCGTTCTTCGGAGTGGAAGAGCCGCTTAAAGTAACTCACCTTCTTTTTGTAAACCTTGTAATGGACGGTCTTGGCGCAATAATGCTTGGAAATGAGCCGGCTAAAGAAAGCTACATGATGGAAAAGCCAAGAAGAAGAGATGAGAATATCATCAGCAAAAATATGGCTGTTCAAATTTTAAGTATGGGACTCTGGCTTACAGTACTCAGTTTTATATATCTTAAGGTTCCGTTCTTTGCAAATCTGTTTGACGGCAATGAGGAAGAACTTCTTACAGGATATTTTGTACTCTTTATAGCAAGTGCACTCTTTAACGGATTTAATGTAAGAGATGAAGGCTTCGGAATATTTAAGGGACTTAATGAAAATACAGGCTTCCTTAAAGTGTTCTTTGCAATCATCATAGTTCAGGCGCTTATCGTAAATGCAGGTGCCGTACCTTTTGCACCTTTCCAATTTATCGGAAAGATGTTTAGCTGTGTACCGTTTAGTATACAGGGATGGATAGTAATATTCATACTTGCATTCACAATGATACCTGTAGATATACTCAGAAAAGTTGTAATGAAAACATATAAGGATGCTTAATAAGTAATATGGGGCTGTCGCTTGCGACAGTCCTTTTTTATTGGAATATAAGTATATCCGTTATTGTATTTTAGACATATATACGGTAAAATGAGATTATTATATACAATCTAAATTCTAAAAGTTCTAAATTTCAAAAATGATCAAAGAATAATCCAACAGTAAAAATTTTTGGTATAATGAAGAACTTCTGACATTAATTTCTGCAATGACCGGTGATAACAGATTTGAAGAAACTATAAACGAATTGAAAGGGAAGGAGAAAGTTAATATGTGCGAAGTGCTGGATAGAGTAGAGGCCAGAGGATTAGAAAAAGGAATGGAAAAAGGAATGGAAAAAGGAATGGAGAAAGGTAGGGCGGTAGGAAGACAGGAAGGTGTTATAAGCATACTTGCATCTTTGGTCAATGACGGAATACTAAGTATTGATGAGGCTGCTGTCAGAGCAAATATGAGTGTTAAAGATTTTGAGGAGTTTATAAAGTGATATTTCTAAACACAATCTGTATACAATCCTTAGCGACTTTACTTTTTGTTCATTTTTTGTTAAAATTAAAATGTTGTTTTGAACAATGAAAATTGAATAAGGAGGTGCTTTTATGTCACAACTGGGAAGTATAATAATAGCGGTAATACTCTCAATAGTTGTTGTGGCGCCTCTAAGTTGGAGTTTAGCGATTGCTCATCGTAAGAAGTCATATGAAGATAAGATCGGATCAGCAGAGATTAAATCCAGAGAAATAATAGAGGAAGCCTTAAAAACAGCCGAGACAAAGAAACGTGAAGCTCTCTTGGAAGCAAAAGAAGAGTCTATAAAGACAAAAAATGAGCTTGATAGAGAGGTGAAAGAAAGAAGGGCAGAGTTAGCCCGCTATGAGAAAAGAGTACTTAGTAAAGAAGAGAACTTGGACAAGAAGCAGGATCTACTTGAAAAGAAAGAAGAGAGTGTTCTTGCAAGAGAGGAGAAGATATTGGCAAGGAGCAAGGAAGTTGAATCCCTGTATGATAAGGGAATTGCCGAGCTTGAGAAAATATCCGGACTCACAAGTGACCAGGCTAAGGAATTTTTGTTACAATCAGTTGAAGATGAAGTAAAACATGACAAGGCAAAGCTTATTAAAGAGCTTGAGAATGCCGCAAAGGATGAAGCCGAGAAAAAGGCTAAGGAATATGTGGTCACTGCAATTCAAAGATGTGCGGCAGACCATGTAGCGGAAACGACGGTTTCAGTAGTGGCTTTACCTAACGACGATATGAAGGGTAGAATCATAGGTCGTGAGGGTAGAAATATACGTACACTGGAACAGCTTACAGGAGTAGAGCTTATCATTGACGATACCCCTGAGGCGGTAGTTTTATCCTGTTTTGATCCTGTAAGAAGAGAAGTGGCCAGAGTAGCACTTGAGAAGTTGATTGTTGACGGTCGTATTCACCCTGCAAGAATTGAAGAGATGGTGGATAGGGCAAAGAAAGAAGTTGACGGTATTATGAGAGAGGAAGGCGAGAATGCGGCACTCGAAGTAGGTGTGCACGGTATACATCCTGAGCTCATAAAATTACTTGGAAGAATGAAATTTAGGACCAGTTATGGTCAGAATGCTTTAAAACATTCTATTGAAGTGGCACAATTGTCAGGACTTTTGGCAGCAGAAGTTGGAGTGGATATCAGATTGGCGAAGAGAGCCGGTTTACTACATGATATTGGAAAAGCCATCGACCATGAGGTGGAGGGTTCACATGTACAGATTGGTGTGGAGCTTTGTAAGAAGTACAAGGAACATCCGGTTGTAATCAATTCTGTAGAATCACATCATGGAGATGTTGATCCGGATTCACTTATTGCATGTTTGGTACAGGCGGCAGATACTATTTCCGCAGCAAGACCGGGTGCAAGAAGAGAAACACTGGAGACATATACTAACAGACTGAGTCAGCTTGAGGAAATCACTACATCATTTGACGGAGTTGAGAAGTCATTTGCTATCCAAGCAGGCCGTGAGGTAAGAATCATGGTATTGCCTGAGAAAGTAAGTGATGACGATATGGTTATTTTAGCCAGAAACATCTCAAAGAGGATAGAAGAAGATATGCAATATCCGGGTCAAATAAAAGTAAATGTAATCAGAGAATCAAGAGTGGCAGATGTTGCAAGATAATAATAGGGCGATAGCGGGTAGCTGTCGCCTTTTTTAGTGTAAAATTACAAATTTTGATTGTAACCTTTTGGTAAGGATTTTAAAGAAAATATCATATAATAGTAATTGACTGAAACTCTAATATAGTATTTAATAGTATGAAGAGAATAATATATAAACATATAGATATGAGTGAAAGGAAATATATGAGAAATTTTGGAAGAAAATTTGCCGTAGCGGCAATAAGCGGAATAATAAGTTTGGCGGCATCTATGACTGCATTTGCAGCATCGGGAATCAAATCTGTAAAGATAAATATAAAATCGGATGCTATTACAGTAGGTAAAGAAAGAGATATAAATGATATTACGGTAAATGTATCAGGCAGCAGCTACAGTATTGACGGCGTTGATTTTATGGATATGGGTACTACATGGGAGATTACAGATACTCCTAAGATTACAGTGCATTTGGCTGCAGACGACAATTATTACTTCAGTGTGTATAAGGCTGAAGATTTTAAAATAACAGGTGGAGAGCTTATAGAAGCAAGAAGAGAGAACAGCTCAAATGATTTATACGTAGATATTCAGTTACCGGCGTTGATAAATCAGGTATCACCTATAGAAACGGTAAATTTAAGTAATAACGGTCAGGCTGCATGGAGTATATCTCAGGGAGCTTCAGGTTATCAGGTGAAGCTTATAAGAGACAACACATCCACAGTCGGTGGAGTGCAGAGTTTTACTACAAACAGTGCAAACTTTAAGTCACTTATGACAAAGTCGGGTACATACACATTGAAGGTTAGAGCTGTAAACAGTGACGGTACAAAGAACAGTGCATGGGTATCATCAAGCACGGTAACAATAAGTCAGGCTGAGGCTGCAAACAATTACAATGAGAGTAAGAATGCTACAACACTTCAAGGCACATGGCAGAGAAATGCTACAGGTTGGTGGTATGCATTCTCTGACGGTACATATGTAACTTCATCATGGAAGCAGATAGGCGGTGAATGGTACTATTTCAATGCTGACGGATATATGCTTGTAGGCTGGCAGAATATCGGCGGCAACTGGTACTATATGGATCTTAACAGAGGAAACATGCTTTCAAATACCACAACACCTGACGGATACTTTGTAAATGAGTCAGGCGTATATGTTGCAAGATAATAAATAATATATTGTATAGAAAAAGAAACTCCGAACTGTAAGACAGTTTAGAGTTTCTTTTTAAGTTAATGTGAATTTACTTTAATATCGGCAAATCTCCTTGAAATATTTATATTCCCTTTATAACAAAGCTGAATTTCAAATTGCCTTCACCCTTTATCAGGTAATCTTCAAGAGTAGGTGCGCCCCAGGTATCATCACCTCCAATACCAATCTGTGCAAGATTTACACGAAGTACAGTCTTTGTAACAGGCGGTAATTCAAAATCATGTCTTGCCTCTTCAATCTCACTCGGAGTATAGGCAAGAGCTGAAACATTAATACAATTTCCTGCAACTATAAGGCCGCGTCCCTTCTTATCGGTAAGCTTTGCAAATCTTACATGAGATTTATTGCCGCTCTCCTGTGGTGAGAGATATTTAGCAAGCTGATTTGCTACCTTACCTTCAAAAAGGTCAATCTTTGCACCCGGTAATCTGTCTGAGTAAGTTTCCATAGGACCTGCACCATACCATGAAATATTTTCATATTCTGGCTTTAACTTAAACATTGTACCGAACTCAGGTAAATCATAGTGACCTGTTTCACTCTTATAGTCCATGTTTATCTTTATACTGCCGTCACCATAAACTTCATATTCCACAGTGAGCTCATCGGCACAAGCAGGCAGGGCATATTTATAAGTAACAGATACATAAGTATCATATTCCTTTATAACAGGTCTGAATGCAGGCCAGTAAGTACTGTCTTCACGTGGAACTTTTGTAGTGGCATACAGTGAAGCGGTTTTCCATTTGGAATACCTGAAAGGCATATTGTTGCCGAAATCATTGTCTGTAGGCGGTCTCCAGAAATTAGGTCTTGGTATAGCTTTAAGCAACTCTTTTCCTGCATATCTGTAAGAAACAAGTCCGCCGAAATTCTGAGAGAACAGAGCCTCAAAATTATCCCCCTTTATTCCGAAGTTCATAACTCCCATTGTGAGTTTATAGGGTTTATTTTCACAGAGAGGAGTATCGCAAATAACGGTATTATCAAATTTTGAGAAAAGAGCATCATATGCCTTATTACCTTCTCTTAAAACAACTTCTGTAAATGAAACTTCGCCAAGGTTATATAAGGTTTCAATATTAAAAACGGCCTTAACACCTATAACTAGCTCATCACCATATATATCAAAAAGCTTTCCGGCTTTTTCTTTTATATTTAGAGAATGCTCAGTCTTTGACAATCCTTCACCTTTCAAAGAAAAACTGTTTTCATATAAAGTCTTTCCGAATTTCTTTATATAAATAACAAATTTATAGTCATTCAAATCTCTGAAAAGATTTCTGTTATGTACATATAATAAGTCTTTGTCAAAATCTATCTTTAAATCAACAGGTCTGTAATTATATCTTACCGCCTGAATTTTAGGAGATATATCCCTGTCGCCTCCGTACACTATACCGTTTCCGCTGAAGTTATAGTCGGTAGGAGAGTCATCAAAATCTCCTCCGTAGTACTGAGTGTCATTGCCGAAAGGATCCTTACCGGTAATGCTTTGATCGATGTAGTCCCAGATAAATCCACCTTGGAAAAGCTCCTCTTCCCATGCAAGCTCGGTATAAAGCTGCATACCTCCACATGAGTTGCCCATCGCATGAGTATATTCACATTCAATAAAAGGTTTATCTCTGTGAGTTTTCAAAAATTCCTTTACATCAGCTACCTTGGCATACATTCTGCTTTCGATATCTGAGGTATCATTATAGCGACGGTCATTAAAAACTCCCTCATAGTGGACAAGTCTGCTTGAATCTTTTTTCCTGAAGAACTCGCTCATCTCATATATATCGCTACCGCCATAACTCTCATTTCCACATGACCAGATAAGAATTGAAGAGTGATTTCTGTCCCTCATATACATGGAGTTTGCTCTGTCAAGAAGTAGAGGCATCCACTCTTTTTTATCGCCCGGAACCACCATATTATAGTCTGAAACACCGCTAAGAAGACCGTCCCAGCTGCCGTGAGACTCAAGATTACATTCATCCATAAGATAGATGCCGTAGATATCACAGAGCTCATATAGTGCGGAGCAGTTTGGATAATGGCTTGTTCTTATAGCATTGATATTGTTTTCCTTCATTGTAACTATATCTTTTTTAACTTCCGCATAGCTTATTGCACGACCTGATTTGGAGCTGAAATCATGTCTGTCCACACCGGCAAACACAATTCTTTTACCGTTAACAGTCATTATATTAGCTGAATTTTTTTCAAATAATCTAATACCGATTTTCACAGAGGTTACTTCAAGTAAATTATCACCGTCATATATTTCAATATACAGAGTATAAAGATTAGGAATTTCGGCACTCCAAAGCTTCGGATTATTTATCTCAAGGAAAACGTTATTTTCACCGGAAACCTGATCCTTATCAAGCTCTGCCACAACAGTTTCATCAAAGAAGCACTTAAACTCGTTTGACTTTAAAGTCATATCAAAAGCGTCATATAATCTGAGTTTGACTTTGGCACTTTGGCTTAGAGTCAATGATATATTAAGTTTGACTTTATCAAGATTATTATTTTCAAATATCTGATTTACACCTATATCCTGTAAATGGCATTTCGGCCTTGCATATAGACAGATATCTCTAAAAATTCCTGAGAATCTGAAGAAATCCTGATCCTCAAGCCAGCTGCCTGAACACCATTTTGCAACCTGTATTGCAAGTTTGTTCTCACCCTTAACTATATATTTACTTAAATCAAACTCGGAAGGAGTAAAACTGTCCTCACAGTAGCCTATATAGTGTCCGTTTAACCATACGGCGGCCGCACTCTCAACACCTTCCATTCTTAAAACAATATCCTTGCCTGTGAAACTTTCAGGTAATGTAAAGTATTTTACATAGCTTGCAACAGGATTAAAGTCCACAGGAGACTGACCTGATTTAAGCTCCTGTCTACCGTCCCATGGGTATGCAACATTGGCATAGTGAGGTCTGTCATAGCCTTCCATTTGTATATGTGCAGGAACTCGGATATCCTCCCAGTTTCTGCAGTCAAAGCTTAAAAGTTCAAATCCGTCAGGAGTGGAATCGGGATTGATGGAGTAATCAAATTTCCATATACCTTTCAAATCATAGTATAAAGAAGACTCGCCCCGTATAAGTTCATTCCTATTTGCAAATACCTTATGATCTGAATGTGCCGGAAGTCTGTTTTCCTCAAAAACAGTGGGTTCTAAAAGGTTTTTTAAAATATCTTTATTCATTTTTACCTCTCTTAAAATTATATTTTATCAATAAAAGGTATGAAATCTTGATACAAGTTTTCACACCTTTAAAAAAGCATATTATATATTACTTTACAGCACCTGTAATTCCTTCAGCAAATTGCTTTTGGAGTACGAAGAATATGATAACTGTAGGTATACTGCAAAGAAGTACAGCAAGCATCAGTACACCGTAGTCGGTTACATAACCTTCTTTTAAGTTTGCTACAAGCATAGGCATTGTAATGGATGTTTTCTCAGTCATTATTACCTTTGGCCAAAGATATGAGTTCCATGCACCCATGAATGTAATGATGGCTGCAGAAGCATAGGTGGACTTCATAGTAGGAATAAATATTCTAAGGAATATATTAAATTCATTTAATCCGTCAAGTCTTGCAGCTTCAAGAATATCATGTGGGAATGATCTGGCACTCTGTCTAAACAGCATTATCAAAAACGGAGTGGACAATGTAGGAAGTAAAAATCCTAAAGTTGTGTTTAAAAGTCCCCATTTTGAAAACATCTGAAAGAGCGGGATCATAATGGCTACAAAAGGAACCATCATTGCCAACAAAAGTACAGCCATGATAGCATCCTTTGCCTTATCATGATAGATTTCAAAACCGTATCCGGCAAGTGAGCAAATAAATAGTGCCAATATTGTCATCATTATTGAGTATTTAAATGAGTTTATCATAGCACCTCTTACATCACTTGCTGCAAGCAGGTTTGAAAGGTTTTTAAAGAGATAGTTTCCGGGAAGGAGAGCACCTCTTATTACATCTATACTGGCATGAGTGGCACTGACTGCCATCCAGTACAGAGGGAAAATCGATATAAGTGAAACAATGGTCAAAAATACATATTTTGCAACAGTTCTTATCTTAGTCACGCTTGTCACCTACTTTCATCTGTATTGCGGCGAGTACCGCCACCAAAATCAAAATAAAGAATGACATGGCGGCTGAATAGCCGAAATTAGGTACATACTTAAACGAAGAGTTATAAATATAATGAGACATTGTTATAGTTGCATTAGCCGGACCGCCGCTTGTAAGGTTGACGGACTCGTCAAACAACTGCAATGTACCGTTTGTTGACATGATAGCAGTAAGTAAAATCATCGGCTTTAAAAGCGGGATGGTTATCTTTCTGAGTATCTGGAAATATGTTGCACCGTCAATCTTTGCGGCTTCATATATGGAATACTCTATATTTTGAAGTCCTGCAAGATAGAAAACCATATTGTAGCCTGTCCATCTCCAAAGCAGAGCGATTATAATAACAATTCTCGCCGCAAAAGGATTTGAAAGGAAATTATAGCCTGTGTGCAAAATTCCAAGATTGACAAGAGCGGTATTTATATATCCGTCAACGGCAAAGAGCGATCTGAATATAATGGCATATGATACAAGAGATGTAGCACATGGCAGGAAAATACAGGTTCTGAAAAGCCCCTTAAATCTTAAATGCTTATCATTAAGTAAAGATGCCAAAAGAAGAGCAAATAAAAGCATTATAGGTACCTGAACTATCAGGTATATAAAGGTGTTTTTCAAAGACTGCATAAAGATTGCATCAGCAAACATTCTCTTATAATTTGTCAATCCGGCAAAAGAAATTTTTGCGCCCACACCGCTTTGCATAGACAAAATTATGGCTCTTATCATAGGATAAAAA
This sequence comes from Lachnoanaerobaculum sanguinis, assembly GCF_033242365.1. Classification (NCBI taxonomy): domain Bacteria; kingdom Bacillati; phylum Bacillota; class Clostridia; order Lachnospirales; family Lachnospiraceae; genus Lachnoanaerobaculum; species Lachnoanaerobaculum sanguinis. Next base: position 52,989 of record NZ_BTHK01000009.1, read on the forward strand.
CTCATAACGGCTATAAGCACGGTAGCAGGAGTCAAAAATATCCAACCTGATATATTTTGTTTTTGTGAGAGTGAAAGTTTTTTCTTATTCCCCATAAATTTCTCCTTCGATTAAACAAGGGGCAGACTTGACCATGGCCAAACCTACCCCCTGACAAAATCTTAAAATATTATTTACCCATTGCAAAATTAACAGTGTCCTGTACAGTTTTAAGCTCGCTGTCAACATCAGCGCCTGCAATGATATTTGTTGCAGCAGCAGCTACGGCATCTCTTGCTTCATAGTAGTAAACACCTGTATTGTTCTTTGGTGTCTTTGAGGCGAAGTCTGTAAGGAGTTTATAAACTTCCTGTCCGCCGAAGAACTCAACCTTCTCTGAATAAGCCGCTGTACCTCCTGCAGGTAACCATGTAGCCAATGCACCGCTTGGAAGAATGTTGTCATAAAGATCTGTGCTTCCGGCAAATGTCTTTGCAAGGAAATCAACTGCCAAATCTTTCTTCTTTGAACCTGCATTTACAGCCCAGCTTGAACCACCGTTGTTTGAATAGTTTGTCTGCTCGCCTACGCCTGCAAGTTTAGGCAGATTTGTCACAGCCCATTTTCCCGATTGATCCTTTGCAGCTCTGATAGAACCCATAATCCAACAACCGTTTATTGTTCCGGCTACAGTTTCTGTATTCATTGTGGTGATATACTGATCCCAGTCGTTTACAAGAACCATAACACCTGATTCTTTAAGCTTTTTATATGTCTCAAGAGCCTTCTTCAATGTTTCGTTTCCTACGATATTCGGGTCACCCTTGTCATCAAAAAGTGAAGCACCTGTAGACTGAAGTATGATCATTATAATGTCGGATTCATTAGCCATAGATGAAAGTAAAGGCTTTCCTGTCTTTGCAAGCACATCTTTACCGATTTCTATATATCTGTCCCAGTCGATATCTGTAAGATCGTCTACAGTATAGCCTGCCTGCTCAAGGATATCTGTTCTGTAAGCCGATATAACGGTTCCGTTATCAAAAGGAACACCGTAGTTTACATTGTTTACTGTTGAATAAGCTAACTTACCCGGTGCAAACTGTGTAAAGTCAAAAGCCTTTGTTTCAGTCAAGTTTGCAAAAACATCAGGGAATGAAATCTGATTCTTCCAGAATGCGTTATCCTGCATAAGGAAAATATCAGGCAATGTGGATAAATCACCGGCAACACCAGCAGTGTTTAGCTTTGTCTGTAAATCAGCCCATGGAGTTTCCACTACATTGAGCTTGAAATCAGGGTGATCTTTCTGATAAACTTTTGCCGCCTCATTCATTGCATTGATATTGAATGCCGGGTCCCAACACCATACTGTAAGAGTATTGTCATCTGTAGCGGTTGCCGCATTGTTTGCAGCTGCTGAATCGCCTGTGGAAGCTTCTTTGCCGCCGCCACATCCTGCAAGTAAGCCTGTGCACAATGCACCTGCCATAAGAACACTTAAAATTTTCTTTTTCACAAAAAGTCCTCCTTATCGTTACAATCAGTTGAGTCAGCTATAAAAAGTGGGCTGAAAGCCTGTAAAACTCAACCTGAATTGTCATCATTTTCAAAAATTATACAATATTGTGAAAATAATTGTCTATGGTAGTTTTATACTATTATAAAATATAAAATTGTTTATATTGTATATCAAAAAAAGTAAAAACAATAGAATAAGCTAAAACAATTAAGTAATTAAAAAATATGTATTTGATATATAGAAAAGCTCTCTGAAAATTGAAAAAACTTTCAAAGAGCTTAAGTATTTGTGATTATAGAATCTTAAGTAGACGCTTTGTCGGGTTTGGATGAAAATTCTAGCTATACTGCTTTATCAAATTGATAATATTTTCCACACCGTTTGTGGCATCCGAGTTTGACATGGCATCTATATACTTTTGTCTGTTTTTATAAAGTTCCGATATTTCCACGGCAAGTGAAATATTTGTAAGTGCCTCTTCATCTATGACTTTAGAATAACCGGCATTTTCAAAAGATTCGGCATTAAGTATCTGATCACCTCTTGAAGCGGCACCTGAGAGCGGTATCAAAAGATTCGGCTTTCTGAGTGCCAAAAGCTCGCATATTGTATTTGCACCCGCTCTTGATACGACCACATCGGCAAGAGCAAAGAAATCCTTCAGCTCCTTATCCACATATTCATATTGAAGATAACCTTCTCTTCCCACAAGTTTTTCGTCTACATTACCTTTGCCGCAGATATGTATTACATTAAACTCTTTCAATATATCATCCAGAGATTTTCTGATTGCCGTATTTACTATAACGGAGCCGAGACTTCCTCCTATGATAAGAAGAGTCGGTTTGTTGTCAAATCCTGTCAGTTTGAGAGCTTCTTCTTTGTTACCGCTTAAAAGCTCTTTCCTAATTGGAGAACCTGTAAGTACAGCCTTGTTTTTAGGAAGATACTGCAATGTTTCAGGGAAATTGGTACATATCCTTGTAGCAAACTTGGTGGCTATTTTATTTGCAAGTCCCGGTGTAATATCCGATTCATGTATAATAACCGGAATCTTTAAAAAAGCCGCAGCCATTACTACAGGAACACTGACAAAGCCACCCTTTGAAAAGACAATATCGGGTGAGTATTTTTTTATTATACTTTTTGCTTCAAAGAGTCCTTTAAGGACCTTGAAAGGATCGCTGAAGTTTTTTAAGTCAAAGTATCTTCTGAGCTTTCCGGAAGATATTCCTTCATATGGAATATTCTGAGCTTTTATAAGACCTTCTTCCATACCGTTTTTACTGCCTATATATTTGATATCAAATCCGGCTTCTTTTAATGCAGGCAAGAGAGCGATGTTCGGTGTGATATGTCCTGCGGTACCGCCACCTGTTAATATTATTTTTTTCATATTATTTCCATTCTTTATGTTATAATTAAACCTATATATTAAGTATAATTTAACAAGTATAAATATTCAAGTGAGGAGAATGTAATGATTGGTATAATCGGTGCTATGGAAGAGGAAATCTCAAAGTTAAAAGAAATTATGGAAAATAAAGAGACAAAAGTCATAGCCGGTATGGAGTTTGTACAGGGAAAGATAAGCGGAAAGTCTGTCACCGTGGTACGCTCAGGTATAGGAAAAGTGAATGCGGCGGCATGTACTCAGATACTGGCGGACAGATTCGGAGTGGGAACGGTAATAAATACCGGAATTGCCGGTTCACTGAAGAATGAGATAAATATAGGAGATATAGTGCTCTCCACAGATACCGTAATTCATGATATGAATGTTGAAGGCTTCGGATATCCGAGAGGACAGGTACCGAGAATGGATGTATTTGCATTCCCTACAGATGACGGACTTAGAAGTATCGCAAAGGAAATCTGTGAGAAAGAGCTTAAAGATATTTCAGTGTTTGAAGGAAGAGTACTCAGCGGTGATATTTTTGTATCGGATAAAGAGACAAAGGAAGATTTGAAAAAAACTTTTGGCGGATACTGTACGGAGATGGAGGGTGCTGCAATAGCACAGGTTGCATATTTGAACGGAATGAAAGCACTTATAGTGAGAGCCATATCCGATAAGGCGGATGACAGTGCAAGTATGGACTATGCCGAGTTTGAAAGAAAGGCAATAGAAAATTGTGTGAAGCTTACTACAAGATTAATAGAAACTATTGATACTTCCTACTATTGCCAATAGTATATAGTTGTTATAAAATAAAAACAATATATTGTTTTAGAACATTACGGTTATATATGACCGTAACACATTATAAATACAGAAAGGCGTGTAATATGAACAAGACAGTAAGTTTTGATTATTCAAAAGCAATGGCATTTTTGGGGGAGGATGAGCTTCAAAATTTTAAAACAACCACATTGAATGCCAGAGATACATTATTATCAAAGTCGGGAGCAGGATCAGATTTTCTTGGTTGGATCGATCTTCCTATATACTATGATAAGGAAGAGTTTGAGAGAATAAAGACTACAGCAAAGAAGATACAAAATGATTCCGATGTACTTTTGGTAGTGGGAATCGGAGGCTCATACCTTGGTGCCAGAGCCGCAATAGAGTTTTTGAGTCACAGCTTCTATAACTGCTTGGATAAATCACAGAGAAAAACACCACAGATAATATTCTGCGGAAATTCAATATCATCAAAGTATATAGCAGATTTGAAGGATGTTTTGAAAGATAAGGATTTTTCTATAAATATAATATCAAAGTCGGGAACTACAACAGAACCTGCTATCAGTTTTAGAGTATTTAAAGAACTTCTTATAGAAAAGTATGGAAGAGAAGAAGCAAATAAAAGAATTTATGCAACTACAGATAAGGCAAGGGGTGCACTTAAATCACTTGCTAACGAAGAAGGGTATGAGAGCTTCGTAGTACCTGATGATATAGGTGGAAGATTCTCGGTACTTACAGCTGTAGGCCTGCTTCCGATAGCTGTTGCGGGAATAGATATTGATGAGCTTATGGCAGGTGCCGCAGCTATGAGAGAAGAAGTAATCGGAAAGCCTTTTGAGGAAAATCCTTCACTTTTATATGCAGCAATCAGAAATATATTCCTTAGAAAAGGAAAGAATGTGGAAGTTACGGCAAATTATGAGCCGAGTCTTCACTATGTTTCTGAATGGGTAAAGCAGCTCTTTGGTGAGAGTGAGGGTAAGGACGGAAGAGGTATTTTCCCTGCTGCTGTGGATTTGACAACAGACTTACATTCTATGGGACAGTATATTCAGGACGGTGGAAGAATGTTGTTTGAAACCGTACTTGATATTGAAGAGTCACCTGTAGAGATTCTTTTAAAAGAAGAAAAGACGGATACAGACGGCATGAATTACCTGGCAGGAAAGAGTGTGGATTTTGTAAACAAGTCTGCAATGAACGGAACAATACTTGCACATACAGACGGTGACGTTCCGAATCTTAAAATAAATATACCTGATGAGAGTCCGTTCTCACTTGGAAGTTTGTTCTATTTCTATGAGTTCGCATGCGGAGTAAGCGGATATATACTCGGTGTAAATCCGTTCAATCAGCCGGGAGTTGAAAGCTATAAGAGCAATATGTTTGCACTGCTTGGAAAACCGGGATATGAAAGTCAGAGAGAAGAACTTCTAAAGAGGCTTAACTAAATATGTTCAGGCTTTGGGGCAAGATATTCACAGACAACCGTATGGAAAAAGACCATGTTGCAACAGATGGAGATTACAGTAAAGACAGAAAGACAATGGTATTTGATGCGATTAGAGAGATATGTCATGAATTTGATATAGCAGAACCTATATGGCTTTTGCCGAATATAGATGACTTTGCTTATAGAGGTAAAGTCAGATTTAATGCTGACAACTTTATAGAACAAATAGATTTTGACTATCTGGAAATACAAATAATAGAAGAATAATAAAATGGAGAGTGTATTATGGCAGAACCTATTTTAGACTATGACAGTTTTTTTGAAGGTGCAAAAAGTGCCCTGCTGGAGCTTGATACATTAAGCACGGAAGAGGAAAGGCTCAGAGCGGAAGGCGAGAGGATATCAAAAGCTATAGAAGCTGAAAAGAAAGCTGTGGAAGGCAGAATATCCGAGACCACATCTAAAAGATTAAAAGAGATAACTTCCACATATGATGCCGAGATTAAAAAGGCTGAAGATATCCGAAAATCTTTGGAGGCAAAGAAGGGTAAGGCAAAGAGTAAAAAGGTAAGCGAAAGAATTGCCGACGAAACCAAAGAACTGCACGATCATATAGCGAATACAAAATCTGAAATAAAAAGTGAGATAAAAAAAGAAAAATTGCCGGGATTTTGCGGAGGAAGATTGTATCACACATTTTATTTTCCACACAAATTCTTTGATTTTGTAAAAATAGTTTTAGCGGTACTTGTAACATTCCTTGCAATACCTATGGTGATTTATAAATTGATACCGAATCACAGAACTATATATTTACCTTTTATTTGCTTTGCGGTTATTATTTTGATAGGCGGATTGTATATTTTGATAGGAAATCTCACAAAAGCAAGACATAGAGACAGCTTACTTAGGATAAGAGCCATGAGAGATACTATCGACAATGATTTTAAGAGAATCAAGTTGATAACAAAAGAGATAAATAACGACTCGTCAGAGGAAAAGTATGATTTGGGAGCTTATGATGCCGAGATAGAAGAAGCAAAGATTAATGTACAGAGTATAAAGGATAAGAAAACTGCAGCTGTAAGCGAGTTTGAAAACAGCACAAAGAAAATTATTGCAGATGAGATAACGAATAATTCAAGAGAAAAACTTGAGAGTCTGAACAATGAACTTGAAGTCGCAAAGCAAAGTCTTGGGAATATAGCTGCAAGAAGATCTGAGATAAACTTGGACATATCCGATAAGTATGAATCATATCTTGGAAGAGACTTTTTACAGCCGTCAAAGATAGAGGCTTTACAAAAGCTTATAAATGACAAAGAGGCGTCCAATCTGATTGAGGCTATAGATCTGTACCAAAGAAGACAAAACGGATAAGAGATGATAGAAGATAAGGAAATAAAGAAGCGGGAGCTTAAAGACAGAATAATAGTAACTGCCGATCTTGATGAGAAAGATGCTCCAAGATCCAGAAGAAGACAAAATGTCAACTTTTTTGTAGAAAGGGGGAGGTTTATCCTCCTCCTGCTTGCTTTAATAACTGCTTTCACAGTTGTATTTGCATTAATAAACCGCTATAAGAGTTATGATAAATTTAAACTGAAATGGATTCATGAACTCAGTGAGGGCAGCCTTGTAGGTTATGAAAAGCTTGATAATGGTTTTTTAAAGTATTCAAAAGACGGTGCATTGTATTTAAAGCCCGGCGGAAAAGAAGTGTGGATAGAAAGCTATGAGATGTCAAATCCAAAGACTGATAATAACGGTAAATATGTGATAATATTTGATGTCGGAGGAAATGATCTTGAAAGCTATACAAAAGACGGCAGGGTGGCGACGATAGGTACCGATTTACCGATACTTAAGGCTGTCGTATCAAAAACCGGTATAATTACCATATTGGTAGAAGATTCAAATTCCACATATATATTTTTCTATAACAAGGAGGGGGAACTGCTTAACATAAGTATAAAGTCAAAGCTTGCCGGAGACGGCTTTCCTACAGATATAGCATTGTCGCCTGACGGAACCGCGCTTATGGCAACATTCCAGTACTTAAAGGGCAGCTCAATGATGGGAAGAGTCGTTTTTTATGATTTCTCGGATATCGGACAAAATATGCCGAATAGAGTCGTAGGCGGCTTTGATGAAGAGTTTGTTTCTTCAATGGTGGCAAGAGTAAGGTATTTTGATAAAATAAATTCGGTAGCAATTGCATCTGACGGACTTTATTTCTTCTCGTCAAAGAATGTTGCTTCTCCGAAGCTTATTAAGACAATAAAGGCCGAAGAAGATATTGAAGCTGTGGACTTTGAGGGAAATAAACTTTGTGTAGTATATAAAAACACATCGGAAAAATTTAATCACACATTATATATATACTCGAAAACCGGAGATGTTATCTTGAAAAAAGAGTTTTTGGGAGATTTTTCAAATCTTGATATGCAAAAAGGGTATATTTATCTGACAAAGGATGATAAGGCGATAATAATGAACACGGCAGGTGTAATAAAATACAGCGGCAGCCTTGATTCAAATATACATAAGATCGTAAAAAGAGGTTTGTTATCAGGATTTACAATACTTGGAGATAATGACTTTAGAGGAATAGTACTTAAGTAATATAAAGGAGAAAATATGGAACAGGTATGCGTAGGAGTTGACATTGGAGGAACAAGTGTAAAGCTGGGTATATTCACACTTAACGGAAATCTTTTAAAAAAGTGGGAAATACCTACGGAGCCTAAAAACGATCCTAAGGCACTTATCGAAAAAATAGGAAAGTCTATAAAAGAAACATTGAAAGAGGCAAGACTTACTCTTACAGATTGTGTAGGTGTAGGAATGGGGGTTCCGGGACCTGTAATGCCGAACGGATTTATAGAGGTAGTGGTAAATATAGGATGGAGAGAAGTTTTTCCTGCCAGAATACTGTCAGATTTACTTGCAGGTATGCCTGTGGCACTTGGTAACGATGCAAATGTGGCGGCACTTGGAGAAGCATGGATGGGAGGCGCAAAGCATCAGCAGGATTCCGTAATGGTAACTCTTGGAACCGGAGTAGGTGGAGGAATTATAATAGACGGGAAAATTGTTCCGGGAAAGCACGGTCTTGGCGGAGAGATAGGGCATATGCATGTCAGAGAGTCTGAGACTGAAAAATGCAATTGTGGCGGAAAGGGTTGTCTTGAACAGATATCAAGTGCTACAGGAATAGTAAGAGAGGCAAAAAGGCTTCTTGCAACAAAGAAAGTTGCATCAAGACTTGCTTTACTGGAGGATATAACCGCAAAGGACGTACTTGATGCGGCCAAGGCGGGTGATGCTATAGCACTTGAAGTTGTGGATACGGTTTCAAAGTATCTCGGAATAGCGCTTTCACACTTGGCAATGACTGTAGATCCGGAAGTATTTGTTATAGGTGGCGGAGTATCAAAAGCAGGAGATTTCCTTATAGATAAAATAAGAGAAAAATTTGAGTATTATACACCTATAACAAAGAACAAGGCGGATATAGTTCTTGCAAAGCTTGGAAACGACGCCGGAATATACGGTGCGGCAAAGTTGGTATTGGGATAAAAGAATATAAATCATTTCTTAAAAAATACTTTCATATTAAAAACTTGTTTTTATAAGTTTCAAGTGATATAGTGTCAGATATCAAAATGATGTTTAAATAGCATAAAGTCATTTGACTTAGGAGGAATTAGATATGAAGAAAAGATTTTTGATAACAGTTTTAGGATTGACAATGGGAAGTGCATTATTATTCAGTGCATGCGGTTCAAAAAAAGAAACTGCAGAAACAACACAGTCAGTTGCAGAAACCACTACAAAGGCTGAAGAAAGCACTACTGCAGAGACAACTACAGCTGCAAGTGTAAAAGTGGACATAAACTACGATATAGCAAATCACCTTGATGAGTCATTTGATGATGTAGGAAGTGCATTCGGAACAGCCGCATCTGATGAGAAGGCTGAAGCAGGTGAGAGAATTGTAAAGTATGCAGATCCTGAGAGAGTTTTACATTACTATGATGACAAGTCGGGCGGATATGTACTTGAAGCTGTAAGTGCCAAGGCCGGTGATCTTTTAAGCTTCACTGCAGACAGCGTTAAGCTTAATGACATTTTGGAACAGATGGAAGGTGAGAAAGCCGCAGGACTTGAGTCAAACGATGCATACCTTACAGTAGGTGTGAAGGGAGACAGCAATATCGTATTCCAGTCTGAAGGATATTACTTCATAGTATCTGTAGGTAAGGACAATGTGGTTTCAAAGGACAGCGCCGCAGCAATAGTAACAGAGGACAGAGCGGGAGTTGATACTGCAGGTGAAACAACAAAGGCACCTTCAGAAATCAAGACACCGGAAACAACAGCGGCAAAGAAATAATTCTCTTTCAAGAAAAATATAAATAACAAACAAAAAGTCGAAGGAATATTACGAGATATGTCAGGAAAGTATCGTATGTTCTTTCGGCTTTTTTTGCTGCAAAAAGTAATAAAGCAAAAACTCAAAAAAATAAAATGAAGATAAATGAAATTTATCATTGATAAACAATAAAAATATGATAAAATATTAATAAATATATATAATATAACTACTAATCTATGACCACTTGGTTCGGACTCATATATAAAAATAATAAAAATATCTCCCATTCATCGTATTGGCTTATTTGACAAAGACACCATTCAATAATATTATATTGTTGTATTATACCAATTAAAATAGTATAATTAACGCTTAAGTGTAGGGACTTGTTTTTATTACGCACAAAATCGCATATAATACGACATAAGACGAGAAATTGATACGAGTTTTTACATATTAAATACGATATAAATTTCTTTAATGATAATAAGAGACTTACGAAAATATAATGGGCAAATATTTTTGTGGGTTATTTTGTTTGCATTGAAGAAATATATATAAATATTCTGACTGGATATAATAGAGTGACTGATTTAATGACAATACATTAAGCAGTGATATGGGAGTATGCATGTTGAACATAGTATAGGACCTTATATTCCGGCAGACAAACAATCAAGGAGGTAGTTTGATGAACAAAAAGAGCATAGTAAGTCAAGCAGGCTTGCTGGCGGTTTCCGCTCTGTTCCTTTGGGCAAACCCTTCTACTGCACATGCAGAAGGATGGGATAACTCAAACGGTGAGTGGAGATATCTGGACAATGCCAATAACGCAGTGTCTGAGGCTTGGAGAAAGTCGGGTGACGCATGGTATTATCTGGGTGATGACGGCAACATGGTAAAGGATTCAATTGTTACCGTAGGTGACGGCATTTATTATTTGAATGCCGACGGTGTAATGGCAGCTAATCGTTGGGTTCTTGCAAAAGATATCGACGATAATGATGCATGGTATTACTTCGGTGCCGACGGAAAAGCGTACAAGGGCAGAGACGGAAGAGTATATACTCGTGAAATTAACGGAAAGAGATATCTTTTTGATGAAGAGGGAGTAATGCTTACAGGATTCTTCGATGCAGAGGGCAATGCGGTAGAAGATGACAATCCGTTTAAGAGTGCAATATACTACTTCGGTGATGACGGAGCAATGTATGCGGATCAGTGGTTGCTTTATTCACAGGTAGGAGAGAATCCGGGATATTCAGAGCTTGGACAGAGAAACTATAGTGAGTATGATGAGATGTGGCTGTACTTCGGGGCTAACGGAAGAAAGTACGCTGCACGCAGTACAGATCAGTCAAAGCAGAGAGAGATAAACGGTAAGGCATACCTGTTTGATGAGAACGGTGTAATGATACCTCAGCTTTCTGTAACTAACGCAAACATAAGAGCTACAGCAAGCAATGCTAAAGTAAAATACGGTTCACTTGATACAGACGGTGAACTTAAAGATGATTACTGGACATTTACAGTACCGAATGAAGTGATGAGTCAGTATGACTATGATACTGAAGAGCACAGCTGGTTCAGAACAAAGAAAGACGGTAGTGTAATTAAGGATAAAATAGCTACAGTACTTGGAAGAAGATACGCTTTCGATGAGATCGGACGTATGCAGACAGGTTTTGTAATTATGTTGGAAGATGATACTTTCGGTATCAAATATGATGTAGATGAGTGGACAAAGGAAGATTTCCTTACAGACGCAGTTAACTCACCTATAGCTGCAATCGACAGAGGAAGCTTATATCTCTTCGGTACAGATGAGCTTAATGACGGTTCAATGATTACCGGTGAGGTTACAGTATCTCTTAGAGATCAAAATGCGGTATTCGGTTTCAGGGACAACGGTAAGGCTATCGGAGCAAGATGCACACTTGCAAAGAGCGACGGTAAGTTCTACTTCAACGGCTTGAGACTGGATGCTGACGCAAGCCTTAAGTACGGTATTCTTAAGGATACAAGAACAGGTCACGGCGAGTATGTAGTCGTAGACTCAAACGGTAAAGTAGTCAAAGGCACAAAGATTCTTAGAGACGGAGAGGGAAACTGGATAATAGTTTCAAACTCAAAGTTCGTAGCAAGAGTAAGTGATAGTGACAGACCGAGAAAGAAGAACGGAAGATTCTATCACTACGATTCAAGTGCTGACAGACATGACAGATGGGGAGCTGAAATCACATATGCCACAGACGGATTGAACAACTTGGACAGTGATTTTGTTCTCTTTGACAGATAGTTAGAGGAGAGATATGAAGAAAAATAATTTAATAAGGACAATCAAGCAGGCGACTGCCGGATTGCTTGCAGGAGCCATGGTCCTTACAGGGGCTCCGCTGGGCAATATGACGGCGCAGGCGGCAGGATTATCACCGAACTCAAACCTAAGTCCCGGAAATGGACAAAGCAATAAGTGGGTAAGTCAGGTTGACGGATTTACTTACGGTTCGTCAGATTCCACGACCTTTGCATTTGGTAATGCCAACGGGCATAATAGTACAGATGGTTATGGATCTCGAGGTGGAGAAGATACATTTACCTTTGGACTTGGCGGTTTAAAGAGTTCAAAAGACAGAACCAATAATACAAGAGGATATTATCCGGGTGCTACATCTGTTCATTCAGGTGCACCTGGAACAAGACCGGATATATTTACACAGTATGGTAGTAACTGGTGGCATGGATACTACTCATTTGGTAAACCATACCGTATAGGAACTAATGCAGAGCTTACAGATTATGAAGCATCAGGTGCTACTGTATACACAGAGCCGAATGCAGCTAATCCTGCAGTAGGTCCTGCAGATGTATATACAACTGTATGGAACGGCGCTCAGCCACAGACATCAGCCTTCCAGGGTTCTTCAAGAAAGAAGGAACTTCATACAGGACCAAATCATTATAACGGTGAAGTTCTTACATTAACTGACGGTTCCGGAAAGACTGTTGAACTCAGACAGGAGATAAAACCGTCAGATGACGATCAGTATATTGCGGTACAGTATACTGCATACAACCCTAGTGCAACAGATACCATAGATTTTATGGTCGGTAATGAGACAGATACAATGCTTCCGTCTCAGGACAACGTCCCTATTTTCACTACAAGACATGGTGCAGGAGAGAAATTTGAAGGACTTCATTTCCAAAGTCATACATCTTCAACCTATCCATTAACCGTTTTTGATGTATATTCATCAGGAAACGGAGCCGGAATGGTAAAGAGAAATAGTACTGACCCTAGTGAAAACCGTGTTTGGGGTATGAGATATATACAGACAGGAAGTCATTATCATACAGATTGGGTATTTTCACAGGGATTCCCAGGAATGGTAAATGCCGGTGACAGTGCTGCGGCATTTTCAGCATACTTTAACTTAAAGCCGAGAGAGCAAAAAACTGCTACATTTATGATAGCTATCAAGCCGTCAGTGTACTATGTATCGGACAGCTCTGGTAATACAGGTTCAGATCCTTCAACTGGTATTATAGCCGGATTTATGGGTAGACCTATAAACTCTGTAAAGGATGCAATAGCTGATATTGAGAATAGAAATATAAAGAAGGCATATATTTATTTGCAAAGTGATGCACAAATTGGTGAAACATTAACTATTCCAAACGGTACTGAGATAACTATTCAAACAGCAGACTTTAACAATCCGGGATTATCAACTTATAGTGGATATCATAAATTTAATCCATCTATAAAATCGGATACAGCTACTTTAAAGAGAGCTGACGGTTTTACAGGCGAGTTGTTTAAGATGGGTGATGATAACTCAATGCTTAACTTCCGTGACGTTATAGTTGACGGAAATAAGGACCATGCTACAGCCACAGCACCTGCTTTTAAATTAGATAAAGGTAAGGTAAGTGTAAAAGCCGGTACAGTAATACAAAACTTTAAGGTAACCGGTGCAAAGGTTCCTTCAGTATTTGAGATTTCAGGATCGGGTGTTCTTGATATAAATGCTGCGGGCGGAACAGCTGCAATTAAAGACAATATATCTTTGGATGACGGTGCAGCTATTGACTCTACAAAGTCTAATTTACCGGCAGGAAAATATCCTATCACAGTAAACGGAAGTTTGGATGTTACAGGCTCAAAGATGTACAACGGTACATTTGGTACTGCAGATGTAAAGACAAAAGACGGAAACGTTTTAATAAGTAAGAAGCCTATTTTTGTAGAATCGGGAAATTCTATAACAGGAACTATCGGAATAGGAATGACAGGAGATGCACTTCCTACAGCAAACAGTGAGGGTAGTGTATTGGCAGATTATGCGGACAGAGCTTCCGGCGGTTCATTGCCATATTCACCTGCAAACTTCCAATCAGACATTTCAGGTCAGACTATAGGAGCCGGAGACGGTGTAAAGAATGTGGCACATGTAACTGCAGGAACATTAGAGGATGCAAAGGTTATATATCTTCATGCAACTGTATATACATTTGCTTTGACATATTTAAAGCCTGACGGTTCATCATTTAACTTTGCAGATCTTACAATACCTGCACCTGTACCGTCTACAGAAAAATATGTAGATGCAAACCCTTACTCAAAGGGAATACCTGCAGGAGGAGAAGTAAAATACAACATACCTACAATAAACGGATATAAATATGATGTAAGTGCAAATACTGCAATCAACCTTCCGGATTCTATATCAATAGATGCAAACGGAAACTTAACAGGTACAATGCCGGGTGAAAATGTAAGTATTAGAATCAATCTTATTAAAGATGAGGCTACATATAAGTTTGATCCACGAAGTGGTTCGGCAGTACCTGACAGAACAGAGCCTACAGGAGCTACATCAAATGTATCGGTTCCACAAAGTACAAGACTTGGATATGATCTTGTTGGATGGCAGCAGTACAATGATGTAAACGGAAACAATATATTTGATTCAGGTGATACCGATATAGGTCCTGTGATATCTTATCCAAGCGGATCTTTCCCTACACCTGTTGTAACAGGAGTTAAAAAGTTCTATGCAAAGTGGACACCGGGATCGGGAACATTTGCAATTACAAGAAAGTTTACAAACAAGAGTTTGACAACTCCTATTACATTCTTTACAGATGTTGACAACACACATCATGTGAATGACAACTTTACAAAAGACCCTATAGGACCTATACCGGGATATATGTATGACAGTGGAACAAAGACACCTAATACAGCGGCTACAGGAACTATAGCGCCGGCTACCGATGCGCATCCGGGAAGACTTACTATAACAAGTATGCCACCGCTTGCAATAGCACTTTATTATAAGTATTCGGTAGATCCTTCACAGAGATTTACATTTGAAGTAAGACATGAAGATCTTGCAGGTAATGTAATAGCACCTACAACAACGGTAACAAGACTTGCAGAGCAGCAAATCAGTGCGGCAAAGAAGAATGATATTACAGGATTCTCATATTCTACATTTACAGTTACACAGGGTAGAACAGCTCCTTCAACACCGCTATATACAATCGGTATTGATGACGGAGTGAATAACCTTATAATTGATGAAGATTTGGCAAACGGTAACTTTGTTGCAAAGATGCCTAACCAGAATGTAACAATAGTATTTAAGTATACAAATGATTCAGGAAACAACCTGATAAAGAGATACTTTGACAGAGTCGATAATACCGTACTTGCAAGTGAGGTTGTACCACATATGGCGGGAACAACATTTGTAGAGGGATTACCGACATCAGGAACAAATCTTGAAAGAATTTACGGATATGTTTGGGATGCAAGCTCAAGCGTAGATCAAAATCCTACAACACTCGGAAGTATAACAAATAATACAACCGGAGAGTTTACAGGAACAATGCCTGTACTTCCACCTGCAACACCTACAAAGGTAGACTGGATGTTAAGCAGAGATGCATCAAAGTGGACAAGTATCAACTTTGCGGTAGCATCTGCACCATATAACAACGGTAGCGTAGGTGCAGCTACAGCAAACAGCATCTTATTAAGTGACGGAACAAGCGCAGGAGATGCAAGAGCATATAAGTTCAGCAAGATAAAGGCATTAAACTATGTACCAAGTGTAACACCTAACCGTTACTATATGTTTGACGGATGGTATAAAGATGCGGCATGTACACAGCCTGTAGGAGATACAGACTTCTTTAGAACAACAGATCCTACACCTTTAACTGTGTATGCCAAGTTTGTAGAAGACCCAAGTCAGTGGTTTGATATCAACTTTGCGGCAGGAAGCAACGGTTCTATCACAGCTCCTGCAACACTTCATATACCGTTTGATTACACATGGAGTCAGATAACAGGACAACTTCCTACAGCTACACCTGTAGCAAACTACTTGTTTAACGGCTGGAAGGATCCAAACGGTGCCTTCATGCAGGGAAGCAGCACACTTACAAATCACGCAACATATACAGCATACTTCAGCCAGGATCCAAACGTATTCGGTACTATCGGATCTATCACACCGACAGGTCGTATAGGAAATGACGGAAGCGGTGAGATAGTAATAGACGGTACAACACCGGGTAATGTATATGTAATAAGTGATCCTGACGGAAATATCGTAGCAGTGGTACCGGGAGATTCAACAGGAAACAGAACTGTAGTTCCAAACCTTATACCGGGAGCACACTACAATGTACAGGAAGGAAGCCCTGATACAGTAGCAACTGTAGGTCAGCCGATTTCTTCTATAACAGGTACATCCGTATCAACACCACAGGATGTATATGTTCCTACAGTAGATAATAACTACAACATAGGATATGATCCTGAAAATGACGGTATGGCACAGATCATTATAAATCCGGCAGATCCTGACGCAGACTATGCGCTTATAGATGAGAACGGAAATGTAGTGCAGTACCCCGGAAGTGACAACGGATGGATGACTCCTGTAGGAAACAATCCTTCAACAGTTACTTTCAACAACTTAAATCCAAATGAGACCTACACTGTAGTGGCAAGAAAGAAGGGCGACAGCTCAATTCCTAATCCGCTTACAAAGTTACCTGACGGAAATCAGATAATAGCAAATCCGGGAGATATGGCGGACGCACCTAAGTATGTAGTGGAAACAAAGGGCGGAAGCGTAGTAACGGTAGGAACAACAAGTGTAGGAAATGACACATACGATCAGGCAAAAGCAGGAGAAGAAGTGGTAATCCATGCAGATCCTGTAGATGCAAACGGCAAGAACTTCCTTTACTGGCAGGTACTTGCAGGAAGAGCCGTAGGAGTCAGCGGAAATATAACACAGGCTGATTACTCATTCACTCTTTCAAATTCAAACATTGTACTTAAGGCTGTATACGAACCTACCAAGGTAGCGGGAGATGATGCGGATCTTACAGAGACAATAAGAGGCGGTGGAGTAGGAGAGTTCGGATTGACACCTGATCAGATACCGGGACTTGCACATGATCTTACAACACCACTTGACAGATCACTTATCGGAGTGAACGGTGCAACAGTAGAATACAAGGTAGTATTTAACAAGAGAGATGCAAAACCGAATGAGAAAACAGCTGTAAAGCCTGTTTCAGTATCGGGAGTTGATCATCCGGATGCACATACAACAGCATACGGACTTGATATCCAGCTTGAAAGATATGTAAACGGAAGACTTGTAAATAACGGAATACTTGCAACAGCATCAAATGCGACAGTAGATGTTATAGCACAGCTTCCTGCAGAAGACGTTGATCAGCTTGACTATCAGTTATTTGATGTGACACCTGACAGCTTAGGTAATATCAATCCTGTAGATATAACAATTACAACAGATGTAGCAAACAATGCGGGACTTCTTAAGTTCACAGGTAACTTGCAGCATTCATATGTACTTGTTTATTCAAAGACATTTAAGGTAACCTTTGTAGATAATAAGCCTGTACTTGATCATTTACACTTAAATGATACAAGCAGAAACTTCTACAAGAAGTTTAAGGTAAGAAGAAAAGAGAATGTAGAGGATGCTTACTACTCAAGTGATTATGCGGTAGTAACAGCATATGCACAAAATGATGTAGCAAACGGACTTGTAACACCGTTTGAAGATATCTATGGTGTACAGTATGACTATGTTAACTGGTCAAAGAAGGAAGATAAGCTTTCAGTATATGACACAACAAGTCCTGTAACAAAGAGAACAATTGTTTATGCATACTATTCAGACAACAGAAAAGAAGTTGCAAAGGCAAGAGTAGATCTTGGTGATACTATAGAAGAGGCAAAGATCCTCACAGGAGACCCATACCTTAAGGTAGCAGAGGTGGCAGAGCTTAATGAGGCTATAGCACATGCACTTGAGACACTTAGACAGGCAAGAGATCTTGTATCTCCTGACGGAACAACATATCTCAGACAGGCAAACTATGCAGAGCTTCAGCAGGCAATAGATGCACTTAGAAGACTTATTGACAAGTATTCAAAGATAGCAGCCGACAGAGCCGGAGACAGAAACAGAAGAACCGGCGGTGCCAGCGGTGGCGGTAACTCTTCAAGTGGTAGAGGAAGTAGACTTTTGACACCCGGAGAGAAGTCACAGCAAAATACAGCTATCAATGAAAACAGTAATGTAAGAGCATTCGTACTTGGTGTAGACGGTGCTTGGGAGACAAACCCTGTAACAGGCGGATGGTCATTCGTACTTAACGGTGGAACACCACTTAACGATATGTGGGGAATGATTACATTCAACGACAATACAGGTAAGAAGGTATCACGTTGGTATTACTTTGACGGTCGCTCAACAATGGCAACAGGTTGGGTATATGACTCAAAGAACGGCAACTGGTATTATATGAACACAACACCGGGACCTGAGCTTGGCCAGATGGTATTAGGTTGGGTAAAGGATGAAAAGACAAATAAGTGGTATTACATGAATGATAATACGGGTATCCTTAAGACAGGATGGCATAAAGATCCGCAGGACGGAAGATGGTACTATCTGAATTCAAACGGTGAGATGCTTGTCGGATGGCAAAAGATTGACGGAAAGTGGTATTACTTTAATACCAATACTCCGCAAAATACTTATACATGGGATGCCAATGCTTTCAAGTGGAACTACTTGAGCAATAGTGGAAGACCATTTGGATCTATGTATGCAGGAGAGAAAACTCCTGACGGATATAATGTAGATGCAAACGGTGCTTGGTACTAAGTGACGTAGGAGAAAAAATGAAAAGAAAGACAATAAAAGCAAAATTAACTGCCGCATTGTCTGCGAGTATGGCTCTTGCCATACTCGCACCGGCAATGCCGGCATATGCAGCTGCTCCCGGAGCAGGAGAGATACAGTTTAATTTTACTGAGAAAAATGAATCGGTAGATCGCTTTGCAAGTGATTTAACATTGAGTGGAACTGCAGGAGATGTTATTTCTACAGCACCGGCACCTGCAGGACTTCAGGTAAATACCGGAACAGGTGCTATAGCACTGCCATATATGAATGACAGCGGAGCTTTTGATGCAACCAAAACATTCCAGGCAACCGGTGATACATCGGCACTTAACTGGGATCAAAGAGGGTTAACCGGATATTTGATTACAGCATGGTATCCAAGAAAGAATAACGGTATAGCAAGTCCTTATATGAATCAGGTACCTGCAATATATCCTTATGGCGGTCAGACATACTATGCAGAGCTTGGACCTGATAATACAAAGACTTATTATTATAAGGTTAATCATTTAAAGTCAAGTGCAGCAAGCGGATACTATATACCGGGTCTTGATGATGCAAGTGCAACTCCTGCATTTAAGAATGTGCCTGATAGAAATGTACCTGTAATGTCAGGTATATCCGTAGCACCTCTTACAATCCCGGGATATAAAGTAGTAAATGTAAATACTACAGATGACGGAGATGGCGGTAAGACAGTTGTTTTACAGGATAACTTTGACGTATCAAAAACACATATAGCATATGATACGGACTCAAAGTATGTTACAGGAACATCTATAAACAAGGGTGTTGAAATAACATACAAGTATGTTGTTGACCCTACTCAGACAAACGGTATTACAGTACAGGATTCAGTATATAAGTCATCAGCAGCCGTAGCTACATATCATGCAGGATTACCTGCGGGAACAACACAGACAGCTGACAACTCACCATTGTATACAGTGCCACGTACGGTTAGCGAAGTGGCTGCAATTGAGGCCGGAAAGAAGATAGAGACTATCACAAATATACCGGCAACAATATACGGAACAAATCAGAATGTACCGCTTCAGGGTAATTTAAACCTTATCTTACCAAAGAAGGTTCAAGATCCTGCAACAGGAGCAACAAACTATACTCCTGCAAGATATATTCTTGATGCTGCAAACCCTATAACGGTAACATATGGTAACGGAAAACCTAATTCCGACGGATATTTTACATCACCTGCAGTAGGTGGCGGAACACCAACTGTTATAAGAAACTTGATTCCTGCAAAGGATGATGCGGCAAATAATCTTAGAAAGATTACTACCGAAGCAAATATGGTAGGAGATGCCGGACATGATGTAGATGCAAGAAAAGTAGTGGGAACAATGCTTAATCAGCCTGTTACAATTACTTTCAACTACATACCGAACCCTGCATACTTTGTAACATTAAAGGTAAAGTATGAGGATGATCAGGGAAATAACATAACACAGAAGGTACTTGATAAGTTGGCTGATGCCGGAAATGCAGTGCCTGATGCCCCTGCAACAGAAGTAACAGGAACATTCTATAAAGAAGCAAACGGAACAGATCCTGTACAGATGATTTATGCAAAGGCAAACAATACAGGTTCAGCATACAACATGACAATAGAGGCACCTGAGCTTACAAGCTATCTGACTCACCCAAGTATAGAGGTAGATGATGCTGCAAACTGGTCATCATCATATACAACTCCTATATCAAGCTTATACGCCACATGGAGTGCTACAAGCCCTAAGTATGTGGTATCAACAGGCGGACCTACAGACAACTTTGTACTTACAGTGAAGTATACTCAAGATCCTAATGCCGTTACAGAGTTATCGGCAGCATCTTTGGAAGGTGGAGATCTTTATGTAACAAGCGGTGGAAGCAGTGTTACATATGACAACTATCTTACAAACGGAGGAACATTCCCAAGGTTGATAAGAAAGAATATCAATCCTGCTACACTTAAGTACGATCTTGATATAAAGAGAAGCGACTTACCTACACCTGTTCCTAATGCAGGATACTTATTTGATAAATGGACATATAAGGGTCAGGAAGTAAGCTTTGATTCAAACGGTGAGGCAACTTTAACACAGATAACACCGGGAACTACAAATATAATCTCTCTTATAGCTAACTTTAAGAAAGATCAAAATGCATGGTATAAGTTTACTCTCCATGAGGGAGACAGCAATGTAGGTTTGTTAAACGGTAGTGTGGCCGAAATACCTAGAAAAGATGCTTCAGGAGTGGATAGAGTTAATATTCCGTGGAGTGAGATTCAGGATTATACAGAAGAGGCTCATAACGGTATAAGTGTTGCAGCCGGATATACACCGAAGTGGTATGAGGGTACAGTAGATCCTTCAACAGGAAGATTGAACCTTACACCGATAGATACTGCAACTGTAGATCTTTCAACACTTGCAGGAAAAGACTTATATGTTTATGGAGAGAGCACAACACCGGTAGCACCATATGTACCTGATGTTACAGGAAGCTTAAATCCTACTACAGGAGAGCCTACAATAACTATAGATCCTGCAACACCTGCACAGATGGATTCAAGACTTACATATGTTATAACAGATCCTTCAGGAAATGTTGTAGCAACAATATCGGGTGCAGATGTAATGAGAGAGGGCGGTTTGGTTACAGACCCTGCAATACAGGCCGGAAATACTTATCATGTAAGTACAGTTCCTACAACAGATGCGGGAAGTATAGTAGTAGGAGCACCGATACCTTCAAGTATAACAAGTGTAGCAGGACCTTCAGCACCGGCTACAATACCTGTAGCTGTTACACCTACAGTATCACAGGATCCTTCAAATGCGGGACAGGCGATGATAACAATAAATCCTACATCACCTAATACAGACTATGCATTGGTAGATCCTTCAGGAAATGTAGTGCACCCGTTTACAACACCAAGTGCACCGGGAGCACCTATAACATTTAATAACTTAAATCCGAATACAATATACAGAGTTGTACCAAGAACAACAGGAACAAATGCAACACCTGCAGCACGTATAGCTGACGGAGCATCATTACCTGTTGATACATCAAACATCGGATTGGCGGTAAACAGATTTAATATAACAGCTGTTGCAAATGATGCACCGGCAATAAGTAACTTCAAGATAAACGGAGTTGCATCAACAGATCCTGCAGTTTTACAGGGACTGTCAGCAGGTACACAGGTAGAGATAGAGGCAAGCGGTCTTGACAATAACAGCCAATTATTTGATCATTGGAATATCATCAGCGGCGGACCTCTGCCAAATATGAATGCGGCAACAAATCAGCGTTTGACATTTGATATGCCGAACAACCCTGTAACAATACAGGCGGTATATTCAACACCGGGACAGACATGGGCTCCTGTACAGTATAATAATGGAGTAAGTCCAAGCAGAAATGTGGGAATTATCCAGCCGATTATTACAGACTCAGGAAACTTCCGTATAGTAATAGATAAGACACCTGTAGGAAGTACTTTGAGAACTCAGATGGCTGATGCTATAGGAGATGACTCATATAGAGGAGAATTCCAGGTAAGTGCAAGAGTACAAAAGGAAAATCCTTTAACAAGTACATGGGAAGATTATGCTTTACCAAGTGGAACAAAGTTATCAGGAGTAGTTGAGACAGGTGTATTGATGCAGGATAGAGAGTATAAGTTCTATTCAGCAACACCTTCAAATGCAACAGCAACAGCTCCTACATTTAATGAGGAACATGGAGATTATGAGAATGCAGGAAGTGCATACACAGGAGAGTTCAACTTTGAATTTGAGAGTGGAATGAACTATGTATTCGGATATGTTTTACCTGCAAGCACATTTAAGGTAAAAGTAATAGACGGAAGAGATAATCACCTTGTAACAAGACTTACAATAGCAAGTAATAAGGTAGTAAACGATTATGCGTCACTCTATGCAAGCGCAATACAGTCAGACTATGTAGATAATGACGGTATTACATGGCATTATGAAGGATTAAGTAAGGACAGAGGAATGTATGATCCTTATGATCCGACTCTTCGTGTAACAGCGGATGAGACAATCTATGTTTACTATTCAAATGATAAGGCTGAGCGTAGAAAAGCTGAGGCTGATTTAAAGGCGGCTATCAAGAATGCAAACAATCAGTTAAACAGAATCAATGATCCGGCAAAGAGAGCAGCCCTTCAGGCGGCTATCAATGCGGCACAGGCTGTAATTGACAGAATGAACAGAAAGTCATCTACACCTGAGCTTATAGCAGCACTTCAGGCACTTAATGATGCAGTAGTTGATGCAGGCGGAAGAGTACCGAACGGTGGCGGCGGTCGTGGTGGCCGTGGCGGTTCAGGCGGCGGTTCAGGAAATGCAAGCAGAAGATCAAGCGGATATACATCAGGTCTTAGAGTAGGTTACGACGGTAACTGGGAGCTTACAAATCCTGTAGAAGCTACAGCAAATCCTGACAGCAGCAAGTGGGTATTCAACCTTGCAAATGGCGGAAGAGCTAAGGGTTGGGCATACTTAAGCTACACCTACGAAGGAAAGACAAAGTCTGAGTGGTATCACTTCGCTGAGGACGGCATCATGGATTCAGGATGGTTCTTAGACGGAAGTACATGGTATTATCTGTCAATGAATCATAACGGATTCTTTGGTGAGATGATTAAGGGATGGCATCATGACGGCCAGGACGGAAGATGGTATTACCTTGATCCTTCAAGCGGTGCTATGCATACAAACTGGAGCAAGATAGGAGGAGAGTACTACTTCTTGAATCCTACAGCACCTGCACAGACATGGTTCTTTGATAATGCAACAGGTAGATGGAATTTTGGTAATGTAAACTCAAGACCTCTTGGTTCAATGTATCAGAATGAAACCACACCTGACGGTTATCATGTAAATGAAAGCGGAGCTTGGAGATAATCTATAGTTTATAAAACTTGTAGATATTCTCAGTCCGAAAATAATAATGGGGAGTCACACGAAAGTGTGGCTCCCCTATTTACATATATTGGAATAACATGTAATATAGTAATATAAATACAGTACGTAGATA
This sequence comes from Lachnoanaerobaculum sanguinis, assembly GCF_033242365.1. Lineage (NCBI taxonomy): Bacteria > Bacillati > Bacillota > Clostridia > Lachnospirales > Lachnospiraceae > Lachnoanaerobaculum > Lachnoanaerobaculum sanguinis. The sequence goes on from NZ_BTHK01000009.1 coordinate 76,851, forward strand.
GTGTCAGAATACAATGTAGAAAAACAGTATTTTTAGACAAAACATTAAAATTTAGGAGGGTTTATTATATGAGTAATTTTGAACTTAAAGATTTTGAACAAAAAATGAATGAATTACTTGACTTTGACGGCATTGTGCTTGCTGTATGGGGTATGAAGCCGAATCACAATAAAGAAAAGTTTGCTGTAAGTTTTGATATCGGCATAGATCTGATTTTTGATTTATTATCATTCACAGAGTATGATTTTGAAGAGAAAACTTATGAGCCTAATGTAAGCGATATATTCATAGTAAATACATTCTATGAATGTCTTATGAATTTTTCCGATATGACAGTAGAATATGTATGTGAAAATGAAATAAATATATATGTACCGGTAGGAGATGCGTATGCACAACTTGAGATAAGGGATATAGAGTATCTTACTGTGACTGTTACAAGTTATAAAAAAGTGGCATTTTGTAAAGGTGAAAAGCCGGTCAAGATAGGAATATATGATTTTGATGCAATGAGATATGAAAAGTTCCCTGAAAACTTTGTTAAGGGAGATTCTAAATTTTATTGCTTCGGATAGAAGCAGAACAGAATAAAAAGGTAGCAAAAAGGCTTTTTTAAGCCTTTTTTGCTACACTGTCTCTGATAATCAAGTTTCCGGTAATTAAAGTTTTTACCGATTTATTCTTGGGGTCTTTTTTTATTTTCAAGAGTTGTTCCACAGCAAGTTTTCCTATTTGCTTTCTTTGCACATGAACTGTAGTAAGAGCAGGCGAAGAAACTGCAGAATACGGTATATCATCAAAACCTATTATTGAGATATCTTTCGGTATTTTTACTCCCTTTTCTTTTAAGGCCTTTATAGCGCCGAGAGCAAGAGTATCATTGTCAGCAAAGAAGCAGTCGGGAAGAGTATTTAAATCGCCAAGTTGTTCTAACATATCATTATAAGCTCCGATCATAGTTGGAGAGATCATATAGGTATGCTCTTTTACATAATCCATTTCAAGCCTTTCCACACTCTCTGTGAATCCTTTTTTCCTCAGTTGAAAATTTTCAGAATATATATTTCCACCGATGTATCCTATGCTTGTGTGTCCGCATTTTTTCAGATAATCAAGAGCAATATAGACATTCTCTTCATTATTCATACAAACACTGTTGCAGGTGGTATATGGGCAAACATTGTCTACGACCACATAGGGAATGGAGATGGAATCAAATAGTGGATACAGTTCCGGAGTAAACTCGGTACCTATCAGTATAATACCTTCATACTGACTAAGATCCGTTTCTGACAGAAATTTTTCAAAGCTTTCCTTATGTACTCTCAGAACCATATTTAAATTTTCTTTTTGAAGTCTGCTCTCTATTGCGTCCAGTATTCCGGCTATAAACCCTTGATTTTCTTCAACAAAAACACCGCTTCTGTAATATTTGAGAACCAGTACATTTTTATTTTCTGTAATTCTTTTTCTTTGCTGAGGGTAATAATTATATTCCTTCATTGCCGCCAACACTTTTTCTCTTGTTTCTTCACTGACGCCTTTTTTTTCATTTATTACTATGGAAATAGTGGCAGGAGAAACATTTATCAGTTTTGATAACTCTCTAATGGTCATAGTATTCTCCAAAGAAATATTGTTCACTAAACAATAATTGTTTTCAGTAATCATAATACTATTTCAAAAAAATATTGTCAAATCAGAATATATAAAAAACTGAACATGAGATGTGCAGAACCATGCATGAAAAATTTATCTTTGGTGATTATATACTATAAAAAATATTATTTTTGTTTATAAAAACATGTTAAACAGTTTGAGTTTAAGTTTATTAAACGATAAAAGGAGATTAAAAACAGTTGCTATACAATATGTATAAAAATATTATAATAATATATGCATAAGATAGAAATAATCAGATTGTATTGACATTTAAACATAATAATATTATTGTTTATATAAACGATAGTTATTGATTTGTTAAATATTTAGTAAACAAGGAGGATGATATGAGAAAGGTCAAGAAATTAGTTAGTGCGTTGTTAATCGGTGCAATGGTTAGTGCTCCACTGATCGGATGTGGCGGAGGAGCTACAAAGAGTGCAGATACTACTACTGCAACTGTAGCGGACTCTAAGGCTGAGGAGAGCAAGACAACTGACGGAAGCAATCCTGTAGCGGGCAAGAAGGTAGCGTATATTATGATTATGCCTTCAGCTACTATCTTCCAGATGTGGAAGGATTCATGTAAGAAGCTTTGTGATGAGCTTGGAGTACAGTTTGATTTCTTCTTCTGTGACGGTGATTTTAATAAGTGGCAGGACACTATAAGAACATGTGCATCTGCAGGCTATGACGGACTTATAGTAAGTCATGGAAACCAGGACGGTTCATATGTATTCTTAAAGGGCATCTTGGATGAGTACAAGGATTTAAAGATTGTTACATTCGATACACAGTTCTATGCGGACGGTGAATACAAGAAGCTTGACGGTGTTACTCAGATGTTCCAGCAGGATAAATCTTTGGTAACCGTTCTTCTTGATGAGATGGTAGCTAAGTACGGTGAAGGTGTAAGACTTGTAAAGGTATGGAGAGGCCCTAACTACAACAGCCCGTTTGACAGAAGAGAAGAAGGTTGGCAGGAGTATGAGAAGGCCGGAAAGATCGTAACTGTAGGTGAGGTACAGCCTTTACAGGATTCTGTAGACTCTGCAAACACTGTAACGGCAGCATATCTTCAGAGCTTAAAGAGAGAAGATGTTGACGGTGTTATTGCATACTACGATATGTACGGACAGGGTGTATATAATGCACTTATCGAAAACGACAATATGAACGGTAAGAACGGTGATGCACTTCCTATGGCATCGGTAGATATAGATCCTGTTGATATTACAAATATGCAGACAAGACCTGATATATGGACAGCGGCAGGAACAACAGACTGGACATTAAACGGTGAGATCGCTATGAGACTTCTTTTACTTGAGATGGCAGGAGAGTATGACAAGATCTATGATCCGGCAACAGGAGAAATGGGAGTCGATGTTGTAGAGGTTCCGGGTACAGCTATTAAGGCATCAGACTTAAAGACAGATTCAAATGTAGAGAATCTTGGAAATGTAGCAGGAGAAACTTATGGTAATCTTAACTATCTCTCAGAAGCAGATTGGATGCCAAAGGATCTTTTACACAAATAATAGGGATGTAAATATAAGTCTACCAAAGATTAGCGACTTATAAAATTAATGAATGAGGTGAGTTTATCAGATACATTTACTTTTATTTTTAAAAGTCATTGAAATTTTGATGACTCACCTGTTTTAGATTGGATGATTATGGACAGAATAAAGTTAAGCACAAAAAATGTGTCGATAGAATTCCCGGGAGTAAAGGCCTTAGAGGATATAAACTTTGAGGTAAGTACGGGAGAAATAAGGGCTGTTGTAGGAGCAAATGGTGCCGGAAAGTCCACACTTATGAAGGTATTATCAGGTGCCAATCCTACATATACCGGAGAAGTATTATTAAATGATAAAGATGTGGAGCTTAGAACTCCTGTAGATGCAAAAAAATGTGGTGTTCAGATAGTGTATCAGGAAGTAGATACGGCACTGTTTCCAAACCTTACCGTAGCTGAGAATATCATTCAGGGTGATTTGGTAATGGATAAGGGAAATGCCATCTTAAACTGGGGTGAGGTCTATAAAGAGGGTAGAAAAGCTCTTGACAGACTTCATATCAGTAAGGAAAGGATAAATGAAAGGAATCTGGTTTCGAAGCTTTCACTTGCAGATAAGCAGATGGTACTTATAGCAAAGGCAATCAGAAGAAAGTGTAATTTTCTGATACTTGATGAGCCGACGGCTCCACTTAGTAATCAGGAGACAAAAGAGCTTTTTGAAGTTGTTGAGCATTTACACAAAACGGAGAATATAGCAATACTGTTTATTTCCCACAGATTGAATGAGATACTGGAGATATGTGAAAGTTATACGGTAATGAGAAACGGAAAGTTGATCGGTACATATCCTATAGAAGAGTCAACTACCACAAAAGAAATAGTGGAACTTATGCTTGGAAGAACTTTTGAGGAAGCATACAAAAGAGAAGAAATTTCTATAGGTGACACTATTTTTAAAACAGAGAATTTGAGTGAAATCAACGGAAGAATAAAAGATATAAACTTACATGTAAGAAAAGGTGAAATACTTGGTATAGCAGGGCTTGTCGGAGCGGGTAAGTCTGAACTTTGTAAAACTCTTTTCGGAGCATATAAGAGTACCGGAAAAATCATATTAAACGGTAAAGAACTGAATCTAAAAAATCCTGCACTTGCAGTTAAAAATAAAATAGCACTGGTACCTGAGGAGAGAAGAAAAGAAGGTGTACTTGTAGAAGAGAGTGTAAGCTTTAATTTATCTGCGGCATCTTTGGAAAAGTTTTGTAAATTGTCTTTCATAGACAAGAAAAAGGTAACAGATAATGCAAAGAGTTATATACAAAGCCTTAATATATCAACACCAAGTCCAAGACAGCTTGTAAAGAAACTTTCAGGCGGAAATCAGCAAAAGGTTGCTGTAGGAAAATGGTTGGCTGCAGATTGCGAGCTTTATATATTTGATGAACCTACAAAGGGTGTTGATGTAGGTGCAAAGCAGGATATTTTTGATCTTATTCATGAGATAGCAAAAAAAGGAAATGCAGTTATATATGCAACTTGTGAGAACCAGGAGCTTTTGGCCCTCACAGACAGAATTTATGTAATGTACAATGGCGGTATAAGTGCAGAACTTATTACAAAAAATACAAATGAAGATGAAATAATGTTTTACAGCGTAGGTGGTAAGCAAAGTCAAGAGGAGGTAGTTTGATGGAACGCAAAAAATTAATAAAATTTGGTATAGATTGGGCTGCTATCCTGGCACTTGCTCTATGTTTTATAGCATTTACAGCAATTAAAGGCACTGCGTTCATGTCACAGAGCAATATGGTAAATATTCTAAGAGCAATGGCAATAACCACGGTATTCGGTATTGCAGCTACAATTACCATGGCACCTGACGGATTTGATATGTCGGCCGGTACTTTGGGAAGCTGTTCAGCTTACGCATTTGTATCATCATACCTTTGGTTTGGACAGTCACTGTTTATGTCGGTAGTAATAACTATAGTGACAACTTTGATTTTATATCAGCTTACCATGTTTCTTATTCTGGTTTGTAAGATACCGGATATGCTTGCGACTTGTGCTTTGATGTTTGTTCATCAGGGACTCGGACAGTGGTATATAGGCGGTGGTGCAGTATCCACAGGTATGAGAACACCATGGAATGCAGAACCCCTCAGAACAGCTCTTTCAGATTCGTTTTCGGCAATAGGAAGAGCACCTTGGATTATTATAATTATGCTTGGATGTGTGCTTGCAGCATATATTTTCCTTGATTTTACAAAGTTTGGCAGATATTTGTATGCAATGGGTGGAAATAAGGAAGCTGCAAAACTTTCAGGTATTGATATTAAGAAATACAGATATGTAGCAGGTATGATAACTGCTGTATTTATAGCTATCGGTGGTATTTTAGTTTCATCAAGAGGAAGTTCTGCACAGGTTATGTGTTGTGACAACTATTTGATGCCTTCACTTGCAGCGGTTTTCGTTGGAAGAACTGTAGGAGGTGCTGAAAAACCTAATGCTCTTGGAACAATGATAGGCTCAATGCTTGTATCTACACTCGAAAACGGACTTACTATCTGTGCAGTACCTTTCTTTGTATTGCCGGCGGTAAAGGGTGCGGTACTTGCTTTAGCACTTATAGCGGCATATGCATATAAGAGAGAATAATATAAAAGGGAGTCAGTATGAGTAGATTTGACACATATTTTCAGATGGAAGAAAAGGATATAGTTGAGTATACTTTATTAAAGGCAACATCTATAGACTGGGATAAGGACAGCATGAAGGCTGTTATACCTAAAGAACATGGGAATTTAAACTATGTCTACAGAGTAACGGATGATAAGGGACATTCGATTTATATAAAGCAGGCAGGTACCGAAACAAGAATCTCAAAGGATATGAAGCCTTCCAGAGACAGAAACAGGCTGGAATCGGAGATTTTAATGTTACAGGAAAAATTTGCAAGCGGAATGGTACCATACATTTATTTTTATGATACTGTGATGTGTGCCTGCGGTATGGAGGACTGTTCAGACTTTTTAGTAATGCGTCAGGCAATGCTTGAGCATAAAATATATCCTCATTTTACAGAAAAGATAACGGACTTTTTGATAGAGACATTACTAAAGAGCAGTGATGTGGTAATAGACCATAAAGAGAAGAAGGTAATCGGAGGGAAACTCGTTTCACCTGATCTTTGTGATATTACGGAAAAGCTTGTTTTTATGGAGCCATACAATGATCTCAATCATAGAAATAATGTTTTTCCTCCAAATGCAGACTTTGTAAATAAGGAGCTTTATGAGGATAAGGCATTGCATTTTGAAGTTGCAAAGCTTAAATTCAATTTCATGACAAATGCACAGGCGTTGATTCATGGAGATTTGCATACAGGTTCTATTTTTATAAAAGAAGACGGCTTAAAAGTATTTGATCCGGAGTTCGGTATACTTGGACCTTGTGGATATGATATCGGAAATGTTATAGCAAATCTTATTTTTGCCTATGACAACGGAATTGCTTACGAAAAGAAAGAGTTCACTGATTGGATTCTTAAATCAGTGGAAGAGGTCATAGATTTATTCATAGAAAAGTATAATAAATATTATGACGAGTGGGTAAGTGAGCCGATGGCAATGGTAGAAGGCTTTAAAGAGTACTATCTTGACGGTATTCTTAGAGACACGGCAGGATTTACCGGAACAGAGCTTCACAGAAGAACTGTAGGAATGGCCAATGTTACAGATGTAACTACAATTGAAGATGAGAAAAAGAGACTTGTGGCTGAAAGAATAAATATTTTGGCAGGTAAGGAGTTTATAATGAAAGCGGACAGCTTTAAAAGTGGTAAAGATTATGTAGATACTATACTAAAGTGCAAAGCTTTGGCAGAGGAGTTATAAATGGGTATTGAAGAATTTTTTGATAAAATAATCTCTGTGAAAATGACGGAAGATAAGGAGCTGAATATTATTGACCAAACGCTTCTGCCGGGAGAGATAAAGAGAATAAACTTAAATACAAAGGAAGAAATCTGGGAAGCTATAAAGAAGCTTAGAGTACGTGGGGCTCCTGCAATAGGAGTATGTGCGGCATATGGTATTGCAAAGACGGCTTCACAGATAGAGGCAGACAACTATGCTGATTTTGAAAAAGAGTTTTTGGAATTAAAAGAGTATTTTGCCTCTTCCAGACCTACAGCAGTAAATCTTTTTTGGGCACTTAATAGAATGGAAGATGCCCTGAAAGCAAATAAAGAAAAAAGCATTGATGAGATAAAGGAAGCTTTATTTAAAGAAGCTGAGGATATCAGAAATGAGGATGTTGAAATAAGCCGTGGAATAGGAGCTTTGGGATTTAAGCTTTTAAAAAAGCTTAAAAGAAACGGTAAAGAGATCGGTATAATGACTCACTGCAATGCCGGAACATTGGCGACAGCAAAGTACGGTACGGCGACAGCGCCGATGTATATGGCACTTGAAAACGGATTTAACGGTGATGATATGCATGTCTACTGTGATGAGACCAGACCTCTCTTGCAGGGTGCAAGGCTTACAGCATTTGAGCTTAGTAATGCCGGAATAAAGACGACATTACAATGTGACAATATGGCATCTATTTTAATGAAATCGGGTAAGATAGATATTATATTTGTAGGTTGTGACAGAGTGGCAAGAAACGGTGATGCGGCAAACAAGATCGGTACATCAGGACTCGCTATTATAGCAAAGCATTACGGCATTCCATTCTATGTATGTGCACCTACATCAACTATTGATATGAAGGCTGAAAGTGATAAGGACATCCCTATAGAGATAAGAGATGGGGAAGAGATTACAGATATGTGGTATAAAGAGAGGATGGCACCTGAGAATATAGGTGTATATAATCCTGCATTTGATGTTACCGATCATTCACTTATAACAGGTATTATTACCGAAAAGGGTATTTGTAAATATCCATTTGATAAGGCATTTAAGGAATTGGGACTTTAGGACAGATAGGAGATAATATGAAGAAGATAATCAATGTTCCTGAGAATTATACAGATGATATGTTAAAAGGCATTTATAGTGCACATAAGCAGGTTAAGTATGTAGCAGATGACCTCAGATGCTATTGTATAGCAGATAAAAAACCCGGTAAGGTGGCAATCGTAACAGGTGGAGGTACCGGACATTTACCGCTATTCCTCGGATATGTAGGTGAAAACCTGCTTGACGGTTGTGGTGTGGGAAGCGTTTTCCAGTCACCTTCGGCAGAGCAGATATATGAGATATCAAAGGAAGTGGAAGCGGGAAGCGGAATACTCTATCTATACGGAAATTATACCGGAGATATTATGAACTTTGATATGGCGGCTGAAATGCTTGAGATGGATGATATAAAGACCAGAAGCATTGTAGGTGCCGATGATGTACTCTCAAACAAGCTCCCTGAAACCAGAAGAGGTGTTGCGGGCATATTCTTTATGTATAAGTATGCAGGTGCGGCAGCGGCAAATATGGGAAGCCTTGATGAAGTATATGAGGCGGCAAATACAGCTAAACAAAATACAAGGACTGTGGGATTTGCATTGACACCATGTGTTATACCTGAGCTTGGACATGCCAATTTCTCTTTGGCGGAGAATGAAATGGCATTCGGTATGGGAATTCACGGTGAGCCGGGAGTTTGGAACGGAGATATAAAGAGCGCAAAAGAACTTGCAGATGAAGCCGTGGGAGAAATCCTTGATGATATAGAAATAGGAAACGGTGATGAAGTTGCAGTACTTATAAACGGACTTGGTGCAAGCAGCATAGAAGAGCTTTATATACTTTCAGGAGAAGTGAGCGGGATATTGGCCTCAAAGGGTATAAAGATCTATAAAACATTTGTAGGTGAGTATGCAACAAGTATGGAGATGGCAGGTGCATCCATATCTATTTGTAAGTTAAACAGTGACAAGGAAAAGGCTTGGCTTGATATGGAAGTAAAGACTCCATTTATCAGATTATAGGAGTTGTTATGACAGAGATTAGAATAGAGGATCTTCCGGAATTATTTGAGTCTATAGCTAAGGTGTTTGTCGAGAAAAAAGATGAACTATGTGCAATGGATGCAAATATGGGCGACGGTGATCTTGGGCTTACTATGAGTAAGGGCTACAGTGCAATGCCTGATCTTATAAGAGAAAATACGGTAGAAAATAATGTGGGAAAGACATTGTTTAAGGCAGGCATGAAGATGGCTTCAGTGGTACCCTCAACAATGGGCACATTGATGGCAAGCGGTATAATGGAAGCCGGCAAGTCATTAAATGAAAAGGATAAAATAGACGCCAAAGATTTGGCGGTTTATTTTGAAAGCTTTGCAGCAGGAATCAAGAAAAGAGGAAAATGTGAGGCAGGAGACAGAACAATATATGATGCACTTGTATTGGCAGGTGAAAGAGCAAAAGAAGCAGCAGACGGAAGTTTGCTTGATGTAGCAAGTGCGGCACTAAAGGGTGCGGATGAAGGTGTTGAAGCTACAAAAGATATGTTGCCTAAGTTTGGCAAGGCTGCGGTATTTTCTGCTAAAGCAAAAGGCATTGCAGATCAGGGAGCTGTAGCGGGATACCTGATGGTAAAAGGGGTATGTCTATTTTTAGAAAGTAAGAGTTGATAATGAAGGTACTTAATTTCGGTTCACTAAATCTGGATTATGTATATGATGTAGATCATTTTGTGAGAGAGGGAGAGACCATATCCTCAGCAGACATGAATGTATTTTGTGGAGGAAAAGGGCTTAACCAGTCTGTGGCATTGGCAAAGGCAGGTGTTAAAGTATACCATGCAGGAGCGGTGGGAAGTGCAGACGGAGCTATGCTTTTGGAGGCGCTTTCAGAGGTAGGAGTAGATATATCTTACATAAAAAGGTACGATATGCCATCAGGACATGCCATCATACAAAAAAACAGAGCAGGTAATAATTGCATACTTTTATATGGAGGTGCAAATCAAAATATAGACATTGACTTTATCAAAGAGGTATTAAAGGATTTTGATAAAGGAGATATACTTTTACTTCAAAATGAGGTGAGTAATCTTTCATTTATTATAGATGAGGGATATAAAAGGGGAATGAGCATTGTATTAAACCCTTCACCTATAAATGAAAAGATATTTGAATGTGATTTGGAAAAGGTGGAATACCTTATACTCAATGAGATAGAGGCTGCGGATATACTTGGAGCCTCAGACACCGGTGAAGATGAGCTGATAGAGAAGTTGACAAAAAGATTCCCGGGAATGAAGATAGTGTTGACTTTGGGAGAGAAGGGCTCTGTATATGTGGACAAGACTCAGAAGATAAGACAGGAAATATACAAGGCTGATGTAGTTGACACTACGGCAGCAGGTGATACCTTCACAGGCTATTTTATAGCAGGGCTGGTTGCAGGCACAGATGTTGCAGGAGCACTCAAACAAGCGGCAAAGGCTGCAAGTATTACAGTAAGCAGAAAAGGTGCATCACCAAGTATCCCTTTTGCCAAAGAGGTTTGCGAAAGATAATATATTTCATCGTTGTTGAAGAGCAACGTATTCATGATTCAGATATGGCTTAAAATTTATATAGTGGGTATAGTATAAACGGGTGATAAAATCGTTAAGAAATATGATTTTATCACCCGTTTATCAGTTCCAATATTTTATATAAATTTATTTAGTACATTTACAGGAAATAATATATTAAAACATCACTGCAAAATATTATATTCCATTAACAACTTATATCTGTAATCTTTGTCGGTGTTGGCTCTGCGAAGCTTATCAATATCACCTTCATTTAACAGCAGTTCATTAAGTTTACTGACCATATCGGCACCTTCCTGCCTGCCTTTTTCAAGACCTTTTTCCAATCCTTTTTCTAATCCTTTTTCTAATCCTTTTTCAATTCCTCTATTTTCAATAATATCAAGAACTTCACACATATATTTGGCCTCCTTTTCATTAGCTTCATTTATTGAATTTTCAAATCTTTTATCACCTGTCATAACGGACATAAGGGTAAGCAATTCATTTATATGCTTTATTGTATAATCTTTTGGATTATATGAGTTGTTTGTACGTAATTGATGTAAATAATCCACCAGTATCCTGAAATCACTTTTAAATAATGCTGTCTTCTCTTCATCCAGGTATGCTATCTCAAAAAGATTGATTCTATAATCATTTACAAAAGGTTTTAATCTGTCATCAACTTTAACTATGTCGATTATATTAATCGGATAGTTCCATCTTTTTTTGTATCCTAAATATAATACCAAGGTAATCACAGGGTATTTGGTTTTATATCTGTATCGCTTTTTTGTTTGTCGTCCATACTCGGTACCGTCATAGCTGATTACTCTTAAAGGCATCAGCTTATCCGGCACGGTCTGATTTTCAAAACCGAATAAAGCAATATTTATACGATTGTGTTGCCAAAACTTGGAAACATCTCTATCCTGAGAATGGACGCTACCGTCAATCTTTAACATGCTGCTTGTAGGTGTATCAAGTAGAGAATTTTCATCCACTACATTTTCGCCATTAAATAAAAGTACATTTACTATGTCGGAAAAGACATCATTGAATTGTTCCAACATCTTTTGTGATATATCTTTCTCTTGCATAATCTGCTCCTTTATTATATCAAAGAAATATTTTAGAATCCACGTTACGATAAAACTTAAGAATATAAGTATAGAAATTTTATAAAAAAGCCATGTGGGATTATTGTTAAATCCTTTTATATCTTTATTATACCAATTAAAAATCTTATTACAATACTGTGATTGAAGACTAAAGTTATTTTTATATAGTAAATAAATTACAAGAATAAATATAAATAAAAATATAGAAATGCAGGTATTTTTAAAGGACAGCTAGTGTAGTAAAATAAAATTATAGAAAAAAGATAAGAGGAGGAGATATGCTGGAGGCTTTGTGGGCAAAGAAAGAAGAAAAAGACGGATTAATGTATTGGTTACCGCTCACGGTTCATTTAGAAGATACCGGAAGAATTATGGGACTTTTGTGGGAACATTGGATGAGTGAGGGGCAAAAGATAACTATTGCGGATGATACGGATATTGGAAAGCAGATTGCAATATTTACAGGTGCAATTCATGATATCGGCAAGGCAAGTCCGGCTTTTCAGCTAAAGAAAGGTTTTGCAAATTCTAAAGACTTAGATAATGAGCTGACAGAAAAACTGGTAAGGGCAGGGTTTATAGGCATTGACTCACCTGATTTGCTCTCATCACCTGAAAAAACACCGCACGGACTTGCAGGAGAGGTGATACTAAGTGTATTAAGCGACAGATTTAAAAAGGAAAATGACATAGGTTCTATTGTAGGCGGACATCATGGCAGACCTATAGACAATAAAAGCATTATATCTGAAACACTTGCATCATATAAGAAAAATCTCTTCCAAAGTGAAAATGAGGACAGTGATATATATAAAAAATGGTTAGGTCTGCATACAGAAATTTTAAACAATGCATTAAAAAGCAGCAGTTTTAAAAGATGTGAGGATGTACCGGTACTCTCACAGCCTGCACAGGCAATGCTTCTTGGGCTTTTGACAATGGCAGACTGGATCGCCAGTAATACATACTTCTTCCCACTGATTGGGATTTTTGATGATACTGATATTGATATGGACAAGAGATGCGAGCATGGTTTTACAAAATGGAGATATTCAAATCAAAGTGATATGTGGTTGCCGGAAATATATGCTGATTGTAATGGCTTGTTTAAGGAGAGATTCGGTTTTGAACCAAGAGATGTGCAATCAATATTTGCACAGACAATCAGTGACGCTAAAAATCCGGGGCTTGTAATACTGGAGGCTCCTATGGGACTTGGGAAAACAGAAGCAGCACTTGTGGGTGCTGAAGAGCTTGCTGTAAAGTCAGGAAGATGCGGACTGTTTTTCGGATTACCGACACAGGCGACATCAAATGGTATATTTCCAAGAATAATCAGTTGGCTAAAAAATCAGAGCGTGGAATTAGGTGAAAAAAGAGGATTAAGACTGGTACATGGCAAGGCTTTTTTAAATGAGGAATATAATAATCTTACGAGTGCTTCAAATATAGATGTTGATGGAGATAATGAAGGCAGAGAAGGTTTTGTAGTAAATCAGTGGTTTTGTGGTAAGAAGACAGCTATAATGGATGATTTTGTAGTAGGTACTGTAGATCAGCTTTTGATGATGGCACTGAGACAGAAGCATTTGGCACTAAGGCATCTTGGACTCAGTAAAAAGGTTGTAGTAATTGATGAGGTACATGCTTATGATGCATATATGGATCAATATTTAAATATGGCACTTGAATGGCTTGGAGCTTACAATGTACCGGTAATACTGTTATCGGCAACATTACCGAAGAAGAGTAGAGTGGATTTTATAATGCATTACTTGACGGGTAAGGGGGTTAAGTTTAGCAAAGAGGATATGAGCAGTCTGATGGTAGAAGATTACCCTTTGATTACTTACACTGATAATGATAAAGCATTAAATGTAAAGGACTTTGAACCGATAGAAGATAAGAGAATCGAGATAAAATATACGGATACCGAGAATTTGCCTAAGCTAATGGACTCCCTGCTTGACGGGGGAGGTAATGCCGGTGTTATTGTAAATACAGTGAAAAAAGCACAGGATATTGCCAAAGAGCTGTCGGAAAAGTTTGGTGATGAAAAAGTTATGTTACTTCATTCTTCGTTTATAGCTACGGACAGAGTGAAAAATGAAGAAAAGTTGATGAAATATCTTGGTAAATACGGAGATAGACCAAAGAAGCTAATTGTAGTAGGAACACAGGTTATAGAGCAGTCTTTAGACATTGATTTTGATGTAATGATAAGTGATATTGCACCGGTAGACTTATTGATACAAAGAATGGGAAGACTCCATAGACATACAAGAGATAATAGACCAAAGAAGCATGAAAAACCTGTGATATATGTTGTAGGTAATGACAAGAACCTAGAATTTGAAACAGGCTCAAAAGCAGTATATGGAGGATATTTATTGACAAGGACAGGTTACTTTCTTGGAGATAACATAAGGCTTCCAAGTGATATATCAAGATTTGTACAAGTAGTCTATGATGAGAATATAGAACCGGATCTACCTGATGAATTGAGAGCAAAGTATTATGAATATAAAAAAGAATATGAGGATGTTATAAAAGGCAAAAAGGACAGAGCAACAAGCTATAGACTCAAGAGCCCGAGGCTGAAAAAACATAGAGTCAATGGGATGGATTTGATAGGTTGGCTAGAAAATAACAGTAAGAATTACGGTGATGAAGACGGTAACTCACAAGTCAGAGATACACAGGATACCATAGAAGTAATTGCATTAAAGAAGATTAGAGACGGTTATACTACTTTTGACAGTAGTGAGGACATATCAAATAGTATAGAAGATGTAAAAACAGCAAAAAAACTTGCAAGTTGTACAATAAAACTTCCAAACAGACTCTCAAAGACCTATAATATAGACAAGACTATACGAGAGTTAGAAGATTTTTACATAAACAATTTGCAAAAATGGGATAATTCGGCATGGCTAAAGGGAACTTTATGTGCAATGTTTGATGAGAATAACGAGTGCAGTATAAATGGAGTAAATATGGTATATGACAAAAAATATGGTTTGATATTAAAGGGGGAAGATGATGCCAAGGTATAATTTATTGGATGAAAAATGGATTCAGGTCGTAAGTAAGGATACTGTAGAAAAGATTTCTATAAAAGAACTTTTTGCCGGTGCAGCTAAGTACAAAGAGTTAGCCGGAGATATGAAGACTCAGGATTTCGCAGTAATGAGAGTTATGTTGGCAATCCTTCATACAGTCTTTTCAAGGTTTGATTCAAACGGAGATCCATATGAGTTTTTTGAAATGGATAAGGAGAGCTTTTTACAGATTGGAGAGCTTGAAGAAAATTATTTGGAAGATTATGAAGATGCATTGTATCAGACTTGGATAGATATATGGAATGCAAAAGAGTTTCCCAAAGTGTTGTATGAGTATTTGGAGAAATGGAGAGAAAGGTTTTTCCTATATGATGACAAATATCCTTTCTTTCAAGTAACAAAAGAGGTATTCAAGGAAAATACAGGTATCGACCCTGAGGGTAAAAAATGTGGCGGAAATTTTTTTGGAAAAAATATAAATAGACTTATATCCGAAAGTGATAATAAAACAAAGTATGCAATATTTTCACCTAAAGATGAGTCTTATAAGGAATATATTGATGATGATGAATTGGCAAGATGGCTTATAACATTACAGGGTTATATAGGTACATCTGATAAACAAAAGGTTGGATCTGCAAAGACATATTCCAAGGGGTGGTTATATGATTTGGGAGGAGTATATCTTCAAGGAAATAATGTGTTTGAAACATTGATGCTAAATTTTGTAATTGCTCATAATGAAAACAACAACTTATTGAAAATACAGAAACCATGTTGGGAAGCAGAGACAATAGAGAAAAATATAGAGTTGTATTTTCATAATGGAATTGACAATATTGCTTCACTCTATACTGCTTGGTGTAGAGAGATATTTATAGATCCTAATAGAACAAAGGAAGATAAGTTTGCATGCTTTATAGCAAAGTTGCCTGAGATAGAACATTCAGATGCTTTTTTGGAGCCAATGACAGTTTGGAGGTATAACAAAGATGGAGAGTATAAGGAGAAATACAGGCCAAGAAAACATGATGCAAATAAGGCAATGTGGAGAAATTTCGGATTATTGACAGGAGTGGGAGAGGGTGCAAGAAAGCCTGGAGTTATAGAATGGCTAAATAAACTGGGTGATATATCAGAGTCGGAAGAGTTGGGATTGTATAAAGAAAATATTAAATTATGTGCAGTAAGTATGATTGATGATGGGAATTCTGCATCATGGGTGCCAATAGATGAGGTGAAAGATACTCTTAACCTTAAAGAAAGAGTATTGGTAGACACCAAAGATACAGGTTGGATAATTAGAATAAATAAAACTGTTACAGATACTAAAGTAACCATTGATAGGGCATTAAAAGTATTTATAAAGGATTTGTTAGAGATAAGGAAAATGGAGAAGGCAGATGTATCAAAATATGTTGAACAGTTCTATTTTAGAATAGACCTATCATTTAGAAATTGGATTGAAAGCATTGATATTGATAATGACAAGGATACAAAAGAGATCGAATGGCGGAATATTTTAAAAAAAGCTATGAAAGAGTATGTGGATGAGTTAGTCTCAAATGCCGGTTTAAGAGACTATAAAGGAATAGGAAAAGGTTCCGGTGTAAAGAATATTGCAACGATATATAATTCATTTTTATATAGATTAAATCAAAATTAAGGAGGTTAGATGGAGAGTGTAAAAAGTGTTTGTTGGAGAATTCTTAAAGAGCTGTATGCTATGCAGGAATATTCCATAGGAAAGGCAATACTTTCAAGGCTAAGGAATTCTATTGGAAGAGATTATGCCGATATGGCGGATATAATGCCTATTATTTTTGAGAAATTACCTGAAAGCTTTCTTGGAAACAGTAAGAAGATGACTGATGAAGAAATTTGTATATTGAACTGTCTACAGTTATATGCAATACATCAACAGGGTGAAGATCTTTGTGTCAATACTGCTGAAGACGGATACAGTAATGTAGGAACGAGTCTAAAGTTACTTAGAGTGGGTGATGATACTACAGCAGTGGACAGAAGATTTAATGCAATGATTACATCAACGGATTTTGATGAATTGACAGTACATTTAAGGCATTTGATAAGGTTATTAAAGTCAAAGCAAAAAGGTGCAAGGATTGACTATGGCAGACTTGCAGAAGATTTGTATCGGATAAGGAAGAATAAAAATAAAGACAATATTATTTTAAATTGGGCAAGAGAATATTATAAGTTCAATAGTAAAGGAGAATCAAATGAACAGTAGATTATTTTTGGATATGCATATTATACAGACATTACCACCTTCAAATATTAATAGAGATGATACAGGAAGTCCAAAGACAGCTCTATATGGTGGGGTAAGAAGAGCAAGAGTGAGTTCACAGTCATGGAAGGCTGCAATGAGAAATTACTTCAAGGAAATTGGAGCAGCAGCTAATGTAGGTATAAGAACAAAAGATATAGTAAGCTATGTTGCAAAGAAGATTCTAGAGATAGATAGTACAATTCTTGAGAAAGAAGCACTAGATAAGGCAGCACAGGTTATAGAACTTGCCGGAATAGGTCTAAAAGAAAAGAAAGATAAAAGTGGTAAAGAAGCTAAAGCACTTTTTTTTATTGGAGATAGCCAAGCAACTGAACTTGCAAAAATGGCAGTAGATGCAGAGGAGGGCAATAAAGGTAAATTACTACTTGATGAAAAAGAAGTGAAGAATGTTTTAAAGGATAAAGTGCCTATTGATATAGCTTTGTTTGGAAGAATGGTAGCGTCAGATAAAACAAGTTCAGGTTTAAATGAAGATGCCTCTTCACAGGTAGCACATGCGATTTCTACACATGCTGTGCAGACAGAGTTTGATTACTTTACGGCTACAGATGATTTGTTACCGGAAGATGAAAGTGGCGCAGGTATGATTGGAAATGTTGAGTACAATTCATCAACACTTTATAGGTATGCAAATGTTGCACTTCATGAGTTTTTACATCAACTTAAGGACAAAGGTAGTATGATAAATGCTACAAAGTTATTTTTAGAAGCTTTTGCTAAGTCATTGCCTACAGGTAAGATAAATACATTTGCCAATCAGACATTGCCAAGTATATTGGTGATTAATTTGAGAGAAGATAGACCGGTAAGTCTTGTAAGTGCATTTGAATCTCCTGTAAAATCAGAAGAAGGATATGTTGCAGGTTCTATAAAAAGAATGTCGGATGAGATGGAAAAGATACAAAAGTTCGTACAGAAGCCTATAAAGACACTTTATTTAGCGATAGATAATGTGGATATTGCAGATGGTGAGGAAGTAGATTCACTTGATGAATTACTTGAAAAGCTTGGAGCAGAAATAGAAAATTATCAATTTGTCTAAGAGGTGAAAATGTGAAAACTATATTATTGAAGTTTGCAGGACCTATGCAGTCTTGGGGAACTGACTCACATTTTGAAACCAGACATACAGATTTATATCCGTCAAAAAGTGCTGCTATAGGACTAATAGGGGCAGCTCTTGGAATAAGGAGAGATGATGATATCAAAGAACTGGTAGATATAAAATTTGCAGTGAGAGTTGATCAAGAGGGCGGCCTTTTGAAAGATTACCATATTGCGAGAAAATATAAGACTAGTGGAGATATTGAAGGAACTTATGTTACAGAGAGGTATTATCTTGAAGATGCGGTATTTGTAGTAGCTATATCACATGAGGATGATAATTTTATAGAGAAAATATATGAAGCACTAAAGAGACCATATTTTCAAATGTTCTTAGGAAGAAGATCAATACCGGTTTTGGCGGATTTTATTCTTGGAAATTTTGACTGTGATATAAGGGATGCATTAGAAAAATGTGAGTGGCAGGCAAAAGATTATTATAAGAAAAGATATAATAAAAGTCAGAAATTATTGGATGTATATTGTGACAAGGGTGTTTTTGATAATGCTGACAGAGAAATACTAAGGCAGGATAAGGTTATATCTTTTTCAAATAAACATAGACAATTCAGTTTTAGATACGAAGATCATGCAAAGATTTATGTAAAAAACAGTATGTTTGAAGATGAAGATACAAACCACAATATTTTTGATTTGGTAGGTGAATGATATGTATATTTCAAGAGTTGAGTTAGATATATACAATAGGCAGAAGATAAGAGATTTGACGCATCTGGGAGCTTATCATAATTGGGTAGAACAAAGCTTTAGAGAAGAGAGCGGAGTAAGAAGCAGGAAGCTTTGGAGACTTGATAAGATAAATGATAAGAATTATTTATTGCTGGTAAGTGAAGAAAAGCCAGACTTAAATCTGCTGGAAAAATATGGTGTGGATGGCAGTGCAGTAACAAAGGAGTATGATGCATATATAAGCAAGATAAAAAACGATATGAAGCTACGCTTTAGACTTGTAACAAATCCCGTACATGCAGTGATGGAGGATGGTAAGCGAGGCAGTGAAAAGCCACACATTACAGCAGAGTTTCAAAAGAAATTCTTTATGGAAAGAACTATAAAAAACGGTTTTGAAGTAAATGAAGATGAGGTGAATATTGTAGAGAGGGGATTTGAGCTACTAAGAAAATCCGGTTCAAAACCGGTAAAAGTGGTAAAGGCAACATTTGAAGGGGTGCTAACTGTAGTTGATGAGGATAAGTTCAAATTACTATTGGAGAATGGATTCGGTAAGAAAAAAGCTTATGGATTTGGACTTATGACAGTTATACCGATATGATAGTAGGTGGGAGTATGGAAAAAGCCGAAATAAATGAGCTGCCTAGAATAAGTGACAGGGTTACATTTATCTACATTGAACATGCCAAAGTAAACATACAAGATGGAGCTATAGTGGTATCTGACAGTAGAGGTACTGTCAGAATACCGGTAGCAATGATTGGAGCATTGATGTTGGGACCCGGAACAGACATTACCCATAGAGCAATGGAGCTGATAGGAGATATGGGTACAGGCATAATATGGGTAGGAGAAAAAGGTGTAAGACATTATGCACATGGTAGAGCATTGACTCATTCTACCAGATTTTTAGAAAGTCAGGCAAGATTGGTTACAAATGTGAGAAGTAGAGTAGATGTTGCAAGAAAAATGTATATGATGAGATTTCAAGGAGAAGATGTTTCATCATATACTATGCAGCAGCTTAGAGGACATGAGGGTACAAGAGTCAGGAGATTATATACTGGATTATCAAAAAAATATGATGTTGAATGGACCGGTAGAGATTATAAGGTTGATGATTTTACAGATGGAGATGTGGTGAATCAGGCATTGTCTGCAGGTAATGTAGCATTATATGGACTTGTATACAGTGTAGTATCAGCACTTGGAATATCTCCAGGACTTGGCTTTGTACACACAGGTCATGATCTGTCATTTGTATATGATATTGCAGATTTGTATAAAGCAGATACAACGATTCCATTAGCATTTGAAATAGCAAGTGAGTTTGGAAAAGAAGATGATATTGGAAGCATTACCAGAAAAAAGGCAAGGGATATATTTGAAGAAAAAAAGCTTGTAAAGCAGATTGTATCAGACTTACAGTATTTATTGGATATAGGTGATGACGAAAAGCTTGAAGGGGAATTTTTGGGACTTTGGGATAATAAGGAGCAACTTGTAAGTTATGGTGTAAGTTATACTGAGGTGATGTGATATGCCATTTACAGTAATTACATTAAAAAAGGTACCACAGGCTCTTAGAGGTGATTTGACCAAATGGATGCAGGAGATAACTACAGGGGTTTATATCGGAAATTTCAACACAAAAGTAAGAGAAAAGCTTTGGAAGAGGGTTAAGGAGAATGTAAAGGATGGAGAGGCGACTTTAAGTTTTGCATATAGAAATGAAATTGGATATCAGTTTGATACTCATAATACAAATTTTTCATATATTGATATGGATGGTATACCTTTAGTTTTTATTCCAAATGAGAATGTAAATGAACAAATAGAAATAAAACATGGATTCAGCAATGCGGCAAAGTTTAGAAATGCTAAAAGATATATGGCACATAGGACCAAGCTGGACAGTAAGGACTTTGTGATAATAGATATAGAAACTGATGGCTTGGATAAAGAGAAAGACTATATTATTGAAATAGGTGTGGTAAAGTCTGTAGGTGGAATAATAAGTGAGTTTCAAAGCTTGATAAGCTATGAAGGTACATTGCCAAAGCATATAGTGGCAATGACAGGTATTACCACTAATATGTTACAAAACAATGGGAAGAATTCAAAGTCGGTATTAAAGGAGTTCCTGGATTTTATAGGTGATAGAGATATTATAGGGTATAATGTGAACTTTGATATCGAGTTTATAGATATTGCTCTATCAAAACTTCAGCTTGAAAAATTAAAAAATAAGAGATATGATCTAATGAAGTTTGTAAAAAATGAAAAACTTTTTCTGGCAAATTATAAATTACAAACTGTAATAAAGGAATATGGGGTTGGCAACGAAGTACCACATAGGGCATTGGAAGATGCAAGGTTAATATACAAGCTTGCTGTAAAAGTAAATAAATTCAGGGATTTATATAGTCTGACATAGCGTGTTTAAGGGATCCTATTACTGTGTTCCCCGCGTAGGCGGGGGTGATCCCTATTAAGTTGTTGGTCGAAACCTCTTCGATTTGTGTTCCCCGCGTAGGCGGGGGTGATCCCTACCTGACGGCAGTTTTTTTGCTGTAGCCATTGTGTTCCCCGCGTAGGCGGGGGTGATCCCGGCAATCAGCTTGAGTTTTTCCGTGATAATGCGTGTTCCCTGCGTATGCGAGGGTGATCCTATATCTGAGATAAATTCTGCAAGTGATTTAGCGTGTTCTCCGCATAGGCGGGGGGTGATCCCAGGTATTGAAGAAGTATAAGATTACTTTGGAGGTGTTCCCCGCGTAGGCGAGGGTGATCCCATGATTAAAATTGGACAGGCAAGTAGAGATGAGTGTTCTCCGCGTAGGCGGGGGTGATCCTAAAAATGAACTTGGTATTTTAATGGAGTTTGCGTGTTCCCTGCGTATGCGTGGGTGATCCTGAAGGAGCAGGCCGAACATGATGAACTAATCAGTGTTCCCCGCGTAGGCGGGGGTGATCCCACCTGATGCGCTGAATAATACTTTGACATTTCGTGTTCCCCGCGTAGGCGGGGGTGATCCTGATTTTGATATTGATATGATATCAGAGTGTTCCCCGCGTAGGCGGTGTGATCCCAAATGAAGCTATTGCTTCTGCTGAAAGATATGGTGTTCCACAAGCATGCAGGTGATTTAGTTTTATTGGACTTGGAGAAGTTTTATAGAAGTTACTATTGTATATTATGATGAGAATAAAAAATGATAGGAATATATACCGGAGAAATAGATGAAATTAGGCTTTAAATGGGGAAAATATGAAATTATGGTGGAAGACAAAGATCTTGATATGGTATACAGTAATCTATGAAACAGAAGATGATTATATGTATCATATGAATGATTTTATTATTATTGATAAACAAGATATTCACAATTCAGCTATACGTGGTTCAAAATTCATATAGTAAGTATAAAATAACCGGATAATAAAATCGTTAAGAAATTGGTTTTATTATCCGTTTATTAATTCTAATATTTCATAGAAACACATCGGTTGGACAAAAAATATTAAATTTAAAGGAAATAATAAATTGAAAAATTACTTCAATATATTATATTCCCTTAACAACTTATACCTGTAATCTTTGTCGGTGTTGGCTCTGCGAAGTTTATCAATATTCCCTTCGTTTAACAGTAACTCATTAAGCTTACTTACCATATCGGCACCTTCCTGCCTGCCCTTCTCCAGACCTCTTTCTATTCCTCTATTTTCAATAATATCAAGAACTTCGCACATATATTTAGCCTCCTTTTCATTAGCTTCATTTATTGAATCTTCAAATCTATTATCCCCTGTCATAACGGACATAAGGGTTAGCAGTTCATTTATATGCTTTATTGTATAATCTTTTGGATTATATGAGTTGTTTGTTCGTAATTGATGCAAATAATCAACCAGTATCCGGAAATCACTTTTAAATAATGCTGTCTTTTCATTATCCAAATATGCTATCTCAAAAAGATTGATTTTATAATCATTGACAAAAGGTTTTAATCTGTCATCAACTTTAACAATATCGAGTATATTAATCGGATAGTTCCATCTCTTTTTGTATCCTAAATATAATACCAAGGTAATCACGGGATATTTAGTCTTATATATATGTCGTTTTTTAGTTTGTCTTCCATACTCTATACCGTCATAACTGATTACTCTTAAAGGCATCAGCTTATCGGGTACAGTTTGATTTTCAAAACCGAATAAAGCAATATTTATACGGCTGTGTTGCCAATACTTGGAAACATCTCTATCCTGAGAATGGACGCTACCGTCAATCTTTAGCATGCTGGTTGTAGGTGTATCAAGTAGAGAATTTTCATCCACTACATTTTCGCCATTAAATAAAAGTACATTTACTATGTCGGAAAAGACATCATTGAATTGTTCCAACATCTTTTGTGATATATCTTTCTCTTGCATAATCTGCTCCTTTATTATATCAAAGAAATATTTTAGAATCCACGTTAGGGTGAAACTTAAGAATATAAGTATAGAAATTTTATAAAAAAGCCATGCAGGATTATTGTTAAATCCTTTTATATCTTTATTATACCAATTAAAAATCTTATTACAATACTGTGATTGTCTAAACATAAATGTCCGGTATGTGGAAAATTTGAATTTGAATTATCCCTGCTTTTTTTGATGAACATTTATACCGTCACAAGATATTTTAGATAATATTTATATTATTATATGTTATAATATGGACATGATTCTATATAGAAGGAGGATGATATGGCAAAGTATTTTCCGCTGTTTATTGATATAAGTAAAAAGACATTTTTGGTGGTAGGGGCCGGAAATATAGCTGCAAGAAGAATTCTAAAACTTAAGGAGTTCGGTTGCAAGATAATAGTAGTAGCAAAGTCTATAGCGGTAACTATAATGGATTTGCAGGACGACAGGCTGATTTTAAAGGAAAGAGCTTATGACAGTTCGGATGTTGTAGGTGTTGACTATGTTATAGCCGCTACCAATGACAAGGAGCTGAATGAAAAGATAGTATGGGATTGTAAAAAAGCCGGTGTTATAGTAAATGATGCCTCGAATTATAAGAATTGTGATTTCTATTTTCCGGGGATTGTTACAGAGGAAGAGATGGTGATAGGAGTAACATCATCCGGAAGTAACCATAAATTGGCAAGAAGGGTGGCAAGTGCAATCAGATACAATATAAAAGATATAGTTGAGGAATGCAGGAAAGAACAGGAAGAAAATCCGAAGCAGGAAGATTTTGACTGAAGCAGGGAGGACATATGTTTAGGACCAGAAGACTGAGAGCAAATACGGGTATAAGAAATATGGTCAGAGAAACAAGGATAAGCAAGGATGCCCTTATTTATCCTATGTTTTTTGAAGAGGGAGAAAATATATTTGAAGAAATAGAGTCCATGCCGGGACAGTATAGAATGAGTATAGACCGATGTGACAGTGTAATAGAAGAACTTTTAGATGCAGGAGTCGGTGCCGTAATGCTCTTTGGCATACCGAAGCATAAAGATGAAGTAGGTAGTGAGGCATACCATAACCATGGTATTATTCAGGAGGCAATCAGATATATAAAGAAAAAATATCCGGGGATTTATGTAATAGGTGATGTATGTATGTGTGAGTATACTTCACATGGACATTGCGGAATATTAAACGGAAGTGATGTAGATAACGACACAACTATAAAGTATATTGCAAAGATTGCGCTTTCACAGGTAGAAGCCGGAGCCGACATGGTGGCTCCTTCAGATATGATGGATGGCAGGGTTGAAGAGATAAGAGCAATTTTAGATGATAACGGATATAAAAATATTCCTATAATGGCATATTCAGCAAAGTATGCTTCTGCATTTTATGGTCCGTTCAGAGCGGCGGCAGATTCCGCACCTGCTTTCGGTGACAGGAAGAGCTATCAGATGGATGTGCACAATGTAAGAGAAGCACTAAAGGAAGTGGAAGAGGATATTTTAGAAGGTGCCGATATTGTAATGGTAAAACCGGCTATGAGCTTTTTGGATATAGTGACAAAAGTCAAGGAGATTACGAATGTTCCGGTAGCCGCATATTCTGTAAGCGGTGAGTATTCCATGGTGAAATCCGCGGCAAAGAACGGCTTTATAGATGAAGAAAAGATAATGTGTGAGATGGCGGTATCGGCATTCAGAGCGGGAGCTGATATTTATATTACATATTATGCAAAAGAACTGGCAAAATGTATTGACAAGGGGGTAATCGGATGAAAAAGGGAGTTATAGTTGCAAGTTTTGGAACAACACATGAGGACACCAGAAAAAAGACAATAGATGTGATAGAAAATGATATAAGAGAAGCCTTTAATGACAGTATCTTTATCAGAGCTTGGACAAGCGATATTATCAGAGCAAAATTAAAACGTCGTGAGAACTTACATATCAACAACATAAAAGAGGCACTGGATGAGGCTGTACAAGAAGGTGTGGAAGAATTATTGGTAATAAGTACTCATATTATAAACGGCGTGGAACATAATAAAGTCAAGGATGCAGTATTAAGCTATAAGGATAGATTTAAAAAAATAAGGATTGGCGATGCACTCTTGGAAAAGGATGCTGACTTTAAGTGTATAATAGATGAACTGGATGAGATATACAATAAAGAAGCTGACAGTGCATATCTTTTGATGGGGCATGGTTCAGACCATGAAGCTAATGAAATATATGAACAGCTTAGGAACAGATTTGTAGATACAGGGAGAGATGATATACATATAGCCTGTGTAGAGGGTTATCCGTATATTGAAGATATTCTGCCACAGCTTTCGGAATACAAGTCCGTTCATCTGTCACCTTTTATGATAGTGGCAGGAGATCATGCAAAGAATGATATGGCAGGTGATGAGGACAGCTTCAAAACGATTCTTGAAGAAAGAGGAAAAAATGTAAGTTTTGAACTTAAAGGACTTGGAGAATATGATTTTGTAAGAAGTCTTATACTTAAGCACGCAAATGAGGCGGTATATGTTTCATAAAGATACAATAAGAATAGGTACAAGAAAAAGTGCTCTGGCACTGGCGCAGAGCAAATTGGTGGGGGATGCTATAATAGATAGCTTCCCCCATATAAAAATAGAGTATGTTCCTATGAATACGGTAGGTGATAAAAGGCTTGATATTTCATTACAGGAAATAGGCGGAAAAGGTTTATTTACAAAGGAGCTGGAAGAAGCACTGATAAATGGAGATATAGATCTGGCGGTGCATTCAGCGAAGGATTTGCCTTTAGAGTTTGACAACAGGCTAAAAATTATGCCGGTTTTAAAAAGAGCGGCAGTCAATGATATTCTTGTGGTAAATAAAGATTCAAATACAGATATAAGAAACTTAACAAAGGGTTTTAGAATAGGTACAAGCTCAAAAAGAAGGTCCGAACAGTTGAGGCTTTTAAACAAGGATATTGAAATACTGCCTGTCAGAGGGAATGTAATCACCAGAATAGGAAAGATATTTTCAGGTGAGGTGGATGGTGTTATCTTGGCAGGTGCAGGAATTGACAGACTTCTTGAAGATAATAAATATGCCGCGGAATATAGCGATATTTTTGATAAGATAAGCATTTTTGTTATAAAAGAATGTGATATATTGCCGGCACCTGCACAAGGAATATTATGTGCAGAATATGCAAATGATGATATGGCAGAGATACTTGAAAAAATACAGGATAAAGAATGTGAGTCTTTATTTATTGCAGAGAGAAGGTATTTAAGTGTATTACAGGCCGATTGCCATACAAGTGCAGGTATTTATATATCCGATAACCGAAAAAAATATAGTATAAGAGCTTACTTTGACGGTAAATATATGGAAGCCGATAATATAGAAAAGACATTAGAAAAATTGCTGATTGCCATAGAGGAATTGGCGGGCAAATTAAAGAGGTAAAATGTTTGATAAAAAAATAAATAGTGTATCACTGGTAGGTGTTGGACCCGGAGATGAAAAACTGCTTACATTAAGGGCATGTGAATGTATAGAAACTGCCGATGTTATAGTATATGACAATCTGGTGAATCCAACTATATTAAACAGGGCAAAGATGAGTGCAAAGCTTATATATGCAGGTAAGATATCAGGAAAGCATTATCTTACACAGGATAAAATAAATGAGACTATTGCAGAACATGCTCTTACAGGTGAATATGTAGTAAGACTAAAAGGGGGTGACCCCTATATTTTCGGGCGAGGCGGTGAAGAGGCCGAGTATCTCTTGGAAAGAGGTATTGATTTTGAAATAGTGCATGGAATCAGCTCATTCTATGCAGGTCTTGGCTATGCCGGAATACCTGTTACATTCAGAGGGGAAGCCGCAGAGTTTCATGTCTTTACCGGCCATAAAAAACAGGGAGAAGAACTTGATTTAAATTTTACAAATATAGCAAAGCTTGAGGGAAGTTTGGTATTTTTAATGGGAATATCAAACTTAAGTTTGATAGTACAAGGTCTGCTGTCAAACGGAATGAATCATGATATCGGAGCCGCTGTTATTGAAAACGGAACAAGGTATAATCAAAGAGTATTCAGAGGGAAGCTTTCAAATATAGAAGAGATTGCAAAAAGAGAAAATATTATTTCTCCGGCTCTTATAGTGGTTGGCAATGTATGTGAAAAGAATCTTGCTTTCTTTCAAAAAAATATACTGCCGCTTTCAGGTAAAAATATACTCCTTACTGCAACCAAGGGTTTGGTGGAAAAGATGTCACCTGAATTTAAAAAGCTTGGAGCAAATACTTGTGAGATGAGTCTTATCGCTACAAAAGAGATGGAAATTGATAAGGAAAGATTTGTTTCGGAGCTTGAGCTTGCCACACATGTTTTATTTACAAGCTCAAACGGTGTGGATATATTTTTTGATAAGATAAAAAAATATGATATAGATATCAGAAGCCTATATAATAAAAAAATATGCGTTATAGGTAGCGGAAGCGGTGAAGCTTTGAAAAAGTACGGAGTGAACGCGGACTTTATTCCGAGCAAGTTTGACTCAAAAAGTTTTGTGGAAGAAATTTTGCCAAAGCTTGATAAAAGCAGTAAAGTACTTATGCTAAGAGCCAAGCTTGGAAATGACAATCTTCCAAACGGACTTAAAAC
Organism: Lachnoanaerobaculum sanguinis; assembly: GCF_033242365.1. NCBI lineage: Bacteria > Bacillati > Bacillota > Clostridia > Lachnospirales > Lachnospiraceae > Lachnoanaerobaculum > Lachnoanaerobaculum sanguinis. The sequence continues at coordinate 105,007 of NZ_BTHK01000009.1, forward strand.
GGCAGGTATAGAATTCAGCGATATTCCAATATATGACACAATTATTGACTACAGAAGAAGTTTCGAGCTCAATAAGGAAATAAAGAAATTTGATTATGTGGTAGTGGCAAGTGCCAGTGCGGCAAGGGCTTTGTGTGAGATGATAGAGGATAAATCGGCTCTTTTAAACAGAGTGGTATCTATAGGGCCTGTGACCACAAAGGCTCTTAGGGAATTTGGTATAGAGGAATTGATTACAGCAAAACAATATGATGTAAAGGGGATAGTAGATGCAATCAAGGGATTATAAAAAATCGGAAAAATATTTCGTTATATCTCAAAAGTATATTCCGGGCGGTGTAAACTCACCGGTTCGTGCGGCAAGGGCGGTACACAGGGATCCGGTATTTATAAAGTCGGGCTTAGGATCAAAGATATTTGATGTAGACGGAAATGAATATATAGATTATGTATGCTCATGGGGACCGGCAATACTTGGGCATGCTCATCCGTATGTACTTGAAAAGGTAAAAAAAGCATTAAAAAAAGGCCTCAGCTTCGGTGCTCCTACAAAGAAGGAGTATATACTTGCTGAAATGATAAATGAAGCAATGCCTGTTATGGAGCAGGTAAGACTGGTAAATTCAGGTACGGAAGCTACAATGAGCGCCATTAGACTTGCAAGAGGATATACAAATAAGGATCTTATTTTAAAATTTACAGGTTGCTATCATGGACATTCGGACGGACTTTTGGTAAAAGCCGGAAGCGGTGTACTTACAGAGGCAATTTCTTCAAGCGGTGGAGTACCTAATGACTATGCAAAAAATACTGTTGTTGCGGAGTTTAATGATAAAGAAAGCGTCAAAGCATTATTTGATAAATATAATGACAAGATTGCTGCAGTTATTGTGGAGCCTGTAGCGGCAAATATGGGTGTTATTCCTCCAAAGGACGGATTTCTTGAATTTCTTAGAGAAATCACAAAAAAGAATAATGCTCTTTTGATATTTGATGAAGTAATAACAGGTTTCAGACTGGCAAAGGGAGGAGCCTGTGAATACTTTAAAATAAGGCCTGATTTAGTTACTGTAGGCAAGATAGTAGGTGGAGGTATGCCACTGGCGGCGTATGGTGGAAAGAAAGAGATAATGGCTCATATCAGTCCTCTTGGAGATGTGTATCAGGCGGGTACTCTGAGTGGAAATCCTATAGCGACAACAGCCGGTATTGCAACTCTTGAAGTACTTTTTCAAAATCCTGAGATTTATGCAAATATAGATGAAAATGCTAAACTTTTGGCTGAAGGCATAGAAAAGATAATGAATGAGGGAGAGAAAAAAGTACATATAAACAGAGTGGGTTCTTTGTTATCGGTATTTTTCACATCAAAGAAAGTTGAGTGCTATGAGGATGTATTAAGCTGTGATCTTGACAAATATGCAAGTTATTACAGCTTTTTAAGAGAGAACGGTATTTATGTGGCACCCAGTCAATTTGAGGCGGCATTTATATCCAATGCACATACAGCTGAGGATATAAAGAATACTTTGGATGTAATAGCCGAGTTTGGGGGAAAAGAATGATTTTACTCCTAAGCTTAAGCTTTCGAAATACACCGCAAAAGATAAGAGAGTATTTTGCATTCGGAACTGAGGACAAAAAGAGACTTTTAAAATCATTATGCAGTGAAGAACTGATAGATGAAGCCGCAGTACTTATCACATGTAACAGAACCGAAATATATGTAAGTGCGGGAAATGACAAGAGTACCGGCAGTATAATAAACATTATTTTGGAAAAATGTGAAGAGATAATAGGTATAAATATAGAAAACCTCAGAGATTATTTGCTTTTCTATACCGGAAAGAGTGCAGTTTCTCATCTGTATAAGGTCAGTGCAGGTTTGGATTCAATGCTTATAGGTGAAGACCAGATACTTGGGCAGGTAAAGGATGCTATAGAATTTGCAAGAGAGTGCGATACAGCACATTTATATCTTAATACATTGTTCAGAGACGCCGTCACAGAGGCTAAGAAGATAAAAACAGAAACTTTAATCTCAAAATCAGGAGTATCTACAGCTACATTGGCACTGAGAGCGGCAAAGGATGTACTTAATTCGTTTTCAGGAAAAAATATACTTGTGATAGGTGCATCCGGAAAAATCGGAGATATCGTATTAAAGAATGCGATAAGCTACGATTTTTCACAGATATATGTTACAAGAAGAAGGCATAATATAGATATGTCTCCAAATGTGATGGACAGGGTGAGAATTATAGAATATAACGACAGATATGATTATATAAATGATGCGGATGTTATTGTTTCGGCTACAAGCGGACCTCATTTCACTCTGACAAAAGAACATATTCAGGAGAATATTGTGCCGGGAAGTAAAAAAGTATTCATTGATTTGGCGGTTCCATGTGATATAGATGAAAGAGTAAGAAGCCTTGATAATGTATATTATTACAATATGGATGACATGAAAAAGTTTGCAGATGAAAACAATGAGAAAAAGAAGATAAGTATTGAAAAAGCAAATGCAATGACGGATGAAGGTGTGGAGAAATTTTTAAAATGGGCATTGTTTCAGGAAAATTTAAAAGTGTTTTCAGACGCAACGGAAAATCTTGAAAAAGAGATGGCAAGAATCGGAGAAAAAAAGACTTTGGAACATCTGTTTTATAAGATAAGAGATAACGGAAGTTTGGAAGCATTGCAGTCTATCATTGATGTTCTTTCAACATGATACAGCAGATTGTATAATTGTTTAATAGCTGAACTATAATTTTCCATATTGAACAAATATATCTTATATATATGTTTATATAGTAAAATTACTTTTTTTGAAATCATTTTGTGAATAAAAAAACGCATAAAAAATATAAATCAAATAATAAAATATTGAAAAATAGCCTAAAAGTATGTTATTATAGAGTTGCAGAAGAATTTGCAAATTGACATTAGATTGACTTGATATGTAAAGACAGAAAAGAAGGATTGACCGATCCTTATATCAGAACATTTTTAATGGGACGTAGATGATGTTTTGGTATCAAATTCCATTTGGTTGGGTCACAAAAAAACGTTAGGAGGTATAGTCATGGAGGACTATATTTTATCATGCAGCTCCACCGCAGATATGACTAACGGGTATTACTCTAGTAGGGATATTCATCATATAGACTGTAAATACACTATAGGTGGCAAGACATATGATGAAAGTATGGGAGAGAGCGTGCCTTTGTCGGAGTTCTACGAAAGAATGAGAAACGGTGAAAGTCCGACAACAAGTCAAATCGACATGGCAGAATACAAGGAATACTTTAAAAAATTCTTGGAAGATGGCAAGGATGTATTGCATATTTGCTTATCATCAAGTATATCCGAATCGTATCTATCAGCGATGGCAGCAGTTAAGGAACTTAAAGGGGAGTATCCTGAAAGACAGTTATATGTAGTAGACTCTTTGTCTGCATCAGCCGGTATGGGACTGCTGGTAGACATCCTGGCAGACAAAAGAGATGAGGGAATGCCTATTGACAAGCTGAAAAGTTATGCGGAGAATTCCAAGAAGTATATCAATCACTGGTTCTTTTCCACAGACTTAACTACCTACTTGAGAGAAGAAAGTCTTGCCAATTTTACTTTTAAGATTGGAAAGACATTGAATTTCTGTCCGCTTATGTGTGTTGACGGAGAGGGTAAGTTGGTAGTTATTGAAAAAGTAAAGACCAAGAAAAAGACCATGGAGGCTATAGTTTCAAGAATGGAAACACAGGCCGTAGATGGAAAGAGATATACCGGAAAATGTTTTATCAGCCATGCAGATTCAGAAAAAGAAGCAAACAAGTTGGCAAGTATGCTTGAGGCTCGTTTCCCGAATTTAAAGGGAAATGTAGAAGTAAAAGATATAGGCCATGTGAACGGTGCACACACAGGTCCCGGAACAGTTGCAGTATTTTTTGTCGGTGACAAAAGATAATTAATTAGAATTTTGATGATTTTAAAAGAATGAAAAAGATGCTTATGCCGCTATTGAAAGATTTCTTCTTAGTATGTCGGTATAAGCATTTTTTGTTTATATTAACACTATTGTTCCATTTGCATTTAAGATATATAATTAGATAAGAAATATTATTGAAAGGATATATCATGGAGGCATTTGCGCTTATAAGGAGAAACGAAGCAAAAATTATAGATTTGCCAAGCCCGAAACTTTCAGATCCATATAATGCTATATTGACACCGGTAGCGATATCGGTTTGCACATCTGATGTAAATACCGTATACGGATCCGGATCAAAGAAACCGGATAATCTTATTTTGGGACATGAAGCAGTTGCAAGGATTGTAAAAGTCGGTGAAAAAGTCAAAGACTTTAAAGAAGGGGATGTAGTTGTTGTTCCGTCTATGACACCGAATTTTCATGACAAAGATATACAGGACGGAAATTTTTTACATGCAGGAGCAAACTTCAGTGCAAATACTTTGGGAAGAAGTACGCCGGGAGTTTTTGCAAGAGAATTTGAAGTGGCTGATGCGGATTTAAACTTGGCTATTTTGCCTGAGGGTGTAAGTCTTGGAAACGGGCTTATGTGTACAGATATGGCCACTACAGGCTTTACAGGTGCGGAAACGGTAAATTTCGGAGATACAGTTGTTGTGCTTGGAATCGGTGGTGTAGGGCTTATGGCAATATGCGGTGCCGCCCTTCGAGGTGCCGGAAAAATCATTGCGGTCGGAAGCAGAGGTGTAAGTATTCCACTGGCATATGAGTACGGTGCAAGCGAGGTTATTTCATATAAGGATAACAATGTTACGGAATATGTTCTTAAAGCAACAAAAGGCAAGGGCGCAGATGTGGTAATAATTGCAGGTGGCAATGATAAGTCTTTTTCAGATGCCATAGATATGGTAAGATATGGTGTCGGGAAGGTTGTAAATTTGAAACTTTTTACAGGTGACGGAAGTATGGAGATACCGAAGTTTTCTTCAGGTAGAGGTATGTCAGGAAAAACCGTATATATGGAGCTTGGAAAAGGCGGCAGAGTCAGAATGGAGAGACTTCTTTCAATGGTAAAGCATAAAAGATTTACACCTGAAAAACTGATTACACATACATTTGAAGGCTTTGAAAATGTAGAACAGGCTCTTGAACTTATGAGGGACAAGGGCAATACTGTTATAAAGACAATGATACTTACGGGATGGTAGAATGAAAAAAATAAGTATAGTTGTACCATGTTTTAATGAAGAGGAAAATGTGGTACCTATGGCGGATGCCATAAGAGAAGAGTTTAAGAAAAATCTTTCATCATATGAGTATGAAATTATTTTTATTGATAATGATTCAAAAGATAATACAAGAGAGTTGATAAGAGAACTCTGCAAATCGGATAAGGGTATTAAAGGTATATTTAATGCGAAAAATTTCGGACAGTTTAATTCACCTTATTACGGAATGCTGCAAAGTACCGGAGATGCCACAGTGCTGATGGCTGCAGATTTTCAAGATCCGGTGGAGATGATACCAAAATATGTAAAAGCCTGGGAAGAGGGCTATAAAATAGCTATCGGAATCAAGAAGTCCAGTCAGGAAAATAAGATAATGTATCATCTTAGAAGTCTGTATTACAAAACTATAAAGAAACTTTCAGAAGTTGAGCAGATAGAACATTTTACAGGTTTCGGACTGTATGATAAGGCGTTTATAAATGTTATGAGAAATCTTGACGATCCGGTTCCTTTCCTGAGAGGAATAGTTGCGGAACTTGGATTCAGAAGAAAAGAGATTCCATATGAGCAACCGCAAAGAAGAGCCGGAATTACAAGCAATAATTTATACAGATTGTACGATGCGGCAATGCTTTCGGTTACGGCATATACCAAGGTAGGACTGCGACTTGCCACATTTGCGGGAGTCATACTTTCAGGTATATCAATGATTATTGCGGTAATATATTTGATTTTGAAATTGGTATACTGGGACAGATTTCCGGCAGGTATGGCCCCGATACTTATAGGGATGCTTTTCCTAGGTTCAATACAGATATTCTTTATAGGACTTATAGGCGAGTACATACTTACAATAAATCAAAGAGTGATGAAGAGACCCTTGGTTGTTGAAGAGGAAAGACTCAATTTTGATGAATAAAGGCTGCACTAAAGCACAGAATATTATAAAAAGGATAATACTTTATGAAATATAAGGTGGACTATGTTCGCATACGCGAGAATTATATCACATTAAACGGTTGGGTAGTGGGTAAAAAACCCGGTTCACAGCCTTCTTTTCATGTATATAACAGTAAAATGGAAAGTGTTGACTTCAAATATGTAAAGACCAGAAGAGATGATGTATGTCAGGTATATTTCGGTAAAATATATGATGAAGATTACGGTTTTGATATTAAGTTTGATTATAAAAGGGGTGAAGACTATTATCTTGAGATAAAAGTCGACAATCAAAAGAAGAAAATCAAATATAATGAGGAGCTTATATATAAGCGTTCAAGTGTGGCCTATAAAAGGATGGAAAAACTTAAAGACCTTTGCAATATGGAAACTGTAAGGGTTGCTTTTAACTTCATGAAAAAGAACGGACTGAGAGCTCTTATCAGAAAGTCAAAGAGTAAAATACAGGGAATGGACAATGATTACGAATATACGGAATGGTATGAAAAGACCAAGCCTACAAAGGAAGAGTTGGCAGCACAAAGAGAAGTTAAATTTGACTACTCACCTTTATTTTCAATAGTAATACCTCTTTATGCGACTCCTGATAATTTCCTCAGAGAGTTGCTTGACTCAATTCTTGCACAGACTTATTCAAACTTTGAGATTTGCCTTGCGGACGGAAGTGAAAACGGCAAGGACAAGGAAGATTTCATAAAAAAATATATTGAAGAAAAAAACACGGGAAGCAAGATAAAATATAATAAACTTGGCAAAAACTTGGGCATTGCCGGAAATACAAATGAAGCACTTAAGATGGCAAGCGGTGATTATATAGTACTTGCAGATCATGATGATGTTATTACCGAAAATGCATTGTATGAATGTGCAAAGGCAATAAATGAAGAAAACTGTGACTGCTTATACTCCGATGAGGATAAGCTGGATATGGACGGAGGTTCATTATTCGATCCTCATTTTAAGCCTGATTTTAATATCGACTTACTTGAAAGTGTGAATTATATCTGTCATCTCTTTGTAGTAAAGAAGGAGCTTGTGGATGTAGCAGGAATGTTTGATGCGGCATTTGACGGAGCACAGGACTATGATTTTATATTCAGAGTGACTGAGAATGCAAAAAAGATTGTACATATACCGAAGGTTTTATACCATTGGAGATGCCATATGAATTCAACAGCTTCAAATCCGCAAAGTAAATTATACGCATTTGAAGCGGGAGCAAGAGCAATAAAGGCACATATTGAAAGAGTAGGGATTTCATTACCTTTAGAAAAGATAGAAAAGGGTGTTGATTACGGTATTTATCACAAATACTTTATTATGGAAGATAAACCTTTGCTTTCAATTATTATTCCTAACAAGGACCACAGAGAGGATCTTGATTTGGCGATTCGCTCTATAATGACAAAGAGCAGTTATAAGAATATTGAGTTTATTGTTGTGGAAAATAATTCTACCGATAAAAAGACTTTTGAGTACTATGATAAGATTCAAAAGGAGTTTGACAATGTAAAGGTTGTGCGTTGGGAGAGAGAATTTAACTATTCTCTTATCAATAATTTTGGAGTAAACTTTGCAAACGGTGAATATCTTTTCTTTTTAAACAATGATATAGAACTTATAAATCCGACTTCAATAGAAGAGATGATGTGGTATGCGGTGAGAAAGGATGTCGGTATAGTGGGTGCAAGACTTCTCTACAATGATGATACAATACAGCATGCAGGTGTTGTAGTCGGATTTGGAGGAGTGGCGGGACATACCTTTATAGGACTTTCAGAGGTTGAAAACAGCTATTTCCACAGAGCACTTACATTACAGGATTATTCCGCCGTAACGGCTGCAGCACTTATTACGAAGAAATCGGTGTTTGAAGAAGTTGGCGGATTCAGTGAAGAATTGGCGGTTGCATTTAATGATATCGATTTTTGTATGAAGGTAAGGGATAAAAACTATCTTGTAGTCTATAATCCTTATGCACTTTTCTATCATTATGAGTCAAAGTCAAGAGGACTTGAGGACAGCCCTGAAAAAATCGAAAGATTTAACAGAGAGACCGCTATATTTATGAAAAGATGGCCCAAAATACTGGAAAAGGGAGACCCGTATTATAATCCTAATCTTACATTACGTAAGTCAAACTTTGCACTTAGAGATTTGTTGAATGAAAAAATAGGTGAACCGTTTATTGACGAGAAGATAAAAAAATACCTTTAGGTATCCGGGAGAAAGATGAGTAAAGTAACAATAATAATACCGAACTATAACGGTATAAAGTTTATGAAGGATTGCATTGAATCGCTTAGAACTCAAACTTATAAAAATTTTGAAATTTTGGTGGTAGACAACGGTTCAAAGGATGAGTCCGTAGATTATTTGAGAGATCTTGAAAGTTATGAAAGCAATCTGAATATAAAAGTGATTTATCTGGATGAAAACCTTGGGTTTGCAGGTGGAGTAAATGTAGGACTTGCAGCCTGTGACAGTAAATATGTTATCTTGTTGAACAATGATACCGAAGTATTTCCGGACTATGTGGAAATGCTTGTTAATGCAATAGAAAAGTCTGAAAAGATATTTGCAATAAATCCACTGATGATAAATGCTCATGACAAGGAACTTGTGGATGATGCCGGAGACGGATATTCTCTCCTAGGCTGGGGGTATCAGATAGGTGTCGGAGAAAAGGTAGCGGATTTTACAAAAAGAAGAGCTGTATTTTCGGCATGTGCCGGTGCAAGTATATACAGAAAGAGCATCTTGGATGAAATAGGTTATTTTGATGAAATGCATTTTGCATATTTGGAGGATATGGACTTAAGTTTCAGAGCAAGACTTAGAGGATATATTATCGGTTTTGAGCCAATGGCCAAGGTATATCATCTCGGAAGTGCAACTTCAGGATCAAAATACAATTCCTTTAAGGTAAGACTTGCAGCAAGAAATAATATTTATTTGATTTATAAAAATATGACAAACCTGCAGATTGCATTTAACTTTTTCCCACTTTTACTGGGAACTTTAATTAAAACGGCATTTTTCTTTAAAAAAGGATTTCTGACAGATTATATAAGCGGACTTAAAGAAGGCTTTAAAAATCTTGGAGAATGTGAAAGAGTTGATTTTTCGGAAATCAGAAAAACGGATATATTGGCGCTGGAGGGCGAGATAATAGCCGGAACATTTGAATATGTGTATAGATTTATAAAAAGACATAGCAGTTGAGAACTGTTACTAAAGATTAAGTAAAATGTAATAAATGATTTTGCGTTTGGTTGTAAAATTGATATATGATTTTACGAATAATGAAAAGAAGTCTATCGCATAAGATTGTGATATGGAGCAATATATGATTAAAGAAAACCAGAAGAGATTAAACAGGCTGCATATACTCTTAGATGCTCTGGTTATATTTTTAAGTTATTTAATAGCTTATCTTATAATGTATTATAATGATGATGCCTTGCTTGCATTGTCGGCACAGGAGTATTTCAGTGCTCTGATAATAATTATACCCGGTTTTTTGATATTATATGAATTCTTTGAACTGTATACACCTAAGAGAGTTTCGGGAAGAAGAAGCGAGATAGCAAATATATTCAAAGCCAATTCCATAGGATGGTTGATATTTACATTGACACTCTATTTGGGTGGTAAAAATATGAATATGCATCACTTCTCAAGAAGATTGGTAATTATCTTCTATATTCTGGCAAATGTACTTATGATAGTTGAGAGAACTTCAATACGAATTTTCTTAATGAACATAAGACAGAAGGGGTATAATCAGAAGCATATTTTATTAATCGGGTATTCAAGGGCTGCTGAAGGATATATAGACAGAGTAAAACAAAATCCTGAGTGGGGATATAATATCAGGGGTATCTTGGATGATAATAAAGAACGAGGATTCAGCTATAACGGTGTAAAGGTGATAGGAACTATAGCGAATCTTCATATGATATTAGAGATGAATGTGCTTGATGAAATAGCGATAACTCTCAGTATAAAAGAATATGAACATCTGGAAGCCATAGTAAATGACTGTGAGAAATCCGGTGTTCATACAAAGTTTATACCTGATTACAATAATTTTATTCCTACTATTCCATACATAGAGGACTTACAGGGATTGCCGGTAATAAATATCAGGCATGTGCCACTTACAGAATTGCACAATGCATATATAAAAAGAATTGTTGACATATTCGGGGCATTATTTGGTATAATACTGTTCTCACCATGGATGTTAATTACCGCAATACTGGTAAAGCTGACAGACGGTGGCCCCATAATATATGCTCAAGAAAGAGTCGGTTTACACAATAAACCTTTTAAAATGTATAAATTCCGCTCAATGGCTGTACAAAAGCCGTCAGAGGAAAAGTCAAAATGGACTACTCCAAATGACCCGAGAGTCACCAAAATAGGTAGATTTATAAGGAAAACAAGTATTGATGAAATGCCTCAGTTTTTCAATATCTTAAAGGGTGATATGTCACTTGTGGGTCCGAGACCTGAGAGACCTTTTTATGTGGAAAAGTTCAGAGAAGAAATACCGCATTATATGATAAAACATCAAGTCAGACCGGGACTTACCGGTTGGGCACAGGTTAACGGGTTTAGAGGAGATACTTCAATACAAAAGAGGATAGACCATGACTTATATTATATTGAAAACTGGACTTTAGGTTTTGATTTCAAGATAATGTTTTTGACGATATTTAAGGGATTTATCAATAAGAATGCTTATTAGCAGGAGGATCATAATGAGCGAAGAAAAAAAGAAGTCCAGAAAAAAGAAAAAGTCAAAGGTTGCTTTTTTCATTACTATGCTTATAGCGGAGATGTTGGTTCTGGGCGTTATATTTGCATATGCCTATGCGCTGAAACAATATTCTAAAATCCAACGACCGGAGTATGATGTGGAAGAGGTGGCAAATACCGGCTTGTCGGAAAAAAAGCTTCAGGAGATGAGAGGATATAGAAATATTGCATTATTCGGTGTAGACTCCAGAGACAACAGTGTCGGAAAAGGAAACAGATCCGATGTCATAATTATATGTTCAATAGATCAGGCTACAGGAGATATTAAGCTTGTATCTGTATACAGAGATACATACCTTGATGTAGGTAAGAATTCATTCCAGAAGGCCACACATGCATATAGCTATGGCGGACCGGCAAGAGCTGTTAAGATGTTAAATGACAGTTTGGATCTTAATATTACAGACTATGTTACATTCAACTGGAAGGCGGTTGCAACAGCAATAAATATTTTGGGCGGTGTAGATATAGAAATCACAAAGCCGGAGTTTAAATATATAAACTCTTATATTACAGAAACTGTAAAGGGAACAGGTATAGGATCCGTACAGTTAAAGGCTCCGGGCATGCAGCATTTGGACGGTGTTCAGGCTGTTGCATATGCAAGACTTAGATATATGGACACAGATTACCAGAGAACGGAAAGACAGAGAAAAGTTATTGAACTTGCCTTTGAGAAGGCAAAGAAGGCCGATCTTAAGACTTTGAATGATCTTCTTGGAAATATGCTTTCCATGGTAGCGACAAATCTTACATGGCAGGACGGTCTTGATGTAATAAATGATTTCGGAAAATATAATTTAAAAGATACTGCAGGTTTTCCGTTTGAATTGGATGATATGACTCTGGGTACAAAGGGATTTATAGTAGTTCCCGTAAACCTTGAGAGTAATGTATTGGAACTTCACAAATATCTTTTCGGTGATGAAAATTATGAGGTTTCCGCAAAAGTAAAAGCCTACAGTGACAGAATTTCATCAGATACCGGAGTTTATAAAGACGGTGACAGTATAAAGCGAGTAAAAACCAGCGGCGGATATAAGTCGAATAAAAACACCGATGAAGATGATAAAGAAACCAAGAGTAAGAAGAAATCGACTACTGAAGCCGAGACTAAAAAGAGTGTAGATATCTACATAGATAATAACGGAAGATATTATCAGCTTGATAAAGACGGTGAAACCGTTTGGATAGATAAAGATGAAGAAAATGATTATTACACAGACGGTGACGGAAATAAGTACTATATAAAGCCTACCGAGAAGGGAAGTGCGGCTGAAAGGGATAAGACCACAAGCAGCTCAAAAACAGGAGTAAATGTAGGCCCGGGAGAGACCACACAGGCTTCAAAGGGTTCAAATGTGGAGATTATAACTTCGTCAACCGAGGCTCAGAATAAGAAAAATACTACAGCTGAAACTCAGACAAAGAAGGTAAACGGACCGGGAGAGACTACTGCCGCAAGCAGTGAGGCTCAGCCCAGAAAATCAAATGGACCGGGTGAAACAACTCAGGCTCAGACAAAGTCGGGAAAGAGTCCTAAAGAATCTACAGTGGAACCTTTGACGACTACAGCAAAAGAAGAAACTGTGGCACCTGCTCCTAATGTAGTGGGACCGGGAAGTACTGTTTCACAGACTGTGGAAGCAAAACCTGAATAAAAAACACAAATTAAACTTATTTCGTACACAAATAAGACACAAAGCATTGGTAGACTATAAACCATAAAGGAAAGCTACCAATGCTTTTTTAATATATGAAAGGAGCGCACGTAATCGTACGAATAAGAATATGGGATTTGATAGAGATGAATTTGATAATGAGATAAACAATACACAGGAGCTTACAACAAACACAGAAAACACAACAGAGATTTCAAACACAAATACTGCAGATGAAATCGGTATTGATACTCAGTCCGAGCAAAAGGATATAGACAGTATTATAAAAAGACATACGGACAGTCTTGCAAAAGCTGCAGAGAATATAGCCAAAAATGAGGCGGAGTCCGGCAGCAGCGTTAATACGGTAAGTTTAGATAAAACAGATACAAATGAGGAGGTAAACAATAATGCAAACATTGAAGGAAACAGTAGAGAAACTTATAGAACAACTCAGTCAGAAGATGTACGAGCAAGGGCTCTTACCGCACAGCCTCAAAAAGTCCAAAGTAAGGGTAAGGAGCGAAAGAAATCAAAAGTAGGTAAGGCCGTAGGTCTTGTCGCAAGTGCAGCTGTATTCGGACTTGTTGCCGGTGGAGTAATGGTAGGTGTAAATACTGTTGCCAACAGCTATATTTCAAGCAATGTGGAAACTAAAGACAATATTGTTATAGGAAATCAAACAGATATCAAGAGTGACAGTGAAAGCACTGCGGCACCTGCAACAAATCTTTCAAATATGGATGTGTCTACAATTGTAGACAAGGCTATGCCTTCAGTCGTAGCTATTTATGGTAAAGCCGAGATTACACAGAACAGCTTCTTCGGAACACAAAGTTATGAAGCACAGTCAAGCGGTTCAGGTATTATAGTCGGAAAAACAGATACTGAACTTTTGGTAGTCACAAACAATCATGTTATTGCAGATACCGACAGTCTTGAAGTTGAATTTAATGACGGAACAAAGGCTGCAGCTTCCGTAAAGGGAGGAGACAGCGACAATGATGTTGCTGTTGTGGCAATTAAGCTTTCAGATCTTTCAGAGGATACATTGTCAAAGATAAGTATTGCAAATATAGGTGACTCAAATGATATTAAGGTTGGACAGGGAGTGGTTGCCATAGGTAATGCACTTGGTTACGGACAGTCTGTAACTGTAGGTTATATATCGGCATTAAACAGAGAAGTAAAGACTGAGGGAGGCACATCAAGAAATCTTCTTCAGACAGATGCAGCCATAAATCCGGGAAACTCAGGCGGCGCACTCCTTAATATGAAGGGTGAAGTAATCGGTATAAATTCAGCTAAATATTCCGATACCGATGTTGAAGGAATGGGCTATGCCATACCTATTTCTGCAGTAAAGGATCTTATAGCTGAACTTTCAAGCAAAGAAACCAGAACGGTTGTTGCGGCAGAGAATCAGGGATATCTTGGAATACAGGGTAAGGATATAGATGAGGAAATGGCTAAGGCATATGATATGCCACAGGGTATATATGTTTACAAGGTTGTAGAAGGCGGAGCTGCAGCATCCTCAGACTTGAAGGCCAAGGATATCATAACAAAGTTTGACGGACAAAGTGTAAGATCCATGGAAAGTCTCAAAAATATGCTTACATATTATGAGAGTGGAAAAACAGTGGATTTGACAGTTCAAAGGCTGGATGAAAGCGGCAATTATGTGGAAAAGACTGTAACAATAACTCTTGGAAAGAGAGAGGCTATAGAGCAGTAATATATTTATACGCAACAGGCATAAATGCCTGTTGCTTTTTTTATCCGATATAATGTATACTAAATTGCTATATAGGAAATGGGGTAGTAATAATGAGACTTAGACATATAAAGGGCTGTGAGGACTTTATAACCGAAGCAAAGGAATGTATCAGAGAAGATAAAGCAATAGAATTGAAGGGTAGTATACAGGATATTTTTGAGGAGAAAAGACCTTTGCAGATTGAGATAGGAATGGGCAAGGGACAGTTTATCAGAAATATGGCGATAACACATCAGGATATAAACTTTATAGGTATAGAAAAGTATGAAAGTGTACTGATGAAAGCAATACAAAGAAAAAGAAATCTTGAAAAAGAGAAGAGTATAGACAATCTAAGATTTCTATGTGCAGATGCAAAGAAGCTCTCGGAGATATTTGAGGCAGGTGAGGTTGACAAGATTTTTCTTAATTTCTCGGATCCTTGGCCGAAGGACAGACATGCAAACAGAAGACTTACATCACCGGATTTTTTAAATGTGTACGATATTATATTGAAAAAGGACGGAGTAATAGAATTTAAGACCGATAATATCGGGCTGTTTGAATATTCTTTGGAGGTGGTAAAGGATTCAAAGTGGAAACTTGATTTTTGCAGCTTTGACTTTCATTCTGAAAAGGAATCTGAAGGAAATATAATGACGGAATATGAAGAGAAATTCTCAAGTCAGGGAAATAAGATTTGTAAAATGATTATAAGCAGATAAAAATCACCTGCCGAAATAGGCAGGTGAAATAAAAAAGCTCCAATGATGACGGTCATTGGAGTTTGTTTTATGCATTGATACTATCAACAGCCTTTGAAAGTCTTGCAACCTTACGAGATGCATTGTTCTTGTGATATACACCCTTTGATGCTGCCTTTGTAATCTCAACGATAGCATTCTTAAGGTTCTCCTGTGCAAGCTTCTTGTCATTTGCTGCAACAGCACTGTCAACTTTCTTAATAGCAGTCTTTACTTTTGATCTGATAGACTTATTTCTCTCAGTTCTAACTAAAGCAACTTGAATTCTCTTCTTTGCTGATTTGATATTAGCCACAATTACCTCCAATAAATAAATAACTTTTTTTGTTGAATTAAATTTTACTTTTAAAAGTTTATATTGAAGCCTGGACACGGACAGTTCAATCTAAACGCGAATATAATTTTAGGATATTCTAAGTGGAATGTCAAGGTTTAAGAGAAAGTTTTGTTGAATAGATTTGATATTTATTTTATATGTCTTTATAATAAAACAAAGTGATAAAATATACGGCGTGGGGGACATGAAAACTTTGGATAGAGAAACAATAAAAAAGATGTTACATGCGCAAATCAATGTAAACGGTCATATTATCGGAGCGGCTTTGGGATCTGGCATGACAGCCAAATATGTTGCCATGGGAGGTGTAGACCCGTCTTCCGTCGAAGTACTATGAAAGTTCCGACGTTTTAAATTTCTAATAAGCTATTTAGTTTTATGCAATTCTTTTAAATCCCTTATTTTAAAGGCTTTTCTTACATAAAAAATATTTCAAAAAATTTGA